>CAZFWN010000001.1:0-38021 GCA_964522745.1 uncultured Ktedonobacterales bacterium
AATCTGGCTCATGGCGCCCTCCTCAGATGTTCAGGATAATAACACATATCGTCAGCAGCAATGTATCAGGCTTATGTTATGGCAATGTTATCTAAAAGCCTCCCTACCTCGTCGCCGAATGAATTCGGCGCTACGGGCGCCTGCGGGCGCCAGGTGGTCCCTGCGGGACCGGCACTCCTCTCCTGTCGGCAGTTCCTCACGGACTTGCTGGCCGAAGGCCCGTAGCTCCGATTTTAATCGGCGGATAGTTGGCGCTGCTAATGCCAGGTGGCGAGTTGGACAAATTTAATCGCCACTAGAATAGCTGCAAGGATCAGGTAGCCGCGCAGCACCAGCAAGCCGATGGAGCGCCCGGTTGTCACAACCGGCCTGGGCAACTGGTCCAGTGGAGGCATGCGCCAGGTGGCGCGAGCAGAGGCCGGCCCTGCCTGCGCTGCTCGGCGGGCACGCCGCAGCAGGAGCGCGCCTGTCACCACCAGTCCGACCACCAGCGCCACACTCAGCCACACGGTCAGGGGCACGACGTCAATGTTTGGGAAGAGGGTAGCCACCGCCAGGATCAGCGAAAGTTCCACCAGCACCCCGACGATCAAGCTGGCGACAATATTAAGCCAGGTCGGATTGACCCAGGGACCGAGTACCGCCTTGTCATTGCACAGCAGCAGTAGAAAAACTGTGGCACTCGGCAGCAGAATGCCGGCAAGTACCTGCACCGCCAGGGTCATCAGGCCCAGCGGAGCGTTCGGCAGCAGTACGATGGCCGCCGCCGCGATCACCAGCACGCTGTAGATGGCATAGAAGGCCCAGCCGTCTCGCACGCCGCGATGCAGCGAATGCTTGATCTTGAACAGGTCGCCAAAGGCGTAGGAGGTCGAGAGCGTCACCGCTGCCCCGCCGATGAGGGCTGCATCGAGCAGGAAGAGCGCGAAGAGCGCCCCCGCCAGCGGGCCGAGGGTCTGGCTCAGGCCCGCCGCCACGCTTCCCGCGTCCGCAAACTGGCCAAACAGTTTGGTTCCGCTGAAGCCGAACGCGCAGACGATCATCAGGCCCGCCGCGCCGATCTGGGTGAACACCGAGCCAATGATGGTATCAGCGAACTCGTAGCGATACCAGCGCGGCAGGAGCCGCTTATCGATCACGTTGGATTGCTGAAAGAAGAGCTGCCAGGGGGCTACCGTCGTGCCCACGATGCCAATAATCAGAATCAGCACCGTTGAGTTCAGGCCGCCCTGGAAGCTGGGCACGAACCAGTCGTGCGCGACCTGGCCCCAGTGGGGATGGCCCAGGAATGCCAGGGGGATGACGATCAGGTTGACGACGATCAGCACATACATAAAGCGCTCCCAGCGCCGGAAGCTGCCCGTCACGGTCATGACGATGAGCGCGAGGGCGGCCAGCGGGACGGAGAGATACTGGCTGATGCCGAAATACTGTAAGCCCAGGCTGAGGCCGATGAACTCGGTCACAATGGTCAGAAAGTTGAGGACGAACAGGTCGCCAACCGAGAAGATGCCCCAGAACTTGCCGAAGCGCTCCAGAATTAGCCGGGCGTGGCCGACGCCGGAGACCAGGCCGAGGCGCACGACCATCTCCTGGTTGACGATCAAGACGGGGATGAGCAGGAACAAGGTCCACAGCAGGCTGGTGCCATAGTTCTGGCCGGCCTGGGCGTAAGTAGCGACGCCGCCCGCGTCATTGTCGCCGATCATGACAACGAGGCCCGGACCCATCACGGCAGCCAGGGTGAGCAGCCGCTTCCAATTGGTCTTGCGCGGGGCGATGTCGTGCTGTCTGATCGTGCCCAGGGCGCCAAGAATATCGCCGGTGTGGGCCGTATCCAGCACCGCTGAGCGGTCATGGGGAGCAACCAACGTGGTATCATCGATCATGTCTTTAGACTCCTCTTTTTACTCCTGGTGTGTCTTCATACGTCACGAGTAGTGAGAGGAGGATTGCTTCTGTGCCAGTGTTGCTCTGGCAGAAGCAGCTACCACCTTACACTTCTCGCTTTCAGCCGGGAATGCTCCGTAGAAAAGCGAGGGATGAGGTGATAGCAAGACGAGGAAGGAAGCGCTATCAGATCAGGCTTGCCGTTTCTACGGGCGGGTGTCGTGCCTCCCCAGATTGGGAGGCGGGCTACTACTACTGGCAGGGTCCATACAAATCCTCCATTTTCTTCTCTATTATGCCGCCTTGTTGCCACGCATCAGCGAAAGCGCGGCGGCTGATGAATTGTTTGCGAGACTCCTCTGCCTGCTCTCCGTCGCATTGGAGTAGGATAGGGCCGGCTGGCCGATGAGATCAAGGATGAAGCAGACGACCTCTACACCATTGACAATCAAACCAAGAGGACTCTCTTCTAAAGCAAGCTCCCCAACAAAGCCCAGCGCCAGCAAAAGCAGATGCCGCGCCTTTTTCTCCAGTGGCCTTCCTGACCTGTCTGAGAGAGAAGGGATGGAAACCGGGCGGACAGCATGCTGATCATCAATGGTTAGCTCGCTGTTTTCTGCCAGCAGCATTTGGAACTTCTCCAGAATGGGCTGCTGGTCCGTAACATTAGTGTCAAAATGAATCAGGACATTGCCGGTAAGGGAATTCGCCTGAACACGCTGGACGCCAGGAATCTGACAGAGGTGCGTTTCCAGCATGCTCTGTCCTGCGCCCGACCAGCCTGGCAGATGCAGGCGCATCCGCCTAGGCAGAGCATGCAGCACAGAAGGTGCTTCTACATGCTCCCTGGCGAGCGTTGTCGTATGATCCTTGACCTTGGAGATGAGGAAGGTCAGGGTAGTGATCTGATTCATCGGTATCACCTCTTCCTTGCTCTAAAGGCGACAGAGCGCCTGCTGCACGCGCTCTTAGAGAGGCATACTCTGCCCAGGGCAGAAGACGTGCCAGGCAAGCTCGCTCTGCATAGGAATGCCAGGAAAGTGTGTGGGAAGAGGGAGGGAGAGAAGTTCTTGTGCCAGAGTGGCAGAGAACTGCTTCCTCACCTTCTCGCTTTCAGCCGGATAGGTTCCGTAGAAACGCGAGAGGTGAGGTGAGAGAGGAGACCCAGGAGGGAATGACTATCAGCTCATCAGGCTCGTCGTTTCGACGGGTTGGTGTAGGCGCCTCCACGTACTTGGAGGCCAGCTACTACTACCAGCAGGGTCCATTCGGTTCCTCCTTGGGTATGCGATCCAGCACTAGATAAAGCGGTCGAGCGCGTCCTTGAGATCGTGGATCGCCTCGTCAGGGCTGCCCTGTTCCAAGGCTTTGGAGACGCAGCGTTCGATATGCCGCTCCAGGATGGCGCGGCCAGCCTGGTCGAGCGCGGCCCGGACGGCAGCGATCTGGGTCAGCATATCGTCGCTCTCGCGCCCCTCAGCCCAGAGCCGTTTGAGGCTATTGGCATGACCGGCGATGCGCGCAAGGCGTTTCGCAATCTCTTCATGTGCCGGGTCGGTGAGATGTGACATCTAACCGTTTACCTTCTTGGTATCAAACCCTGAACCCCCAAGGGGGGATAGGGGATTAACCACAAAGAATATACCATCCCCTCGCGCCAAAAGTCAAGGCTTTTTCCGGCGATTTCTCAAGGAAAGAAAAAAGCGCAGGGAGAAGAGGGCAGCAGCCTGGACGGCTGGCGACTAATCGCCAGCCGTGACCTCTGTTTTCGTTTCGGAGCGCTCGGTTTCGGCGGCTGAAGCGTCAATCACTTCTTCGGCCTGATCTGCTGGCTCAGAGACCTCGGTGTCTTGTGCCCTTGCTTCTGCTTCGGCATCGCTGAGAGCCTCTTCAGCTTCAGCGGTGGCTAGAGCGGCGTTGGAGTGAGTCCCGCCGGCCCTGGTGTGAGACGCCTTGGCCGCTTTGGTTGGCGAGGCATCTTTCGGGCGGGCGCGCGCTGCTGCGCGTGGCGCTTGCTTATCTAAC
Organism: uncultured Ktedonobacterales bacterium; assembly: GCA_964522745.1. Classification (GTDB taxonomy): domain Bacteria; phylum Chloroflexota; class Ktedonobacteria; order Ktedonobacterales; family DATBGS01; genus DATBHW01. The sequence continues at coordinate 3,916 of CAZFWN010000001.1, forward strand.
GCCAGGATTTGCAGTGCCAGCGCCTCAAATTCGCGCTGCATGTTGATAAAGTGTTCTTTCAGTCCGGCAAACTGGACCTGCCCGTCGCGGAAGCGCACCCAGACGCGCCGGTGCGGGAAGTAGAAGGTGACGCACAGGCTCAGGATCAGCAGCAGTGAGATCGGCCAGATCAGCGGCGAGCCGGAGTCTTTGGTAATCAGCAGGACCGTGCCGCGCTTGACCAGCTTGACATTGAAGTTCCAGCCAATCTGCTTGACGGAGTGCTGCTGGATAAGTGCCTGAACAACGCTCTGAACAGTGCTGGGGTTGTTGGTCTGGAACGCCTCGAACAAGGGAACCAGCGCTTGTCGGCAGGAAAGGTCACTCTGAGAGAGATCGAGCAGTTCAAAATTGCTTCCTTCAGGAGCCACGCCGCAGAAGGTTGGGTGGCCGTTGGCGTCATTTCCACTGACGGTGACCCACCAGGTGTTCCCAATCTGGCTGGCCGAGACGTTCATGGCCTGCTCAAGATTAGGAATTTGAATGTCTTGCGCCAGATTGATGGGCGTGTCCAGGCCGGTATTGGGGTTGATGTTATCGAGGTGCTGGTCCAGGACGATCTTCTGATTGAAGAGGACGTGGCCTTGCGCGTCGGTGATGTTGAGCCAGGTGTACATGATAAACGACGCCTGATGGAAGGTGACGCCCTGATAGGTCAGCGGGTCGTTGACGCGCACGCGCTGGTGGGCCACCTGTTTGCCACCCTGGAAGAGAGTGACATCGGTATAAAAGTCGGTTGGCTGAGCGTCGGTGTTGAAGTTTGCCACGAAATCGTCAGCATGGTATTCAATATTCTGCTGGGTGCCAATGGGATAGACGACACCGGACTCGCCATCGGGCATTGGCTGAGTATAGCTAAAGCCGGCGATGCTCTGTAGATAGTTGAAGATTGGGCTGGGCAGAATCCGCGCGGCCATACTATTGCTGCCAAAGCCCTGCCAACTGGTGAGGACGGTGGCGAGCATGAGGGCAATCAGGCAGGTGTGGAAGACAAAGGTGGAAAGCGTGGCCCAGGCATTTTTATAGGCATAAAGATAGGTGGTGCCTGTCTCGCTGTTCTCTTTGAGCAGCACGCGGTAGTGCTTCTTGCGGAAGAAGCGCCGCAGGCTCTCGACATCCTGCCTGGTGGAGAACTCTTTGCGGGCCAGCGCGTTTTGATAAAAACGGTCATTGGCGCGGACTGCCGGGTAGCGGAAGGTGTACCAGATGCCCGGCGCGCGTTTAATGATGCCGCCGAAGGCGACGTTGATCGCCAGCAGCACCATCAAGGTGCGAAAATACCAGCTTGAGAAGATGGTAAAGAAGCCCAGCGCCTGAAAGATATTCGTCCAGGTCTGGCCGTATTTGCCGACCATATCCTGACTGACCCAGGCGGCAAAGTCGCTGGGCGAAGAGGTAATCTCGACGGGGGCCTGGATGATGGCGATACCGATAATACAGATGCCGGCAATCAGCGCGATCAGCACGATGGCCGTTCTGACGGAACTGAACAGGCTCACCAGAGATTTTATTGGGTGTTTCAGATAGCGGCTGTAGCGAGTCTTGCGTCTGGCGGATGCCGCTTTGGCCTGGGTGGCGGCGCGTCGCCGGCTGACGACTCGTGGCGCTTGTGCTGTAGGCATAGGTCTTGTTGCTTTCCTGAACGCTGGCGGTTAAAACCGCGCCTTCCTGGCGTGCCGATGGCCTGGCGACTGAAGATCGCGGCTTCTTGGCGTGCCGCCACGAAACCCGCCTGCGCGGGTTAGGACGAACGGATGCTCGCCTGGATGTGGGTCTACGAAGGCGGCCCGTGTTGATGGTTCCTCTGCGCTAGATATTATACTGGACAGAGAAATGATGCGCAAGGCTGGAGAGCAGCCTGTGAAAGCGAGCGATGAGCATGAGGGATGCAGAAACGTTGGATGCGGCGTCATCCAAGGCGCAGTTTCGCGTGGGCGTCTTTGGGGTGATTATCGAGGATGGCAAGGTGCTGCTGGGCCTGCGGCGCGATAGCGACTGGTGGAATCTGCCTGGCGGCGGTATGGAATTGGGGGAAACAGTTGATGAGGCGCTGCGCCGCGAGGTGCTGGAGGAGACGGGCCTGCGGGTGCGTGTGGGGCGCCTGGTAGGGGTCTACTCCAAGCCAAAAAAACAAGAGGTGGTGTTGACCTTTCTCTGCGCGGTCGAAGGCGGCGAACTGGTTGAGACAGAAGAGATCCGCGAATGCCGCTATGTTGCCCCAGACGCGCTGCCAGCCAATACGCTGCCCAAGCATGCCGAGCGGGTGCGCGATGCGTTTCTCAACCAGCCGGAGGCGATCATTCGGGCGCAGCGCTCCAGCACAGAGGAAGATCAGCAGCGGCGCTAGCGCCGGCGAGTTTTGCTGACGTTTGAGGCTAGACGAGCGAAGTCTCATCGCCTATAATGGAGATAAGAGGAAAACGGTTGAGGCAGCTTAACCGGAGGAGTGTTATTGGCGTCTTGCCAATGGGTATATGATGAGGGCAAGAGTTCGCCTTTCGTTCATAGGAGAATCTTATCTGGATATGAGGATTCCGGCATGGCAACAATTTTAGTGGTTGAGGATGAGCCTCTGATTGCCGGGCTGCTGCGCGAAACCTTGCAGGCTGAGGGCTACACGCCGATCATTGCCCATACCGGCGAAGAGGCGGTGCATCTGGCCCTGCGCGAAACGCCACATCTGGTCATTCTCGATATTATGTTGCCGGGCATGGATGGCTTTGAAGTGGTGAAGGTGCTGCGGGCGAATGTGAAGACCGTGCATATTCCCGTGATTATCCTCAGCGCGCGCCATGATACAGCGGATAAAGTGCGGGCGTTTGAGCAGCGCGTTGATGATTATTTGACCAAGCCGTTTAACAATGATGAACTGCTGGCGCGTATTCGCACCCAACTGCGCCATGTGCAGGAGAACTGGCTGCATCCGCTGACCGGCCTGCCAGGCGGGGTGCAGGTGGAGCGCGCCATTATGAGTCTGCTGCAACAGGGCGCGCCCTGGAGCCTGCTCTATCTTGATCTGAATAACTTCAAAGCCTATAACGATGCCTACGGCTTTTTGCGTGGCAACGAGATGATTCGGGTGGTGGCGCGTCTGAGCGCGGATGTGGTTCACCGGCTGGGCAACGAGACCGATTTTGTGGGCCATGTGGGCGGCGATGATTTTGTGATTGCCACGACACCTGATCGGGTGGTGCTGCTCTGCAAGGCGCTGATCGAGCGCTTCGATCAAGTGCGCCAGCGCTTCTATAATGAAGAGGATCTCCTGCGCGGTTCGATGATCTCAACTGACCGGCGGGGCGATCCATGCCTGTATCCGCTGGTGGGGCTGGCAATCGGTGTGGTTACCAACCAGTACCGGCCCATCGCGAGTATTGAGGAAGTGAGCCGTGTGGCGGCGGAGGTCAAGAAGAAGGCCAAGCAGGTCGAGGGCAGCGCGTATTATGTGGACCAGCGAGGCCCGGTTTATCACCCGCGTTCCGGCTACGACATTGCTTCTCTGCCTGAAACGGTGGACCTGGGGTAGCCAGCACTCGTCGATTGAAATCGGCGTCGTTCTTCATTACTCGCCGGCTTCCTGCCGAAACGAGAGCAATAAGTCCACCGAGCGCTTGGTGATGAGCCACTCATCGGGCGCGGGGGCCGGCGCCTGGCCCTGCGGGTAGGCGCGCACGCAGAGCGCTTCCAGGTCTGGCTGGCGCAGGTGCTTCCACTCGCGTACTCTCTGTTGCAGTTGGCGCAGGGCGGCGCGGCTGCCATAGAGGATCACCTGATCCAGCCCGGCATCGTCGAGGGTCGGAGTTGCGGCGCGCACGAGGGCCAGCCCACCCTGCCGGTACAGGCCGGCGCCCCAGCCTTCAAAGCCCCAGATGGCATTGCCCGACCAGGCATAAAGGGCATCATGCTCCCCGTAGCGCAGTTCTAGATAGGAGAGCAGGGCGCGCGCCGATCCGTCCAGGCGAAGGTCGCGGGTCTCGTATGGCCCACTGAGCAGATGCAGCACGTCGCGGCGGATGGTCGCCGAGGCGCTGATAGGCGCGCCATAGACGGTCAGTTCCCAGCGGTGTTCTTTGTCTTGTTTGCTGACGACGGAGAGCGGGGCGTTGCGCTCAACGGTCATGGCCTGGCCGCCGCGCAAGGGAATAAAGAAGGCCGTTGCCGCCGCCACGCTTTCAAGATGATCGTCCTGCTTGACGAGCGCCAGCGAGATTTGCCCACGTTGATGGTGATGAATCTCTAAGGGCAGCACCAGCCGGCCATTGTTGCTGAGCTGGTTGATCCAGGCGGGGGCGATGTCATCGCTGGCGACGGTGAGTTCAATGCGGTCAAATGGGGCCAGATCGGGGAGACCCTCGATGCCATCGGCGCAGAGGACGCGAATCTCCGGGTAGCCAGCGTCGATCAGGTGTTGGCGTGCCTGCTCAACGATGTCTGGCTCAATATCGAGTGTGGTGATGAGGGAGGGATCGCCGACGAGTTCGGCCAGCAGGGCCGCGTTATAGCCGGTGCCGGTGCCAATTTCCAGCACGCGCAAGCCAGAGCGGAGGTCTAGCTGCTCTAGCATGATTGCCATCATCGAGGGCGCGGACGAGGAACTGAGCGGCTGGCCCTGGCTGCCGCGTTTGGTAATCAAGGCATCATCGGCGTAGACGCGCTCCAGGCCGTCGCGCTGGGCAATCTCTGGGACAAAATATTCGCGGGGGACGCGCCGCATGGCCTGCTCCAGCGCCTCGCTGCGCAGCAGCCCACGCTCCTTGAGCGCGTCCACCAGGGCGTTACGCAGTCGCGCCGATGCTTCAGCCAGCGTCTCATTGTCTGAGGGCGTTGGCTGCGCTTCGCTGCTGGGAGCAGCCGTTTCTTGCTGTCTCTCTTCGCTGGCGAACTCGCCAGCCGGCGCCTGCTTGTGTTCCATGTTTGGCCTGAGCGCTTACGAACGTTGCTAATTGGTACGTGGTTCCATGAGAAACGTCAGTTCGGTATGGCCGATGCGGATCTGGTCGCCGCTCTGCAAGATCGCTGGAGCTTGTAACGGCACGCCATTGAGGTAGGTGCCATTGCCGCTGCCCAGATCGGTGAGGATAAAGGCGGTGGGCGCGCGATGAATAACGGCGTGTTCGCGGGAGACGCGCAGGTCGTCTTTGAGGCAGAGGTTGCTGTCTGGCATGCGGCCAATGGTAGTGACTTCGTCGGTCAGCAGCCGCTCCTCGGTCTGGCCGTCGCGCTCGAAGACTAGCTTCGCGGTGGCATTGGCTGGAAGCAGCAGCGGCCCAGATGGTTTGCGGTCTGGAGGTGGAGTCGACGCGGATGGTTTGCGGTCTGAGGTCGGCAAGGAGGTGCTGGCGCGCTGGGCCGGCGGCTTGACGCGCACAGCGGGGAGTGCTGGCTCGGTGGCGCGCGCTGGTGGCGCTCCCTCGGCTTTGGGGAGCGGCGGGAGGAGCGTGGTCAGGGTGGAGGCGAAGGTGGAGGCGGCGCCGGCGCGCGCGTCAATAGGCGGTACGACCATCGGCGCCCTGGTCCCAAAGCGCAGGTTGCCGGCGTGTTCAAAGGCGCGCATGAAGCGCTCGGCCAGGTCTTCGCTGAGTTGAAAGCCACGCATGGCGGACGCCCGCAGTTCTGCGCGGACCTCTGGCGTGTACGGGCTAAAGTCGCGGCCCAGCCGCTCGATGCGGAAGGTACACATGCGGTTGACATCTTCCTGAACGATGAGCAAGAGTTCGCGGCGGCTGGCTGGATTTTCCAGCAGTTCATCGGCGGTCAGCCAGGCGGCGGCCTGCTTGCGCTGGGCCGGGTTGGCGCTGAGGCTGTCCTGCTGTCGTTTGCTCTTGTCGCGCGCGGCCACCTGGACGATGATGGCGCCATCATCGCAGACCGGCAGGCCCAGCAAGCCAAACAGGTCAATCACATCCTGGGGGCGATAGCGCTGGCGCAGCGCGGCAATATCTTCTGAGGTGAGTTCGAGTCCCCCCTGGGTTGGTCGTTCATCAGTCATCGGCGCGCTCCTCTTTGCTTTGGCGGCGAGTGCTGCTTTCTTTGTTACAGAACCAGGCCAGAAAGCCCCCGCCTGAAGAGCGGGGGATGAATGGCCCCGATCCTGTTGACAGGCTAGCATCTTCTGCGTTATCCTGTCAAGCAGAAGTATATTGAACGCCAGTTGAAAGCGTGACCAATGCTGATTCTAGAATACAAGCTGAAACTCACCACCGCGCAAGAAGCCGCCATAGACGAGGCCATTCGCACTACGCAGTTTATTCGCAACAAAGCCGTGCGGTTGTGGATGGCGGGGCGTGGGGTCAAGCGGGCGGACATGCAGGCGCTTTGTGCGGACCTGGCGAACGACTTCTCTTTTGCCGCTCGGCTCAATTCGATGGCAAGACAGGCAGCAGCAGACCGCGCTTGGCAATCCGTGGCGCGCTTCTATACCAACTGCCGAGAAAAGAAGCCCGGCAAGAAAGGGTATCCTCGTTTTCAGAAAGATAACCGTTCGGTGGAGTATAAAACCTCTGGCTGGAAGCTGGAACCCGATGGGCAGCATCTCACCTTCACCGATGGCACGGGCATTGGCACGGTACGCTTGATTGGCACCCGCTCGATTGAGACGTTCCCACTGGCGCAGATCAAGCGGGTGCGCCTAGTGAAACGCGCTGATGGCTACTACGGTCAGTTCGCGGTGCAGGCAGACCGGCACCTCACCCACGAGCCAACGGGCCGGCAGATTGGCATTGATATGGGCCTCAAGTCCTTCTATACCGATTCGCAAGGGCAAACCGTTGCCAATCCACGGTATCTCCGCAAGGCAGAAAAGAAGCTCAAACGCTTGCATCGGCGCAAGGACCGCAAGCAGAAAGGCAGTAAGAATCGCAAGAAGGCGATCAAGAAACTCGCCAAGGGCCATCTCAAGGTCAGCAGGCAGCGTAAAGACTTCGCTTGTAAACAAGCAGGTGCGTTGGTCAGGTCTAGCGATCTGATTGCTTACGAAGACCTCAAGATTGCTCATCTCGTGAAGAATCATCATCTCGCCAAAAGTATCAGTGACGCGGCGTGGGGGCTATTCTTGGGCTGGGTGCGCTATTATGGTGGGCGGCATGGCATCCCGGTGATTGCGGTGCCGCCGCACTTCACCACCCAGGACTGTAGCGGCGTCTTGCCCGATGGCACGCCCTGCCAGACACGGGTGAAGAAATCGCTCTCGGTACGCACCCATGTGTGCCCGCGTTGCGGGCTGGTGCTAGACCGCGATGAGAATGCGGCCATCAACATTTTGCATACTGCGCTCTGTACCCTGGGGCACAGGGAAACAGGCTCGTCCTCCCGACGGGCGAAACGCTTGGGGAAAGGTGGACCTCTGCCTGCCGCCCGCCAGGGCACGGGTAAGCTCGCCTCTGTGAACCAAGAATCTCCTAGCCTTTAGCCGGGAGAGTGTCAAAGTATAGCAGAAAGCGGCAACGATGCGAAAACTCATGGAGGATGTGACAGGCAGTTATAACCTGGCGCTTCCTATAGCACGGAGCCTGCTTAGTCACGAGCATCGTATTCGGCTGGCGAGATGCTTGCGCCGGCCTGCGCGGGCGCCCGGCGAGCTTCGATGCGCGGGTCGGGCACGTGCAGGCGATAGAAGAGCGCGGCAGCCAGGCCCAGCACGGCGGCCAGCACGAAGGGTGGGCCGTAGCCGAGATGGTCGGCCAGCCAGCCGCCCAGGATAGGCGCAAAGGTGGTGAAGGGCGCGTAGCAGAACGACGAGAGCGCGATATAGGTTGGGCGCGCTGCCGGAGGGCCAAACTCGATAACGAACGAGAAGGATGCCAGCAGTGTAGCCGAGAGGCTGATGCCGGTCAGCAAGAAAACGCCCGCGTAGAGCAATGGCCCCTGCGCCAGCAGCGCCAGCAGCCCGGCCAGCCCGCCGGCAACGGCGCCAACCTCCAGCACGCGCCGGTGGCCGTAGCGGTCCCCCATCATGCCCAGCAGGAAGTAGCTGGCCGTCGATGAGGCGACCAGGACGGTATTTTGAATGCTCACCTGCGCGTCCGTCAGGTGCGCCACATTTTTCGCCGCGATGGCGTAGAGGCCGGTTGAGAGGGCGGAGGCGCCGGCAATGGCATTGGCGATCAACAGCGCCCGAAAGCCTTTATCGCGCTGTAAGATGCGCAGCCAGCCACGCGGGCCGGTTTCGCCTGCGGCCCGGCGCTCCGCCTTTGCTGCCGGCGGGCGCGGCACGCGCCGAGGCTCGCGGGTGATGGCGAGCCAGATAAAGGAGATGACCATCATCCCAAAGGTGAGCGTGAAGCAGAGAGCAAAGTTGGCCGGGTAGCCGATGGTCGGCGACGAGAGGATCAGCGTTGCCAGCGCCGCCCCGCCCAGGCCCAGCAGGCCGCCCAGGCCAGTAGAAAGCCCAAAGAAGCGCCCGCGCCAGTTATCATGGATGGCGCGCGCAACCAGATCGAGCCAGGGCGTCATCGAGAGGCCGCTGCCCAGGGTCTGTGTCAGGATGAGTAGGAAGAACAGCACCAGCAGCCAGAGGGGATGCGATCCCGCCAGCAGCAGCGCGGCGCCAGCCAGAATGAGAAATGGCAGGCGTTCCAGGGTGGTCACGACCAGCAGGATGGGCTTGGTGCGCCGCAGACCCTCGACATAGCCGGCCAGGATGAGCTGCGTGCCAAAGATGCCCAATGCGCGCACGGCTGGCACGAGCGCGGCAGCGATATTTGAGGTTGAAAGGTGATGCACAAAGAGTGGCAGCACGACATAGGCTGAGCTAATATTCATGCCAAGCGTAAAGAAGGCGATGTCGATGCCCATCGTGGCAAAGTTCCAGCGGAAATGACGGTTTCGCTCGGCTTCGCTGGCCGCCATTTCCGCCGCAATCTCTGGCGGCGTTTCTTGGGTGAGCATATGCTACCTCATAATAATATGGGGACAACCATTCGCCGATTTTAATCGGCGTCGTCTTGCAGCCGTTCTGGCCTAAATATCTCTGCCTCGGTATTTGGCGTGCCGCAGGCGAGATCGGCGGCAACCTGGGCGCATAGCACAGCCATTGCATTGCCATGTCCGGTGTAGCCACCGCAGAGCAGGATGCGCCGGCTGCCCGGCGCCCAGCCGACCACCGGCAGGCTGTCGGGCGTGAAGGCCATCAGCCCGGCCCAGCGATGCGTGATGGGCGTCTCGGCGGGCAGCTTCAGCACCTCAAAGAGAAAGCGCTCCAGATGTCCTTGCACCAGATCGGTTGGCGCCTGGGTGGGCGCGTGCTGGTCGCGGTCTGGCGCGTGGTCGCGCCAGCCACCGATGACGAGCCGGCCATCCTGAAGCTGCCGCCAATATTGGTAGCCGTAATGGGCGTAGATCGGGCAATCAAAGAGCCGCTCCTCGATGGGCGCGGTGGCGAGCATCTGGCCGCGCGTGGGCGTTACAGCGCGCTCGGCGAGCCGGGCCGGCGGCTCTGGCAGGAGGCGCAGCAGGTCGCCGAGCCAGGCGTTGCCGGCAAAGATGACCGTCTGCGCCTGCACGATGCCTGCCGGCGTTTCGATGCTGACCGTCTCGCCCGTTTCCTGTATGCTCAGCGCTGGCGCGCGCTCGTGGATGGATGCGCCGGCCTGGCTTGCCAGCCGCGCCAGACCCAGGACGAAGCGCGCTGGCTGGAGTTCGCCGTCGTCGGGGAAATAGGCGCCGCCCAGATAGTGGCCGCACAGGCGCGCCGGCAGATGTACTTCGTCAATGGTTTCAGAGGGCCAGCCATCTTCGGCCAGCAGCGCGAGGCTGGTCTGCACTTCGGCCAGTTCGGCGGGGCTATCGGCCAGGCGCAGGCTGCCGGTGCGCCGATAGCCGGTGGCCCAGCCTTGCTGCTCCAATTCTGCGGCCAGGTCGCGCACGGCCTGGTTGTTGGCAGCGCTGAAGGTGAAGAGGCGGCGCGCCCGCGCGCGGCCATAGAGGGCTATGGCGCGCTCATACGTCTCTGCTGTTCCGGCGATCAGAAAGCCGCCGTTGCGCCCGCTGGCGCCGTGCGCGATGGTCTCCTGCTCCAGCAGGATGACTCGGCGACCCGCTCGCGCCAGCCAGAGGGCGCAGGCCGCGCCGGTGATGCCTCCGCCAATAATGGCGACCTCAGCGCTGGCTGGCCCAGCCAAGGCGGCGTAGTGCTGCTGCCTGCTCTGCGCGTCATCCTGCCAGAATGAGAGGCTATTTCCTTCTGGCTGCTGCATAGATACTGCTCCTTATCGGGGGATGCCTGCGTGTCTCCTTATCATAGCATGTTTCCCGGTGCAGAGCCAGGAAGTCACAGCACATAAACACCTCGCGGGCGGCACGAAGGATGCGAGGGGGAAAGCGACTTGCTTTGACGACTTGTGGCACTGTGAGCCGCAGATGAGAGGAGAATTACCTAGATGCCGCGCCCATTTCGTTTTGGCGTCGTCGCAGCCCATGCCCAATCGCATGCTGCCTGGATTACGACTGCCCGCCGGGTCGAGGAGCTTGGCTACGCGACGCTGCTGATGCCAGACCGGACAAGCATTGGAAGCCTGGCCCCCTTTCCAGCGTTAGCGGTTGCCGCCGAAGCCACCACGAGGCTCAGGATTGGCAGTTATGTGTTCTGTAACGAGTATCGCCATCCCGTGCTGCTCGCCAGAGAAGCCGCCACGCTTGATCTGCTCTCTGAGGGCCGCTTTGAACTGGGTCTGGGAGCAGGTGTCGGTCCGGCTGAGTTCCAGCAAATGGGAATACCGTTTGCCAGCGCGGGCGTCCGCGTCGGCCATCTGGAGGAGAGCCTTCAGGTGGTAAAGCGCCTCTTCACCGAAGAGACGGTGCAATTCAGCGGGAAATATTACACTATTACAGCTATGCCGGGATACCCCAGGCCGGTCCAGCAGCCGCGCCTCCCCATTCTTGTTGCCGGGTCAGGAGAAAGGATGCTCAAGCTGGCAGCCAGAGAAGCAGATAGCGTGGCAATCGGGTCAAAAATAACTGCGCAGGGTGTGGACCCAACCGACGCCACGCTTGAGCAAAAGATCGCCTGGATTAAAGAAGCTGCCGGAAGGCGATTCGCTGACCTGGAATTAAGCCAGACGATCTTCGACCTGCTGATTACCGATAGCGGCACGGCGCCCTCTACCCAGACCGGCGGGCCACCCACCCCTAAGCGTCCCATGAGTACCGAGCAAGTGATTGCTCACCTTCTTGAGCAGCGCCAGCGCTATGGCTTCTCCTACCTTCAGGTCTATCAAGGCCAGATGGAGAACATTGCTCCAGTGGTGGCGCGGCTCGCCGGAACATGAAGTCGCCTACCCGGCTCGCGTAATGTGCATCTGCTTGAGAATGTCGGGGCGCTGGGCCAGCCGCTCGCGCACCATTGCGCGCTCGGAATAACAGAACGAAGGGCAGGTGTCGGTGCGGCGGACGGATGGCTCGCCGGGCGCAGCCCCACAGCGCCCAACGGCATAGAAACCCCTCTGTGCCTGATAGAACTGGCAGCGCCCGCAGTGCTGCTTGACGCGCCTGATGCTGCTGAAAATCGACCTGCCGAGCGCGTGGAGGAGGAGAATAGCTCCCATCGTGAGCAGGGCACTGCCTGGCAGGAAGAGCGGCATGACATAGTCGCTGATGTTGAAGAGGATGGTCAGGCCAAAGCCGGCGAGCAGGATCAGCCCAACGACGCTGAGCTTGACGCCGGCACGTAAGCCAGCGGTCTCTGGTTCGTCCCAGCGACCCTGGGTGGGCAGGTAGCGCAGCCGATGCGCCTGGCGCGCGGGTTGAGTCTGGCGCTGCGCGGCCTGCTGCTTCGCATGTAAGAAGGGCGCGTTGGTGAGTGATGTCTCCATAGTGTTCCTCCGCCTGTCATTGGTCCGCCAGAGACTCCTGGCTGGTAACAACGAGCATTCATCAGTAGTTGTTGATTATATAACATGATAAATTGAAAAAACCAATAGTAATATTGATTAAATTAATATAAAGCCCAAAATAATGAGAAATTGATGCCTGATGTGTGTCGGACAAACTGTGAAGTTCTTCACAGGAGCCGGATCGAGGCATAATTCTTGCTCCAAACGTGCCGGATTTGCTCGTTCCCTTGAGAAATGATGTATAGTAGGAGAGATAAAACCAATCAGTAAAGCAGCGGCTTCTCTATGCGATAGGCCAGCATTGTTTGGAAAGGAGCAAACGGTGGGAAGAGCAAAGAGACAACGGCATTGCCCGCGATGTCAGCGGTTGGTCTATGAGGCGGCAGAGACATGCCCCTTCTGCCGCGCTGCGCTCAGGCAGCGGAAAGCCGCGCAAGCGCAGCAAGCAGCAAAAATCAAGCTGCGTGATGTCTTTCCCTTGCTCAATTATGGGGGCGATCCGCTGCCGCGTGGCGATAGGCAGCGCCAGCCGAAAACGCCTGGCGGCGGGTGGGAATAAGAGAGGGATGCAGAGCGAGGAACAGCGGGCCTGGGGGCTACACTCCCAGGCCCGCTGTCCGCTGTTGGTTAATCGGTTTCGGTGTCGCCATAGGTGATGGCGCGCTTGACCTGCTCGATGGCATCGGTGACGTGGATGCCACGTGGGCAAGCCTCGGTGCAGTTAAAGATGGTCCGGCAGCGCCAGACACCCAGCCGATCACTCAGAATGTTCAGCCGCTCGGCGCCGCCCCGGTCACGGCTGTCAAAGATAAAGCGATGCGCGTTGACGATGGAGGCTGGCCCGACCCAATCCGGGTTGGCCCAGATGGAGGGGCATGACCCTGTGCAGGCGCCGCAGAGGATGCACTTGGTCGTGTCGTCGTAGCGCTCGCGCTCCTCCGCGCTTTGCCGCCGCTCGGTGTGGGGCGCCGGCTCGTCGTTGATCAGGAAGGGCTTGATCTTCTCGTACTTGGCGAAGAAGGGGTCCATATCGACGACAAGGTCTTTAATGACCGGGAAGCCCAGCATCGGCTCGACGGTGATCTTATTGCCCAGGTCTTGCACCAGCGTCTTGCAAGCTAGCATGTTGCGCCCGTTGAGGCGCATGGCATCGGACCCACAGACGCCATGCACGCAGGAGCGGCGAAAGGTCAGCGTGCCGTCCTGCCGCCATTTGATCTCATTCAGCACATCGACGAACCGATCCCCAGGATCGGCCTCGATGGTGAAGGTCTGCCAGCGCGGCTTCTTCTCTACATCGGGATTGAAGCGCTTGATTTTGACGGTTAATTGCATATCTGCTCCCTGGGCATATCGCCCAGCTAGTATTTGCGCTCTTTTGGCTCAAAGGTGCCCAGCACCACCGGCTTGTAGCGCAGTTCGATCTCATTGCCTATCGTATACGCCAGCGTGTGCTTGAGGAAATTGGCGTCGTCGCGCTTGGGATAATCGTCGCGGTAGTGGCCGCCCCGGCTCTCTTTGCGCGCCAGCGCGCCGGCAATGGTGGCCTCGGAGCAGTCCAGCAAGAAGCCAAGCTCGATCACTTCCATCAATTCGGTGTTGAAGGTCTTGCCCTTATCCTGAATATAGACCTGCCGGAAGCGCTCTTTTAGTTCGACGAGCTTCTTCTGCGCGTGCAGCAGGCTCTCCTCGGTGCGCACGACGCCAACGTAATCCATCATCTCGTCGCGCAGTTCGTTGCGGATGGCGATCTGTGCCTCGCCCTTCTCGCGGCTGCGCAGGCCATCAACCATCTGGCGCGAGAACTCCTCGACGCCTTTGGGCAGCGGCAGGAAGTCCCACTCGTGGATGAAGCGGGCGATATGCTTGCCGGCGCGGCGGCCAAAGACGATCAGGTCCACCAGCGAGTTGGTGCCCAGCCGGTTGGCGCCATGTACCGAGACACAGGCGACCTCGCCGGCGGCGTAGAAGCCGGGCATGATCGTCTTCTGGTCATCGATAACTACACGGCCCTCAATGTCGGTTGGGATTCCGCCCATCGCGTAGTGCGCGGTAGGCTGGATGGGCACCGGGTCGGTGATCGGCTCGATGGTCAGATAGGTACGGGCAAAGTCGGTGACGTCGGGAAGTTTGGCATCGATAAGCTCTTTGCCGAGATGAGTCAGGTCGAGATAGACCGCGTCTTTAGTGGGCATGACGCCGCGCCCTTCTTTGACTTCCTGGATGATAGCGCGTGAAACCATATCGCGCGGCGCCAGGTCTTTGAGTGTGGGGGTGTAGCGCTCCATGAAGCGCTCGCCCTCGCTGTTGCGCAGGATGCCGCCCTCGCCGCGCGCGGCCTCGCTGAGCAGCACGCCGATCTTGTAGAGGCCGGTGGGATGGAACTGATACATCTCCATGTCTTCCAGCGGGACGCCCCGGCGGTAGGCAATTGCCATGCCGTCGCCCATACAGGCCATCGCGTTGCTGGTGATGCGCCAGGCGCGGCCATAGCCGCCGGTAGCGAAGAGGACGACCTTGGCATGGAAGGTATGAATCTCGCCGTCGCGCAGGTCCATCGCTACGACGCCGGCGGCGGCGCCCTCGGTGGTAATCAGGTCCAGCGCCATATATTCGTTGAAGAAGCGCACCTGATTTTTGATCGACTGCTGATACATGGTCTGCAAGATCATATGGCCGGTGCGGTCAGCGGCGTAGCAGGAGCGCATGACCGGCCCCTCGCCAAAGTTGCGCGTGTGCCCGCCAAAGCGGCGCTGATCGATGCGTCCGTCGGGCGTGCGGTTGAAGGGCAGGCCCCAATGCTCCAGGTCATACACCGCGTCGATGGCCTCGCGGGCCAGCACCTCGGCGGCGTCCTGGTCTACGAGATAGTCGCCACCTTTGACGGTGTCGAACATATGCCACTTCCAGTGGTCTTCCTCTTTGTTGCCTAGCGCGGCAGCCACGCCGCCCTGCGCCGCGCCGGTATGTGAGCGGGTGGGATAGAGTTTGGAGATGACGGCGATGCTGGTGTTGCCGGCAAGCTGGCAGGCGGCCATCAGGCCGGCCCCTCCGGCGCCAACGATCACCACATCAAATTTATAGTAGGCCATAGGATTCCTCCAGTGTCAGGGCGCTTATTTCTGCAAGCCTAATAAATGCAGTATCATGCTCGTTTTTCCGGGCTGGAAGGTGATGATGGTCATCATGCCCATCAGCCACCAGGCCAGCGCGATGGTCCAGACCGTTGATTGCGCCAGCAGGCGCCAGCCGCGCGGGCGGACATAATCGTCGATCAGGATGCGCAGGCCGTTGAGACCGTGCAACAGGGCCAGCGTCAGCAGCAGCAGGTCGTAGACCCGCCAGAATGGGTTGCTGTAGCGGGCGACCACAAAGTCATAGATGGTCTGAGAGACATCGTTGCTGACGTGCATAATCGCCAGATGAATCAGCGCCAGGAAAATCAAGAGGACGCCTGAGATACGGAAGAAATACCAGGAGAAAAGTTCAAAGCCGCCGCGTGGCTTGCTGGTGGCGCCATAGGTAGCCGGTTTGGTGATCGGTGTGCTGCTGGCTGCCGGTTCGGCGGTTGCTGATTTATCGACCATTGCTTACTCCTTGAGACAGGTACATATCAGGCTTGCCGCTCTGGCTTACATCGGGACAGCATTGCAGTTGCCTTGCGGACAGAAGTTGAAGAGCGGCCCGATGATAAAGATGCCAAAGGCGACCCATGAGATAATGGTAAGCGCCAGGACGGTATAGAACATGGTCTGCTGATATTTGGCGCCGCCAGGCCAGAAGTCTACCAGGATGATGCGCACGCCGTTATAGGCGTGATAGAAGAGCGCGGCGACCAGGAAGAGCGTGGCGATGCGGATGTACCATACGCTGAAGAGTCCAACGGCGTCGTTGTAGACTTTGGGGCCAAAGTTGAGCAGGGTGATGTCCACGATATGCAGCAGCAGGAAGAGCAAAATGCCCAACCCGCTCATGCGGTGGAACAACCAGGAAAACATGCCCGACTGACCTCTGTACATGGATTAACTCTCTCCTTGTTTATAGAATCTGTGCGGGGAGCCGACGATGTGGGGCTGTCTGTCAGGGTCTTCTTCCCGTCTGGTTGCGCGAGCGGGGGAGCCGGGTCAGGAAGGGTGAGGAGTCGTCCAGGGTAACCAGCCTTGTCGCCCGGCGCGGCCTCGTTCAAGGCGCAACTGAAGTGGAGCGGCGCCATCGACGCTCCGTGCAGGATAATTATACGGCAAAGCGGAGGCCGCTGCAAACCGCAGGCGGGCTAGGATGAGAAGCGTGGTTTTCGCTTCTAGCTTTGCTGGCTCTGGACATTTGATGTTCCAGGGGGTATACTTATTCTGTTGCACCAAGTTGTCCTGCCCTCTGCTGTCCAGGCGCGCCATTGCTCCTGCGCCATGAAGAGTTCGCGTGACCGCTCCGTGCTGTTTGTTTTGCACATTGCTCCTGGGGATGGTTGCGCGTTTTGCCCCACGCCCAGAGAGCGACGTTGCAGCCCTCCAGTGCTGCAAGAAAGGTTTAGAAGAAGGTTCAATGGGCAACAATCTTTTTGTTGGCAATCTGCCCTACGATGTTGATGATGCCGCGCTCTCAGAGGTGTTTTCTCAGGCAGGCACAGTTACCTCTGCGCATGTGGTCACGGATAAGTTCTCTGGACAGAGCCGGGGCTATGGCTTTGTGGAGATGAGTACCGATGCCGAGGCTGCTCAGGCAGTGACATTGCTCAATGGCCGCGACTTTAAGGGCCGGCCTCTGACGGTCAATGAGGCGCGCCCCCGCGAGGAGCGTGGTTTCCGCAGCGGCGGCGGCGAGCGACGCGGCGGCGGTGGTTACGGCGGCGGTGGCGGTGGCGGCTACGGTGGCGGCGAGCGACGCGGCGGTGGCGGTGGCTACGGCGGCGGCGAGCGACGCGGCGGTGGTCGCGGCGGCAATGGTGGTGGCTACGGCGGTGGCCGGGGCCGCTACTAATCGCGCATCGGTGAGCAAGGCTCAATCAGGGAAGGGCTATTTCAGCCCTTCCCTTTTTTATGCCCGAATCACTCGTTGGGCCAGTCCCCGCCGCTCAGCGGTACATCGGCGGCAGCGGCAGAACAGCTTGAAGGACCAACTGACAACCTCGGCGTGGATGTCGTCGTATTGGTGCTGATCGTGCTTCAGTCCCCTGCGCCGCGCGATCTGGCACTGCGGACACGGGCACCATCCATCAGACAGTTGATCATCCAGCATGACCTTCCCTCCATCTCTCGAACAGATGTTATCCTGGCCCGCCCTGTAGCGCCGGCCACCGTGCCGGCCTCTACTTGTAGCGCCGGCTTCCAGCCGGCTCGTCCACTTGGCCCGCCAGCAATGTAGCCATCCAGGCACCAGCCTGCCCATTCCTATGAAAGATACCAGGCTCTGCTCAGGCTGTCAAATAGTTGGTGACGAGCAGTCGCTTGACGGGCGGCTGAGTTTCCTGATACGATGCCGCCACCGGGCAGCCTTTGCTGGCTCGTCTGCGAACACAGATGCGAAAGGGCACATGATGAAGATTGCGGTGATCGGAGCCGGGGCTGCCGGGTTGGCGACGGCATGGTTGCTTGAAGAGCAGCATGAGGTGATCGTTTTTGAACAATATGATCGCCTGGGAGGGCATGCCCACACGCTTCAGGTGGAACGCGCTGGCGAGATCAACCACATCGACGCGGGTTTTGAGTTCTTCTCCCAGCAGGCTTTTCCGTTGTTCAATCGCCTGCTGCAAACGCTCGACGTACCCCTGCGTTCCTTCGCCATGCGAGTGACCTTCGAGCAAGCGGCGACGCGACTGCCGCTGCTGATTCCGCCGGTGCAGGCTGGCAAGCTCGTGTGGTCGGCCCTCACCCCGCATACCATCTGGGAACTGCTGCAATTGCGCTTTGCGATTGGTCGGGCGGCGCCGATGGTGCAGGCTGGTGATCCCTTTATCACCCTCGAAGAGTTTCTGAGCACGCTCCCGCTCAGCCGACGTTTTCGCGCAGATGTCCTTGTGCCGTTTTTGCAATTGGGCTGGTGCCTGCCCCTGGAGGAGTTCTTACGCTTTTCGGCCTACGATGTAATGAAGTTAATGGTACTGCATCGCGGAGCCGGGCTGTTCGGCGTGCGTTGGCAGGAGATTGTGGGGGGAACCCAGACGTATATTCGTCTGCTGGCGCAGTCCCTCACCCGGACACAACTACGGCTGTCCACGCCCGTGCGCCAGATCGAGCGCGATGAGCAGCGGCTGAGGCTCATTGACGACCAGGGACAGCCTGAGTCCTTTGATTGTATTGTCCTGGCGACCAATGCCTCCGACGCCAGCCGGCTGCTGACGACGCTGGCAGGGAGCGAAGCGCTCTGCCAGCGTCTCGGCAAGGTAGAGTTTTTTGAGACGAGGATTGCCGTGCATGGGGATAGGCGCTGGATGCCCAGGCAGCCACGTCACTGGTCGGTCATCAATATCCGCGCCGAAGGCCCAAGCAGCGGGGTCACTGTCTGGAAACCCTGGCGCGGGCAGGAGCTATTCAGAAGCTGGGTCACCTATGCCCCGGCCCTGCCAGACCCGCTCTATGGGCTGGTGACCTTTCTCCACCCCAAACCCAACCGTCAGTATTTCGAGGCCCAGGCGTATCTGGAGACGGTCCAGGGCCACAATCACCTGTGGCTGGCTGGCATGTACACCCAGGATGTGGACTTGCACGAAAGCGCCATCCGCTCTGCGGTCCGCATTGCCCAGGGTCTATCGCCTGACACTCCCCGCCTGCGCCAGCTTCTGGGGCAGGTGGCTGATCTCTCGATTTCCCCAGCAGTGGCGCACACATCCTCTAGGTAGTTTCTACACTGTCAAAATGCTCTAGCGGGAAGCACTGATGCGCGCAGCCTGTCTTGCCTGCTATGCTGAAAGCACCATAGAAGCATTTAGCAGCGAAAGTAGGCAGCGTATGGCGTCTAGAAGAAGTATCAACCGCAATAAGCTCAATCTCTTTCTCGATATGGCCCTGGCTCTGGCGTTTGTCGTCGAAATGGAAGAAGGCTTCACGGGCCAACTGTATCATGAGTACCTCGGCGTCGTGATTGCCGTTGTGTTTATCGTGCATATCGCGCTGCATTGGCGCTGGATTGTGCAGGTCAGCAAACAATTCATGCAGCGCTTGCTGCATCTGCACGAGTCGCGCTTCAAGTATGTCTTGAACGTGGTGGTGCTGGTTGATATAGCGTTCTCTATTGTGAGCGGCATCTTGATCTCTAATGCGTTAGGCTTCTATCTTCCGCTCAATGGGCAAGTCTACGAGATTCTGCGCTATTTGCATATCGGGTCGAGCCGGCTGAGTTTGCTCTTGATCGGGCTGCATATCGCCGTAGATTGGAGATGGATCGTCGCCAATGCCAGGAGGCATCTGTTTCCCTTTGGCTCGCTGGCAGCGAAATCACCCCCTGCGGATGCTGAGGAACTGAGCTAAGAGAGCGGCCATATGAAAGGAACCTGTGTAATGCGACGCCAACGGAGAAGAACCAACATGCTGGGCGTGTTGCTCTTTGTCGCCATTGTTGCGCTGGCCGGGGTGGGCCTGGTTGCCACTGACAACGTTGCAAACCCCTTCGACTTTCTCTCGGCGTTCTCCCTCATTCAGCGCGTCAATGAACGCTACAGCCAGATGGGACAACTGGCGGGAGATCGGAATGGGCACATGCCCAGACCCGATCCGCCGCAAGGGGACCAGAACGACATCGTGTGGCCGGCGGTGATGGCCGTCGTTTTTGACATCTGGGTACTCTGCTCCGTCACGGCCTGCTATATCCTCATCCAGCAGGCGCTGGGGTTTCTGCTCTCACGCTTTCGCTCCACCAAAGTGCCAAAGCCTGTCATATCTTGACGCCTTGCCGCGAGCGCGGCAGCGCGCCGGGTGCCTATTCAGCAGAGAGAAGATGCTGGGTGAGAAACGCTCTGACGCGCTCCACATAGTCAGCGGGCGCTTCCATCTGGGGCATATGGCCGCTGTTTTCAAAAATTTCCAGGCGCGCGTTGGGGATTCGTTGACTCATCAGGTCCGCCTGGTTTACCGGACAGATGCGATCATGGCGACCAGCCAGGATCAAGGTGGGCATGCGCAGCTCACTCAGGCGCGGGCGCACGTCATAGCGCGGCTCCTGCTGTGCGAGCCATTCACTATATACAGCGCTTGAGTAGCGCGTGCGTGTGGCCCAATCCTCAGCCATCTGCTGAATCCCAGCCTCATAGGTGGCAAAGTACAGCGGCAGCCACCCGAACACCTGTGCGCGGAGGGCAGCATCGTCGGGGTCGCTCGCCGGGAGCGCGGGGACCGTTCCTAGCCGATGAGAGGACAAAAACTGCCCAATCATCCCTTGGGAATCCAAGCGATAGTCATGGCTGGGCGCTGAACAACTGATGATGAGGTGGGAGACCCGTTCAGGATGAGCCAGAGCATAGCTCAGCGCGACAAATCCCCCAAAGGAATGGCCCAGAACGGCTACCTGAGCCAGCCCCAGCGCCTGGCACAGCGCCTCAAGATCGGTGATTACTGCGGCGATGCTAAATTGCCTGGGGGGAATGCGCTGCGAACGTCCATTCCCCCGATAATCGAGATAGAACAGACGTATATTGCTTGCGAGCGGTGATAGCCAGGGCACAAACATCTGATGATCCATCCCTGGCCCGCCAGGGAGCAGAAGGCAGGGAATGCCGGCGCCCTCTTCGAGGTAAAAGAGGTCGAGGCCATTGAGGCGGATACGCTGCTCATACACCGTAGGAGGCTCCTTCATTCACACAGCCTGTTTTTGCGCCAAAAGTCTTGACAAAGGGCGCCCGATTCGTTACAATTGGTTTCAGCAAGCGTTATAGATAGTGAACGCTATACATCTGTAGCGAGATGGCTGGCAACCGTCGGTGAATTAAGCGCCGACGGAGCCATGACCCTGGACCTGCCAAAGCAGGGGCAAGGCTGGGGGCATTGTACACCTGTACATGCCCCGGCGGCCACGCCCGACCCAATCTGCCAGGCAGGCAAAGAGGGTTGGGGCGTGGCCGTCTCGCGTTTCTAGGAAGCCAGAGCTTCCAGAAAGGGGTCTCTCATGTCGATGGCCGCTTCCTCTGCTCCTGCGCGTCCCACGCCTCTGCCCGTCTTTACCCGCGCCGCGCCTGCCGTTCGCTGGAATCCTCGCGCCCAGCCTGGGCGCGCTGCCGCGCCGGACTTCCGCGAGTGGCAGGCGCGCTGCCTGCTGTCGTCGCTGCCGCCGGAGTTGTGCAACTTGCTGTATGAGTGGCTGCTGACACCGGCGCGCCCGCACTGGCTGCGCGGGCTGGCGCCGCTAGCCGGCGACTGTGTGGCCTATACAGAGGGTATCCTGTGGGGTCTGTCGCTGGCTGATTTTCGCTGGGCGCTGTATGAGGAGGTGCGCGGCTGCTGGCAACTGCTGGATGCGCCGCCGCTGGCGCTGACGGGGATGACGAGCAACCGGCTGCTAGGGACGCATGGCACGCGGCTGCGCCAGTTAGCCGAGGCGTGCGCCCGGATCGCTGGGGCCGGCTCGGCGGCGGAGGAGTTTGCCTACGCGCTGGCCTGCGTGATGGCCTGAGTGTGTTGCTGCTGGTGGCCGGCGGGTGAGGCGATGTGTCACAATAGGAGGGGACTATCGGAGAGAATTGACAGAATTGACGGAATTGCAGGGGGGGAGGATACTACCATGTTTGGGTTTCATTGGGCTGATCTTTCAGTGATTTTGCTCATCCTCTTGCTCTGGCTGCTGCCGGCGCTGCTGGTTCTGCGGGACGCGGCGCGCCGGCCAGCCGCTGGGCGGACGCTGGGCCGGCGCGCCGCGCTGTTTGGCCTGCCGGGCGCGCTGTTCTATTTTGGCCTGCTGCGCATCCACCGCCGGCTGCAAGCGGCAAAGCAGCGGCGGCAGTTGCCATAATTGGCCCGGCAGGTGGACCAACGCCCTCGCGCTTTTCAAAACACCGCTGACACAGCGGCCCCACAATCTAGTTAAAATGCACAATAATCTGTGCTTCTGCAACGATCTTGAAGGCAGGAACGCCCTTCCCCTGGAAGAAAAGTCAGCCGCCCTCGACTTTTTTGTACGCGGATTTGTGCAAAATGCACAAAATAATCCGTAATAACTTCGGTTACTTTATCTCTAGGCTTTTACTTCTCCCGCCAGTATACTTACCAATGTAATCTTTATAAAATCCTTATGCTTTTACGGCAAATCCTTATAAAACCTTTACGCTGTTTGGCACGATTCTGCGTCAGAACCAGGCAGCGAATAGGTTATCGTCAACATGGTCGTGATGGGTTGAGTGATCCAATGACGTCTTCTCCAGATGCCGATGTGGGCAAGGCAATCCCCTAACACCTCCTACTCGATGGTGAGTAACTCGCGGCCCTTTCTTGATCAAGGATGCTTCCTTGAAGAGGTGAGTTGCTTACCATGCCTGCTTCATTTCTCGTCCTGCTGCACTGTCTAGCAAGGCATGCTCTTGTCCAGCGTTGAGCAAGAGCGTGTCTACGCTAGAGCATGCCCTGAACCTCTTGATTGGTAGGTCGAACTACAGACGTGCGCTGCTGCCTTGAGATAGACGTAGACCTGTAGGTATCTTCATCCGTTTGAAAGGATTATCGCTGCATGACAACTCTTCTTCACGCCACCTGGACCCGTTTGCGTACCAACATGGGCGATCCGCGCCTGCGGAGGAACGTAGCCTTCTACATGGGAGGCAAACTGCTCGGCTTAGCCCTCGTGCTCGTAGCCATGTGGGTGATCCTCCCCACAGTGGTGCATGCTGCGACCGGTGCGCCGGTTGACACTCCACAGATTAATGCTGTAAACACCGTCTGGACGTTAGTGGCCGCTTTTCTCGTCTTCTGTATGCAGGTTGGGTTTGTAATGCTCGAAGCGGGCTTCGCTCGTTCCCGCGAATCCGTCAATATCCTCGTCGAGGGGATTGCTGACACCTGCATCTGTGGCATCCTCTTCTGGGCCTGGGGGTTCGCCTTCATGTTTGAGCCAGGCACGCCCCTCATTGGCACCCACGGCTTCTTCTTACAAGGGCTGGGTGCCACCTATCTGGGAACGGGGATACCGGTCTTGGCCTTCTGGGTTTTCCAGTTCGCCTTTGCTGATACTGCTTCAACGATTACCTCAGGGGCCATGATCGGACGCTGTGGTTTTTGGGGCGACATTCTCTATAGTATCGGGGTGACTGGCTTCATCTACCCGATTATTGGACATTGGTCGTGGGGGCCAGATGGCTGGCTTGCTGCTCTGAATTTCCACGATTTTGCTGGTTCGACCGTCGTCCATAGCATTGGCGGAGCCATCTCGCTGGCGGGGGCAATTGCGCTTGGCCCACGTCTAGGGCGCATCTTCAAGCGTGATGGGGGTGGCCCACCGCCACCGCATGATTTGGTCGTCGGGGCAGTCGGTGGCTTGATCTTGTGGTTTGGCTGGTATGGCTTTAATCCCGGCAGCACCCTGTCAGCGCTGGATACGGTAGGCATCGGGCGAGTCTCGTTCAACACCACCCTGGCGGCCTGTTCCGCTGGCCTGGTGGCCTTGTTCTACTCCTACATTCGCTCGAAGAAGTGGGATCTCGGGCTGACGGTCAACGGCTTCTTAGGGGGATTGGTCGCCATTACCTGTCCATGTTACTGGGTTGATCCGGTTGGAGCCTTCTTCATTGGCGTTGGTGCTGCTCTGGTGGTTGTCTGGGGCCTGGATCTCCTGGAATACTTGCGGATTGATGATCCGATTGGGGCGGTCCCCGTCCATCTCATAGCGGGAATCTGGGGCACGCTCTCACTGGGTTTGTTCGCTGCGGGAGTCTACGGTGCCCCAACCGCAACGGGGGCCGATACGAGCAGCGTGGTGACGGGTCTGTTCTACGGCGGAGGGTTGACCCAACTAGGAAGGCAGGCGCTCGGCTCTGGCGCAACGGTAGTGGCAACGCTCGCCGTTTCGCTGGTGCTGATGTATGTCCTCAAATACTTCAAGGTGCTGCGTGTCTCGAAGGAAGGGGAGCTTGAGGGTCTGGATATCAGCGAACACGGAGCCTCTGCCTATCCAGAATATGCCCTGGCAGCTAGCCTGAACAGCCAGAATGGACACCATGTTGGCACCCCTGAACTCGTTGGGGTCGAGCATGGTGCGCTTACCGGGGCGGACTGACGCGCCCAGTTCCGCGTCGCTCGCGCAGAAGGAGGCTTCTGGCCTCCGTCTTCTCCTCGGCGCATCGGCGGAGGGTCGTGGTTGGCCTCCGCCGATGCTCTCTCCTCACGTAACGGAGAAGCGCGACAGCATGGGCATCAGAAGCAGAGCAGGAGGATGGGCATGGGCCTCTTAGCGCGGCTTGGCCTTTACCCCAGGCAGGCCGCCGATCAGATGGAGACAGATGGCGAGAGCTTCGCCCACTTCAGCGCGACCAGCCGCCGGGCAAGAAAAGCCAGCCTGAATGGGGAACACGCTACGACACGCAATGTGCTGGTTGCCCTTCATAGCGATGAGATGGACGACGAACTGGTGCGCCTGGGGTGTCTGATGGCGAAAGCCAAGAAAGGGCGTGTCTTTGGGATCTATGGCGTAGAAGTGCCGCGCACCCTACCAGTAGGTACTCTCTTACCAGAAGTCGTCGAAAAAGCTGAACAGACCCTGGAGCGTGCCCTGAAACTGGCCGAAGACACGCACTGTGAGTTGGAGCCAGAAATTGTCCAGACGCGCCACTCTGGGCAGAGTCTGCTGGAGGAAGCTGCTGCGCATGACTGCGGCCTCATCCTCCTGGGCATCCCCTATCGCACCGACCGCAGTGGGCGCTTCGATCCCGGCGAGACCGTGCCGTATGTGCTCAGGCATGCCACCTGTCGCGTCTGGGTGATTCGCGGTCAGCAGCGCCGCTCTTAGGCACTGACGCATGGATTTTCGAGGAGATAACTCAGGCAAGGAATATGCAAAGGAGGTTCGTCTACCGGTAGCGCCCCATCAGCGAGACCCAATCGCCAGCGCGCATCTGCTCGATCTCGAGCCAGGCTAGCGGCGTGCAGGTTATCGGCATGATGGCCTGCTTCGTTTATATCTTCTGCATCTCGTGGATCTTCTTCAAGTGCTATCACAAGTTCTTTGGCCTGCGGGTTTCAGCCAAGACCGAGTTGGCTGGCCTGGATATTCCAGAGATGGGGAGCCTGGGCTACAACCCGGATTGGGATCTGGCTGATATTCCAGAGCTGGCCGGAGTAGAAGGGGTTGCGCTGGCTGGAACGGATTGAAGCTGCCGGTCCAGCATTGCTCCAGTAAAGGGGAGGATGGAAACGAGCCTGGTGAAGCGCAGGGAGCGCATCCAACCAGCGTGAGGAACTGACACCGTCTGGCGGTGAGCAGGGCTACGCGATGGGCGGCCCTGAATCGCTCTCGTCTCCGCAAACACCATCAGCAGAGGAGGCATCGGCCTCCGTCTTCTCCTCAGCGCGTCGGCGGAGGGTCGTGGTTGGCCTCCGCCGACGCGCTTTATTGATACATGACCAGGATGGGGGCCGGCTGGAGGGCGAGGACGTCGCCGGGCGCCATCAGCGGCGCGTCAAGCTGTGGGTGCGTCGGGTTGCCGGGGAAGTTGGGATAGAAGAGCTTGATGCCGGGATATTGGATCAGGTGGTTGTTGTCAAACTCCTGATAGTCGTCTTGTTTGGCGCCGGGCGAGCCAAAGCCATCCGAGCAGGTGATGACACTGACGCCGGGGTGGGGATGAATGTTATACCAGTCGGGCAGCATGAGGTCTTGCCACTGGTGGATAATCAGGATTTTAGGTGGGAGTAGCTCGCCGTCGATGTGCGGCTGGCCGTTCACCAGGCGGGCCAGTTCGTCGATGACGGGGTTGATGTCTGAGGCCAGCATATGCCCCAGATTGAGGTCGGGGATGCCATCGGGCGCGACGGCAAACTCTGGGTCAAGTGCGAGTTCGACGTTGGGCAATTGCAGATATTGCCAGAGTGCGCCCACTTCTGGCAGCAGCGGGGCGCGGCCAATCTGCATGTCGAGGAAGAGCAGGAGATGCTGCTGGGTGGCAAGGTCTACGTAGTGCTGGATCAGGTCCGCTGGGGGGAAGGCGCTGTAGTAGCCGTCGGAGCCGGGGTCGGCCTGGGCCACCGGGGCGACGATGTCTAGCCCGGAGACGACTGGATGGGCCGGGTCCAGGCTGGCGTACTGCTGCGACTGCGCCTGAATGCGCGCCAGCAGGTCGCTGTCGTTGTAGGTGCCGACAAAGCCCCAGGGTGCGCCAGGGATGTAGTAATAGAGGACGAGCCGGTTGGCCGGCACAGAGATGTGCCGCACCCACTCGTAGGGGTCGGGCGTGGGCGTTGCGGGCAAGGCTGTTGCCGTTGGTTTGAGATGGGGCTGCGCGTGGCTGGCGCTGGCGGCGCGGTCACAACTCGTCAGGATGAGCAACGCTCCCAGGATGATTGAGCCTATCAACCAGAATTTGCGCACCGTTTCACTCCTTGCCGTAATAGACAGGACCAGGCGCCGCTCACCAGGGCAGCGGCGAGCAGGATAACTGCAAGATCGGTGCCAGCAACCGACAGGCAGGAAAGCAGGCTAGGGGGTTTCCCGCTGCACTGCTGCCAACCGCTCCAGCACCCACATGCGCGCCAGCGTGGAGGGGCCGATACCGCGCTTGTTTGCCTCGGCGCGGAGGGTGTCATATTGCTGTGCTGTCAGGCGCATTGTCATCTGCGCATCCTTGAGGACAACGACAACCTCTGCCTGGGAAGCGGGATGCTCTTGCACCTCGCCCAAGGCATCTTCATAGTCCGCAAACGAATGTGTCTCCCAGAACGCGGCCTCTTCTTCCTCGCTGGCAAATGTGGGAATCTGCGTGTTCTTTTTCATCAATGGCTCCTTATGGCTTGAAACCAGCGGCGCTCGCGCGGCTCAGCATCGCGCGCTGTGATGAGGCCATAGACGCCAGGCTCATCGCGCTTGCCGATATAGATCGCCAGGTAGCGGCCACCGTCCGTTTGCCCTACCAAAAGATACCGGCCAGTTGCTACTACGCGGGAGCCGAATCCATTGGCAATCACCTCACTCACTTCAGTGGTGGTGACGTGATGACGCCATATATGATCGGCTCGATCCTCTTCTATTTCCAACCGCTTGAGGTACACGCCGCCTCACTTTTCCCTGCATTGTACGACATTGCATGTCATAGAATCAAGCCGATGATTTATCCCTTTGCGCGCCCGTAAATGACGAGCCTGGATATAGCCGCCTGCACGATTACTCCAGCACGCCCTCGGCGGTTTCGCTGATGAGTTGATCGACGACGGCTTTGAGATCGCCGGTGCGCTCGTAGGTGGCGATCTGGCGGTGGGCGCTGGTGCCTTCGGCCAGAATCTTGGCGGCGTATTCGACTTCGTTGCGGCTGCCGAGTTCATCGACGACGTCATCGATGAACCAGCCGATCATTTCGCTGATCAGTTCGCGGGCGGGCAGTTCCTCGCGCTTGCCAAAGTCGATCAAGGTGCCGTCCAGGCCGTAGCGGATGGCGCGCCATTTGTTCTCTTCGATCAGTTCGGCGGGATAGATGCGGAAGGTCATGTTGTCGCGGCGCAGTCGCCAGAGCTTGGCGATGATGGCCTGGAAAATGGCGGCGATGCAGACGGCTTCATCGACGCGGGTGCAGACATCGCAGATGCGCAGTTCCAGCGTGGGGTATTTCCAGTTGGGGCGGATGTCCCACCAGATTTTGGTGCCGTCGGGGATGGAATTGATGGCAACCAGCGTGTCTACTAGCCCGATGAGGTCGTGCCAGGATTGGAAGATACGCGGGATGCCGGTGCGCGGGAAGTTGCGGAAGATCATGCTGCGGTAGGATTTGAGGCCGGTGGTGCGGCCCATCCAGAAGGGCGAACTGGTGGAGAGGCAGAGCAGGTGCGGCAGGAGATAGCGCGCCACGTTCATAGCATCGACCAGAAACTCGCGGTCCTCGATGGCGACATGTACATGCGTACCGAAGATGAGCAGGCGTTGGGCGAGTTCCTGCATGTCTTTATGCACGCCGACGTAGCGCTCCAGCGGGGTGATTTCCTGCTGCTGCCAGGAGGAGAAGGGATGGGTGCCGGCGGAGGCGATCTTCAGCCCGCCCTTGGCGGCCAGTTCCATGACGCCGCGCCGCAGCCGGACCAGTTCGGCGCGCGCCTGCGCCGGTGTCTCGCAGACGGTGGTGCCGATTTCGACCATTGATTGATGCAGTTCAGGCTTGATCTCTTTGAGGATCACATGGTCGTCCGCGAGCATCTGGGTGATGTAGGAGCGCAGTTCGCGGGTCTCCGGGTCGATGATCTGATACTCTTCCTCGATGCCGATGGTGAGCGAGGGGGGCTTGAGCGACATAGGAGCCTCCTTGGGTGCGCGGGCCAACTAGCGTTTATCGACAAGGAAGGTAGGCACGGTTGAGCCACCGCCAGCCGTGACGTTGACCAGCGCCTCGGTGGAAACGCGGGTCAGACAGCCATCCATATATGCACCGTACCAGATAAAGGGCGCGGTGTCCAGTATGCGGTCCATATACTCAAGTTTGCCATCGACCAGGCTGGGGAAGGCTTCGCTAGGGATGGCGACGCGCTCCTGCACCACAAATGGCTCGGAGAGGGCGAGCAGGACGGCGCGCTCCCAGTCGGCGGGGTCGGTTTGCCAACCCAGGTAGATGCCCTTGCCGCCGTATTCATCGTTAGCCTTGAGGACCAGCCGCTCGCGCTGCTCCAGAATGAAGGGGATGAGATCGACGGGCTGATCCTTATAGAGCGTGCGGCGCTCCTCGACGCGGCGCGTCCAGGGGATATGCGCGGCGATGGCCTGGAGTTCGTCTTTGCTGAAGAGGTCGGCGTTGCGCTCGTCGCTGAGGACGGCCAGGCTGGCCTTTTTGTGCAGGAGTTTGCAGCGGAAGGGATTGACCATGCAGACGGCACGGTCACGCACGGCGCGAATGACGGGATGGTCCAGCCCGCCGCGCTCGACCAGTTCGCTGATGAGTACGCGTTTGTAGATGAGGGTGATATGCGTCTCGCCGGCGTAGAGCTTGCCGTCGCGGTACTCGACTTCGCGGGGGTCGGCGATGACGCAGTTGAGACCCTGCGATTGATAATAGTC
Source organism: uncultured Ktedonobacterales bacterium (assembly GCA_964522745.1). GTDB lineage: Bacteria > Chloroflexota > Ktedonobacteria > Ktedonobacterales > DATBGS01 > DATBHW01. Next base: position 32,934 of record CAZFWN010000001.1, read on the forward strand.
GGCAAAGAGGACGAATTCGCTGTAGGTGGGCACTTCGCGCCAGTCGAGGATAGCGATTGAGGGAGCCTCGCGGCGCCCGGCCCACTGCTGGTACGAATCCACCAGAGCGTGCATCATGTTGTGGCGGGCAAAGAGCGGGCGTACCTCGTGTTTGCGCAGGTACTCGCGCATGATCGGCAGGCCAAAGAAGGCTTCGGTCAGGACATCGTTGTAGGCCGGGGCGGCGGGCGTCTCGGCGTTATATTCGGTGAGGCGCAGGCCGCCCTGCTCGGTGACAAAGAAGGTATCGACGCGCGAGGTAGGGCTAGGCGCGCTGAAGCCGGGGTCGTCGTGGATCAATTCTTCCTCCCACTCGGTCAGGCCGAACTGGGCGCGAATGGTCCGGCTTTCGAGCGCGGCCTGATAGGCGGTGGAGAAGGCCCGCAAGACTGAGCCGACCCGCGTTTGCAAGAAGCGGTATTGCTCCGGGGTCATAAAGCGTGGGCGCAGGACGTTGCAGAGCGGGCGCGGGCCAAAGAAGAGGCCGCGCCGTCGCAGTTGGTCGTCGAGCTGTGCCTGGCTGTCGGCGGCCAGCTCGTCGGTCAAGAGTTCGTGATAGTTGAGGATGGCTTCCCGCAGCAGCATGATTGACCTCCAATATTTAAGGAAGGGACGAAACCGCGTCTAAAGCGCGCACCTAAAGGCTAAGAGCCTCCTAGCCGGCGAAGGCCGGCTAGGACGTTGCTTCTTCCAGGCCGCGAAGGCGGCCTTCGTGGCTCCTAGCCTCAAGGTGCGCCTTCAGGCGCGGCCTCGCCCGCCGGCGCTACGATGTTTGTTTCACTGCGGCAGTCTCTGCCTGCTCTTTCCGATGCTCAGTAAAGAGCGTGTCCCAGCGGAGGTCACGATGCTGGGCGCGTGGCGCCTTTGCCAGCCGGATCGCCATATCGGCCATATGCTTGACGACCCACTCGAAATAATGGGGCGTGAGTGAGTTGATGTCCATATCGGGCGCAGGGTTCATGAAGTCGATGGCGTAGGGCACGCCATCTTTGATGGCCCATTCGAGCGAGTTCATATCATAGCCGAGCGCGCGCACAAGCGTGAGCGAATCATCGACGATGCGCTTGCCCAGTTCGGGGGTCAGATGCTCGTGTTCGACATGATATTTGCGCTCGCGGGGGTCGTATTTGATCGGCAGGACTTCTTCCTGGCCGAGCGCGATGCAGCGCACAAACTGGTCCCACTGGATGAACTCCTGCACGACCATCGTGAGCAGGCCGGAGTTATTGTAGTTCTGGATCAGTTCGTCGAGCGAGTGGCAGATATAGACTTCTTTCCAGCCGCCGCCGTGCGCATCTTTGAGGACGCAGGGCATGCCGATGTAGTCGGCGATGCTTTGCCAATCGAGCGGGTAGCGCAGGTTGCGCAGGCTTTCGTTGTGGACGATGCCGGGGATGTACTCTTTGTTGGGTAGGGCGATGGTCTTGGGGCTGGCGACGCCAAGTTTGGTCGCCAGAGCGGCCTCAAAGAATTTGTCGTCGGCGGTCCACATAAAGGGGTTGTTGACCACATGCGTGCCCTGGAGGGCGGCTTGCTTGAGATGGGTGCGATAGAAGGGAACTTCGTGGGAGATGCGGTCAATGATGACCGCGTAGGGACAGGGTTCGTCCATGCGCATGCCGCCGAGCTTGACATATTCGGCTTCGACGCCTTCGTCCCGGCGATTGACCTCTTCGATAAAGGCTGGGGGGAAGGACCATTCCCGCCCGACGATCAGTCCGACCTTGAGGGTCATAGAATGCTCCCTTCGTTTGATGCGCAGGCAAGATGCCAGCGCTACGGGTTAGTCATGCCCATTGATATAGCGTTGAATCATCTGCTGCCAGTAGGGCCAGTCGTGGCACCAGCCATCCCAGATGCGCAGGGCGTTGCCGATATTCTTGCTCCAGAGCAAGCCGGAAAGCTGCTCGTTGGTGGGGCGGGAGGGATCGTCGCGCCCGATGGCAAGGATGATGTCCTGGTGCTGCAATGCCTGGATGCGCCCTGGCTCGTGTTCATTTTGGATGAAATCGATGGGATTATTAAAGTAGACGTTGTTATCATAATAGCCATCGGCCCAGCGTCGGATGTCATAGGTGCCGCTGAGGCCGATGGCGCGGTTGACCTGTTCGGGATGGCGCAGCGCGAAGTTGAGTGCGTGATAGGCGCCAAAGCTGGCGCCGGTGGTAATCAGGAAGGGATTGGAGTTGTGGCGGGTAAAAGGCAGCACCTCGTCGGAGAGATACTGATCGTACTGCGCCTGCCGGGCGGCGCGCTCGGCGGGTGGGCGCCATCTGGCGTACCAGCTTTCGCCATCGACGCTATCGACGCAGAAGAGTTGAATCCAGCCCTTTTCGAGATGTTCGCCGAGCGCGCCGACCATGCCGCGATCTTCCCAATCGAAGAAGCGGCCCATCGAGGTGGGAAAGGCGATGACGCGGGCGCCAGCGTGCCCAAAGACGAGCAGTTCCATGTCTCGGCCCAGCGACGGACTATACCAACGGTGATACTCACGATTCATAACGAACGGCCCCTACATCCAACAGCAAGCGATGTTTTCTAGCGCCAGGGCATGCCCCGGCAGCAGCCAGCCGGGCAGGAGGATTGCTCCTGCCGGTTGCAGCGGATGATAGCATGTGCCGGGAAGGCCGTCAAGCGGGAAGAGGAGGCAAGCGCTGACCGCCAGCTGGCGAGCTAAGGCGTGCCTACCCCACTGACCATACCTGCACTATCTGATCAATGGCGCCGGCAACACGACGGCTATCGGGCGACCAAGCCACACAATATCCACTGATAGAGCCAAGATAAAAGCCGCTAGCGGCCTCCCACAGTCGGATCTCATCATCAGAACTGGCAGAGGCGAGGTAGCGGCCATCAGGCGACCAAGCCACATTCCCTACCGCACGGGTATGGCCCTCACAAGTAAACAGCAGATTTCCACTGGCCGCCTCCCAGACGCGCACGGTGTTATCTTTTCCACTAAATATGTCACCAGAACCAGATACCATGCGAGCGCTGCTAGGCGGCCAGTCGACGTCGTTCACCCAGCCAGTATGGCCCTCGAGGGTGCAGAGCAACTGGCTGCTGGCGGCGTCCCAGAGGCGCACTGCTCCATCACTGCTGCCAGAAGCCAGGCGAGTGCCATCAGGCGACCAAGCCACCGCACGCACCCGTTCGGCCTCACCTGGGACGGTGCGGAGCAACTGACCGCTGGTGGCGTCCCAGAGGCGCATTGTCCCATCCATGCCGGCAGAGGCCAGACGACGGCCATCAGGTGACCAGGAGACATCTTCCAAAGAGTTGCTATGGCCTATGAGGGTACGGAGCAACTGACCGCTAGTAGAATCCCACAGGCAAAGAGTCATATCAGTGCCGGCTGAGGCGAGGCGTCGACCATCAGGTGACCAAGCCACGCTGAACACCGAATTGGTATGCCCTTTGCAGATGCGCAACAGCGCGCCGTTATTGGCATCCCATAGGCGCACTGTATAATCACCCTCGGCATAGCCAGTAGAGGCGAGGCGGCGGCCATCGGGCGACCAGGCCACACTACGCACCGTATCTGTATGGCCTCTGCATGTGCAAACGAGGGTACTCTTGAAGGAACGCTGGTTGTGCGAGACAGGAGCCACTGGAGGAGAAGGCGACGGAGCTGGGGATGTGAGTGAAATCGCCAGCCCACTCTGATCTGAGCCAGTGGCTTGCTGCCCACTGATGCGCTGGAGTTCTTGTTTGACTTCTTGCATGCTGGCCGGGCGCTGATCTTTGGTCATCTCCGCCATCCGCCGCACCAGCGCGGCAAGAGCGGCGCCTGCTGGCTGTGATCCCAGGTCGAGTGGCGGGAATTGGAACGGATTTTGGGTCGGGTCGCGGCCTGAGAGCAGTTGATGGAGGGTGGCGCCCAGGCTGTATATATCGGCGCTGGCGGTGGTCTGAGCCTTGCCATACTGTTCGGGCGCGGCATAGCCCGGCGAGCCGAGCAGCACAGTATCTTTCGCTTGCCCTGGCTTGAAGAGGCGGGCAATGCCAAAATCAATCAGATACAGGTCGCCCTCCGGCGTCAGCATGACGTTGGCCGGTTTCAAGTCGCGGAAGATAATCGGCGGCTGGCGGGTGTGCAGGTAGCCAAGTACGGTGGCGAGCTTGATGCCAATGTCCAGCACATCCTCCAATGGGAGATTGCCGCCGGGCGCGTGTTCCAGGCGGGTTTCCAGGGTTTCTCCGATAACAAAGTCCATCACCAGATACCAGCGGCTATCTTCCTCAAAATAATCGTAGATGCGGGGCAGATGTGGATGAACGAGACCGGCCAGCAGCATGGCCTCTTGCTCGAATCCGGCGGCGGCCTCCTGAAGTTCCTGGGGAGTCAGCCCACTCTGACTCATCTCTTTGACAGCACGTTGCGCGCTGTTGAAGAGCGCATCTTCGGCCTGATAGACGGCGCCCATGCCGCCCTGACCTAACCGTCGCTGGATGCGATAGCGCTGCTTGAGCAGATGATCGGCGACGAGCAAGCCGGTGCCGGCCATGCCGGCGTAGCCAAGTTGGGCGCGTCCGCACGAGCCACAGAATTTGACGTTTGGACGCAGGGCAGCGCCACAATAGGCGCAAAATTGGGGCGTGGGTGGGCTACTCATCGAGGCATTCCTCCGCAACGGCATCAGCCAGAAGATACGAACCGTCTCAGCAACGAGGTGCATGTAGGATAGCAGAGCTAGCCACAGGGTGCAAGAGGGCGGCAAGGCGTGACATGGGTAGGCACAGGGTTTGCCATCTCTCTGCTGACCGTGATAATCCCACGTCCCAGCGAGTCCCAGGAAGCATGCCTGGAATGCCCAGAATGCCTACTCTGCCCACTCTGCCTGGGGTTTGTGCAGGACTTTTCGGATGGAAGCTGTGATCTGGCTCATATTGGTCTGGGTTCTTCGTCATATAAGATGGTGCTATACTAGCTCAGCAGAAATGTATGCAAAACGATATGTAGGGAGTTGGAGATGATGCAGCGACCACCACTCTATGCGCCTTCGGATGGCGCTCGTCGCTGGAAACGACGCCAGCAGCGGTTGCTCA
>CAZFWN010000001.1:38121-45853 GCA_964522745.1 uncultured Ktedonobacterales bacterium
TATGCGCCTTCGGATGGCGCTCGTCGCTGGAAACGACGCCAGCAGCGGTTGCTCATTCTGCTGGCGGTGCTGCTGGTGCTTGAGGTGGCGCTGGTGACGCGGGGGATCATGCTGCTGCCGTCGGGCAAGGGTGGCACGGCGCAGGCGCATCCTCCGACGGCGACGTTTATCAAGCCCAGCCCAACGGCGACGCTGCCACCGCCGCCCCCGGCGCCGTCGATTCAGGCGACGGCGGGAATGGTGATCGATCTGAGCAATAAGATGGTGCTGTTTCGTCAGAATGGTGACGAGGAGTTGCCGATGGCGAGTACGACCAAGATTATGACGCTGCTGGTGGCGCTGGAATATGGCCGCCCGCGCTTGAATACGGCGGTGAGGATTGGGGCAGATGCGGTGGCCGCCGGGCAGGGTGAAAATAGCCATATGGGGGTGAGTGCGGGCGAGGTGTTCAGCCTGAGCGATCTGCTCTATGGTATGATGTTGCCTTCGGGGGATGACGCGGCGGTGGCGGTGGCCGATGCGATTGCTGGGAGCGTGCCGGCGTTTGTGGGGTTGATGAATACGCGGGCGCAGTATCTAGGGCTGACGCAGACGCATTATGTGAACTCCAATGGGCTGGATGCGTCGGGGCACTATACAACGGCCAGCGATCTGCTGCGGCTGACGGCCTTCGCGCTGGGGGTGCCGGACTTTACGACAATTGTGGCGACGCCGGAATATATCATTCCGGCAACATCTCAGCATAAAGCGTACGATTTGCAAAATACGAATGAGTTGCTGGGGCCGGGTGGCTATGATGGGGCGGATGGGGTCAAGACGGGTACGACGGGCAACGCGGGAGCCTGCCTGGTGTTTTCAGCGACGCGCGGCAATACGCGCCTGCTGGGCGTGCTGCTTGGTGATCCCAGCGATGGGGCGCGCTATCACGATGCGCGGGCGCTGCTGGATTGGGGCTTTACAGCCGAACACGCGAACGTGGGCGGCTGAAGTCGCGCGCGCCAGCTAAAGGAGCAGGGCAATGCAGACGCTTGAGGGAACGATTGTTGAGAAAGAGACGGGGCTGCGCGCCAGTTTTCAGGGCGTGGAGCGGCCCTATGTACGCGCGACGATCTCGCGGGTGGATGCGCCCGAAGTGATGCGCCATGCGCGCATCTATGATGTCGAGGACATTCCACAGCAGATTGGCGAGCAGATCAAGCTGGAGGTCTTGCGGGTGACGACGGACCGCAAGACGGGCACGGTCTGGTTTGATTGCAAGCTCGCTGGCGAATAAATTCGCGCCTCGTTGGCCTGCGGCCACAAAGCCCGCCTGCGCGGGCTGAGACGTATGAGCGCTGGTCTATCCTTCGACCCATTCTTCGCCGTTTTCGGCGACCTCTTTTTTCCAGATGGGCACGGTGGTTTTAAGGGTGTCGATGGCGTAGCGGCAGGCTTCAAACGCCTGGGCGCGGTGCGGCGTGGCGACGACGATGATGACGCTGGCCTCGCCAATTTCCAGCCGGCCAATGCGATGAGAGATGGCGATGCGCGCGGGCGCCCAGCGCTGAATCACCTCGTCGGCGATGCGCTGCATCTGTTCTTCGGCCATCTCTGGATAAGCGTCGTATTCCAGATAGCGAATGGTTTTGCCGCGCGCGTGGTTGCGCACGACGCCCTCAAAGGTGACGATGCCGCCAGCTTCAGGGTGGGCGACGCTGGCGATGATGGCCTCGCGGTCCAGCGGTTCGCGGGTGATATGAATCAAAGGTGACACCACTGGCTCACCTCCTGCCATTGGGGGAATAAAGACGAGTTCGTCACCCTCATGCAAGGGCGTGTCTGCCGGTTGATATTGGCGGTTGACGGCGTAGATCGAGCGCGGCAGCAGTTCTGCCAGGTCGGGATAGCGGGCAACAAGCGCCTGGGCGGCCTGGGCGACGGTGGTGCCATCCGAGAGCGCGAAGGCTTCGGATGGCCGGCCAGCGACTTCTCGGTAGCGGGCAAAGTAGCGAATGGTGATGTTCATTTTGCGCCTGGTAGTGCTTTGATGAACTCTAGCACCAGCCGGGTAAACCGTTCGGGGTTGAGCCGGTGGGGCCAGTGGCCTTGATAGTTGTTATGTTCGGGAGCGGGGTGGTCAATCCCCATCAGGACTTCCAGATGGCTGCCGGGGATAAGCGATTCAAGCTGGCGTCCCCGTTCTACCGGGATGATCTCATCTTCTTGCTGCCAGATAATCAGCGTGGGCGAACGCACCTCAGCGGCGCACTGGCGCAAGTATTCGTTCTGCGTTCCCACGCTATCAACCAGCACGAGGCGGCGCACTAGCGTGGGATGATTGGCTGCTGCGACGAGGCAGACCCCGCCACCGGCGGAGGAGCCGATCAAGGTGGCCGGACCGATGCGCAGTTCAGCGACAAAATCGATGACGGTATCGGCAAAGTGTTCAAAGGGATACGGGTCCAGCGTGACGCCCTCGTGCTGGGCCGATTGCCCATAGCCGGGCAAGTCCAGGGCAAAGACTTGCAAATCTGCGGCCAGCAAGCCAATCGTCAAATCCCATACTTTCCAGGTGAGCGAGGGGCTGGCGCCATGCACCAGGAGGACTGCCGGGTGATCTTGCTGCCCGGCGACTGCGTAATGCAACTTTTTTCCGTTCAGGGTCACGAATTGTTCTTGAATCTGCGCTGCCTGCGCCACAGAGAGACCCTCCTGTTGTGTTCTTTTGCCCGACTGCAAGGGCAAGAAAGGCTGTTGGATGTGAACAACGCCGCTCTGGTGTTCTTAATGATACCTTATTCTGGGCAGAGATTCCAGGGGCATATCCGGCTCAATGCGTCTGGTGTGGATGTAGGTGATGCCGTTCTGTTGCTCGCGGGTGCCCTGCATGGCGAAGGCAAAGCGATCTGCTGCCAGAAACGCGGGGACGTCCTCTGCCGGGAAGTCAGGGTAGCCGTTCTGGAAGATGTCCAGCCGGCCAGAGTCATGGAGGCGTTGGAGACCATCGGCCAGCACCTCGGCTGCGTCGGGCCGCTGAAGGAGCGACGCTTGCAAATAATCGGCGCAGACTGAATCTTCCAGCGGGGGCGCGCCGTTTTCGCTGATGGATTCGGTGGGCATCAGGGTAATGATCTCGCCGGTGGTTTCGGACATCTGGCGGGCATAGGCGGCGGTGGCGCGGGCGGTGACGAGCGAGCATGGCAGCAGATGCGCTGCGCTGGTGGCATTGACGGCGCCCTGTGTGCCGGCGCCGGTGCGTTGGATGAGCAGCTTCCCTCGCACATCAGCCGCCGCCATACCCGCCGGGGAGTTATTGAAGTCGAAGCCGGGGATCAAGCGCCCGCCGACCTCGCCGGCCAGCAGGGCTGTTGGCTCGCGTTCGCGCAGGGCAAACGCCTCTTCTACACTGCGCACCAGCCAGATAGCCCGCGCTCCCCCGGCAAAGGCATAGGCGGCCACGCTGAAGGCGCGGATAACGTCGATGACGATGACGATGCCCCGCGCCTGCGCAGCTTCCAGACGATGCACTCGCTGAATCTCCATTGCGCCTCCTGTGGTTTGAAATCAGATGGCTGAGCTTCTCTGTTCAGGATACCACAGGGGCGAGCGTGGCAGCCTAGAGATCGGGCGCGGCCAGGTTATGGATGCCCAGCGTCAGCGAGAGTTCGCCGCCGTGATGGAGATCATGCTCGATAAGGTGCCAGAGAACCCACTGGCGGGTCAGCACCTCTGGTTCCCCTTCAGAGGGATCGCCCTTGTAGCCATACTCCAGATCGGCAGGTGTCCAGCGATTAAGGCATTCCTGAATAAGCTGCCAGGATGTTTCCAGCCCCTGGACGAGTTCGGCGGCGGTATGCGGTGCTGTCCCTGGGCGGTCCCAGCTTCTCAAGCGGACCATCTCCTCGCCGCCTTCGCCCATGAGGTCATGAAACCAGCGGGCGCGGGCGCCGATGATATGCGAGGCTATCTGGTCAATGGTGCGCAGGTGTGGCGCGGCGCGCAGGGTCAGTTGTTCTGGAGTCAGGGGCGCGATGGCTGTGGTCAGGCGGCCCTGGTAGACATTCCAGCCCTGGTAGAAGGTAGTCAGCGAGGTTGGTTCGGTGGTCATAATGGTATCTCCTTGTATACGAGAACGATCTTTGTAGGTGGTATCTGTTATGAGTCTACTCTAGCAGAAAAAGCGGATAGTAGCGATCCTGATTTTGCTGGCTTTCGTGCCTTTGGTAATTCTGGTATAATGATGATACACACAATAGAACACACGTTCAGAAGGAGTGCTGCGCCGTGTCCGACCGCATTGTTTCGCCTGAGGGGAGCGAGGATGAAGCCGCCTTTGATAGCAGTCTGCGTCCGCGCCGGCTGGAGGACTATATCGGCCAGGACAAGGTGAAGAGCAATCTGCGCATTTTGATCGACGCGGCCAGGGGGCGCGGCGAGCCTATCGATCACGTGCTGCTCTACGGGCCGCCGGGCCTGGGTAAGACGACGCTGAGCATGATTATCGCCTCGGAGATGGGGGTGAATCTGAAGATGACCTCCGGCCCGGCAATTGAGCATGCCGGCGACCTGGCTTCGATTCTGACGGCGCTCCAGCCGGGGGATGTGCTGTTTATCGATGAGATTCACCGGCTGAGTCGCACGGTGGAGGAGCGGCTGTATTCGGCGATGGAGGATTTCGCGCTGGATTTGATGATCGGCAAAGGGCCGAGCGCGCGCAGCCTGCGGCTGGCGCTGCCGCGCTTTACGGTGGTGGGGGCGACGACGCGGGTGGGCGCGCTGACGGCGCCGCTGCGTGACCGCTTCGGGGCGATCTATCGGCTGGAGTTTTATGATGCGGCGGCGTTGCAGCAGATTTTGCGGCGCTCGGCGGGCATTCTGCGCGTGCCGATGGAGGAGGAGGGGGTGCAGGAGGTGGCGCACCGCTCGCGGGGGACGCCGCGTATTGCCAACCGGCTGCTGAAGCGGGTGCGCGATTACGCGCAGGTGAAGGCCGATGGGCGGATTACCGGCCAGGTGGCGCAGGCGGCGCTGGAGGCGCTGGAGGTCGATGCCAGGGGACTAGACCTGGCTGACCGCACGCTGCTGCTGACGATTATCCAGAAGTTTGATGGGGGGCCGGTGGGATTGGATACGCTGGCGGCCAGCACCAGTGAGGAGAGCGAGACCATCGAGGATGTCTACGAGCCATATCTGTTGCAGCTTGGCTTTCTGGCGCGCACGCCGCGTGGGCGCATCACAACGCGGCTGGCCTATGAGCATCTAGGGCTGCCGGTGCCGAACAATCCCTTGCAGGCGAACCTCTGGGCTATCTAGCAAGCTACCTACAATAACAATTCTTCAAGGGGATGCGGTATGAGAGGCTTACCAGGAGCGCTGTCCGATGGGAGCGCTCCTGGCAAGCCTGTTTTTTCAATGGGTGGGTGTCTGGGTTGGCACATTGCTCGGCGTCGTGGAAGGCGCCGGTGTCTTCGTCGCAGGAGGCGCGTCAGCAACGATGAATTGGATGGTCCAGCCGAGCTGGCCGTTGTAGTAGAGTTCAGCCGTGCCGAGGCTGGCGGTGGGATAGGCGAGGCCGAAAACGCCATTCCAGTTTCCATCCTTGGCGAAGGTTTCTTTGGTATTTTGATCGCCCAGACCATTGATGGCCGTGCCGTTTTGATACCACTTTATTGAAATGACATCGTTTGCTTTGGCGCCATGTACCTGCCAGAGAACATTGACCGTCTCGCCTGGCTTGAAGGTAGTCGTGATATTGAGCGGGTCATAGGTAGCGCTGTAGTTTTTCGCGGTGGTGACGCGCCCAATCGATTGAGCGGCCTGATTGCCGGATGGGGTGGCCTGAGGCGTAGCGCTCAATACGGGCATAGTTGGCTGCGGGAAGTGATAGCTGAAGGGTGGCAGCGATTTGCCAGCGAAGAGCTTCTGGAAGGCGCCAGCCCTGACGGCCAGGAAGCTTCCCGCCCCTATGATGAGCAGCAGCATCAGCCCGATGCTGATGGTTCCGCTGACGACCCGATAGCGGCTCAGGCGATAGGGGCGGCGCGGGCGCGTTGCCGGGATGAATGCGGGCGGTTTGCGGCCAGGAGGCAGGCGGTTGGCGAGCATCTCTTCGGAGAGCATGGGAAAGGCGCTGCTGCCCTGGTTGGCGCCCATAGGGACAGGCAGGTTTGAGGCGCTGCCGTTCTGGTCGTCCATGTCGCCATAGGCGGTCTCGTCGTCTTCCTGGCCCCAGGCGCGGCGATTATCCTGATAGGGCACGGGCAGCATGGTGCTGCGGCGGAAGCTGCCCGATGGCTGGACGGGTGGCTGCGCTTGCTGATAGGCGTCCTGGTCATCGTACCCCTGATCATAGCCCTGGCGTGCCTGTCCGGCGCCGCTGAGCGAGGAGGAGGGTTTCTGCCACTTCCAGGAGTTGGAGCCATTGCCAAACTCGGTGCTGCTGGTGCGAGCCGGATTGGTCAGCATGCCGCTGTTGCGTCCTGCTGGCGGAGGGGGGGTGGGGTCGGTTGCGCGGGGCCAGGAGGGCGATGACGGAAGGCCGCCCGATTGGCGCGGTGGGGTGAGCGGCCCGGAGGTGCGACCCAGCATGCCAGAGCGACGAGCGGACAATCCAGTGCCCGGAGGAATGGAATTTGCAGGCGATTCGTTGCCCCAATCGGGGGTTGATGATCCAGATGGCGGCGTGAGCGGGCCGCTGGTGAGGGGACCACTGGTGCGGCGGCCAAGCTGGCGGCTCATGCTGGAGCCAGGTGATCCCATTGAGGGAACCTGGCCGGTTTGATAGCGCTCTTTCCATTGTCGGAGGGATGAGCCGCCCCCGGCACGTGTCCCCCCAGAAGGTGCAGGAGCTTCGGCTCCGCAAGAAGGGCATGGGTCGGCGCCGGCTGGGCGTGGTAGACCACATTCAGGACATTGCATAGTGTTTCTTCGACCTCCTGCTACCGTGCTGCGACCTTCTTTAGAGAGGTGCTGATACACATCCGCTTGAGGGATGACCATGTTATAGACTGGTAAGGAATCTTCCGTTAGCTGATGATAACATTGCCTTTTTCGCTGGGTCAAGAAATTGTCAGGTTATAGGCCATTTGGCCTATAGCTATGTTGCCAGGCTCCACAAAGAATGATACACTTGGGGTTGTAATAGAGCAGCGCAGGCTTTTTAAGATGAGGCGGGCTGGGGAGCTTTGGTGGTCTCTCTTGGCGAGAGCCGAAAGTGAGGATCGCACGTGACCACTTGTAATCGTTGTGGTGGAGTATTGTTGGCAAATGCCACCCTCTGCCGCTATTGTGGCGCGCCGGTCATGCGGGGCGCAGGTGGGGGAACGCCCCCTGGCTCGCTGGGGCCGCGTCAACGGTCTCAGGAACGGTGGGGGTCTGCTCAGCCGCCAGCCCCTGACCCATTTGGAGCATTTCCTCCAGCCTCGCCAACTGGTGTGCCGTTTCCTTCGCCATCGGCTGGTGCGCCTGGGCGTGATGGGCCGGGCGCTGTCGATCCGTGGCGGGCGCCATCACTGATTGATCCCAATCAACTTCCTGATTGGTTGCAGCCGCCTCCGCCGGCCAATCCGGCTGCTTCTCCATCTGCGAGGCCGCCGGCCCAGAATCGGCCTCCGACGGCGCCGATGCGAACCAGTTCGCCCTATCGTTATTCGGGCAGGCGCTCGACGGATGATTTGTTTGCGTCCTCGTCGCTGATCGATCAAAACCGTCTTCCCGATTGGTTCAGTGGACGGGATCGCCAGTCGCCCAGCGG
>CAZFWN010000001.1:45953-93798 GCA_964522745.1 uncultured Ktedonobacterales bacterium
ATCAAAACCGTCTTCCCGATTGGTTCAGTGGACGGGATCGCCAGTCGCCCAGCGGTATGCCGCCGGCTGGCAGGCCGCCCGCGCCATCCACAGGCTCCAGGCCATCGGCTCAGCCAATCGGGGATGCTGCCCGGCAGCCTGGCGCTGCGGATACGAATCTCCCAGAGTGGTTGCGTGCGATGGACCCTGGCGCCCCGCCTTCTGTGGGACATTTGACAAGCGGGCCGCTGCGCAATTCGCCTGGCACGAACCCTTTTAGTGACCGGCGCGATCAGCCAGGCACTGGGGCGCCAGGGACGGACCCGTTTAGCATCAGCCGGGTCGAGCAGAACTTGCCACCGCTTGAACAGTATGGCGGGCTGCGTGCTGAGAACAATAGCTTTCCGCTGCCTGGGACTGGCGATCCAGGGAATACGCCGGGGCAACGCCCAATTACGGGCTATCCAGGCGGGGCGCGAGCGCCCCAGCCGATGAGCGGCGCGCCAGACCCGTTTGCGCCTCGCTCGCGGTTTGGCGAGCCTCCAGGGCAGAGCGCTTCGCGCTTTGGGGGCGCGGGCGCTCAGCAGATGCCTCCACTGCCTCCGGGCGGGAACCAGCGCATGGGGGCTGGTGTGCCTGAATCGCCGTCTTTTGGTCGGTCGCCAACTGATCCATTTGCGCGCCCCAACGCTCCTTTCTCTGCCAGCTCTCTCATTGAAGATCAATCGCTGCCTGCCTGGCTGCGGCCCGATAGCGCGAGTAGCGCGGCAGATCGACCCTCTGGGGCGTTTCCTCCATCTGCGCCAAGAACCTTTAGCGCCCGGCCATCTGGCGGGAACACATCTGGCCCTCCGCCATTTGACTTTGGACCCGCTGCTGGAGGCGATGCGAGGGCGTCTGGCCCGCTGCCGTTTTCTGCACCGCCGCGTGGCCCGCAGCGATCATCGATGATGCCACCTGCGGGGAGCGGTCCCAGTGGGTCAGTGCCAACACATTCCGATGCGTTCGCTTCTCTGCCACCGATGTCGGCGACGCCGTTTGATGGGTCTGCGCTGGTCGATGAGCAGTCGCTGCCCGGCTGGTTGAGTAACCGGAATGAGACCGAGCCGCTCCCGCTGCCTTTTACGGTCTCTGATTCTATTGGGACCGGCAAGGCGAAAGGTGAGCGTGGCAACACTGGCGAGGCTGGGCAGCGGGCGAGCGCGGGCGCTTCGCGGGGAACCGATGAGGAAGCGCTGCCGGAATGGCTTCGCCAGGTATACGCAGATGCCCAGGTGCCTTCGCTCAGTGGGACACCGCCGCCAGCGCCGCCGGAAAAGTCGAAGCTTTCTGGCTCGGATTTAGTGGATGTGCGAGCCGTTCCTAAATGGTTGCAGGAGGCATCGCAGACGTCGCCGCTGCCAGATTTTCCGGCAGAAGCGCTCTGGGCTAGTCCACCGCTGCCATCGGCGCTGCCACCGGCGCGTCCGCAACAATCGTCGGGTTCTGCCTGGCCGGGCGTCAGTCTGTCTGCCGGGTCAGGAGACACTTCTTCATCGCCTCCTCCGCCAGGGGCGGATGGCTTCTCAGGCCGGATGCTGATTGATGAGGAAGCGCTGCCAGAGTGGCTGCGCCAGGGCGATACTGGCCTGCCACCGAGAGGTGCTGTGTCCTCCAGCCCGGCAGAAGCTAAGCAGCGGATAGAGCCGCCGCTGGGGAGCGCCTCAGGGATTTTCTCGGCGGCGGAGTTAGTGGATACGCAATCGCTGCCCGCCTGGATGAAGGCGGAAGGATCGGCTGCCGAGCCGGGGAAAACGTCTGCTCCGGTGGGCCAGGATGGACCATCTGGAAGCGCATCTGGCATCTTTTCTGCGGCAGAGTTAGTGGATACCCAATCGCTGCCCGCCTGGATGAGATCGGAGGCGCCGCCAGCAGGTCAAGCGAAGCAGTCGGCCTTATCAGCTTCAGGGAGTGCCTCAGGGATTTTCTCGGCGACAGAGTTGGTGGATACTCAATCGCTGCCCGCGTGGCTTCGGACGGGAGAGACCGCGTCGGGGACAGACAGGGCGAGCCAGCCAGCCCCGGCCAGCGGGCCGGCGGGAAGTGCGTCGGGCATTTTTTCTGCGGCAGAGTTGGTGGATACGCAGTCATTGCCGGCCTGGTTGAGATCAGAGGCGCCAGCGGCCCCGCCTGCGTCAAGCACCCCTGCGGCGCCGGGCGCTTCGGGAGGCTTTGCCAGGGGGAACACTTCAAAGATTGCGGCGATCCCGACAGGCTTCTCCAGCCAGCAAACGGGAGGTTTTTCTGCGGCAGAGTTGGTGGATACGCATTCGCTGCCGGCCTGGCTCAAGGGGGCGGTGGGTGATCCTGGCGCTTCCCAGGCGGGGCAGCAGAGCCAGGCGCGCGCTGCTGGCAGCCAGATGTCCGCTGCTGAGTTAGTAGATACGCAATCGCTGCCAGCCTGGATGAAAGAGGCAGGGCAGGCTGGACCAACTGCGGCCAGCGGCCAGACCGGCGAGTTTTCTGCGGCTAGCCTGGTAGACCCAGAGGCGCTTCCGCCCTGGTTACGCGCTGCTGAGGGTGGTGAGCCGCTGGCTCAGCCAGCGCAGCGCGCCGGCCAGTCAGGGGCACCTGCCGAGATGGGGCGTGCTGCGCCGGAGCCGAGCAGTTTTTCTGCTGCCTCGTTGATCGATCAAGAGCAGCTTCCTGAGTGGCTGCGCAATCCTCAGCGCCCTGGCGCACCGGGCGCTGGTATGGAGCAGGAAGAGGGACCACACGCGCATGTGCCGCGCCGTCCGCGCCAGCCAGTGGAGCCGAATCGGGCGCCCAGCCAGGCGGCGGCTAATGTGTTTTCTTCGGTGCTTGGTCCGACTGCGGGGGAGGGCCAGCCCCAGGGTCGGCGCGCTCCAGCACAGCGCGAGATGACGCCCGCTGAGCGAGGCGGCGCGCCCTGGCCGGGCAGTGGCCCAGGCCAGGCTGGTGAGTGGGGCGGCCCTGATGCTGGCACGCGCTCGCAGCCGCCGCGCCCTCCCAGCAAACCCCAGCAAGGCCGTTTTGAGGGGGAGCCGGGTCGCGGCTTCGATCAGCGCGCTGGCGCCCGTAATGAGTGGCAGGACGCTTTTGACGAGATGCCCGATGCCCAGGGGGCGGGGCCGGAGGGTCGCCGACCTGGCGGGCGCCAGTCGGGGCAGATGTCGCCATCGCAGCGTTCGTGGCAGCAGGAGACGTCGGGGGAATGGGGCGCGCCGCAGGACCAGCCAGGTGGCTGGCAAGGAGGTATGGGGATGCCTGCTGATTCGCTCGGTCAGGCTGGCGCGGGGCTGCCGCCGAGGTTTGACGAGGGTGAGTTTGCGGCTCCCCCGCCGCAGCAGCGGCGTGGCAAGCAGCCGACGCCGGTGTATGAAGAGGAGGCTGATGGCTGGGAGGGCATCCCGGAGTATGGCGCTGGGGCTGCTGGCGATGATGAGGTTGGGCCGCCGAGCGGGGTCTTTGCAAAAATTAAGCGCGTACTAGGATTTGGGCGATGATGGGTATCCAGTCATCAGAAAAGGTTTGGAAGGAGCGTGCCGCGCCGGGTGGTCAGGCGGCTTCAGCGCCAGGTACAGGGGTGCCTGGCGCGGTCTCGCGTTCCATTTTGGCGGCTGATTGCGGCTCAGTCTTTACGAAGGTGGCCCTGTTGGGGGTCGTCGAGGGGCAGTATCGCCTGCTGGCGCGGGCCGAAACGCCGACGACGGCCTATCCTCCCTACCGCGATATTACGGTGGGGGTGTTGCAGGCGATCTATGAATTGGAGCGCATCAGCGGGCGTAAGATTGCCAACCGAGGGCAGATTATCACGCCGGAGCAAAGCGATGGCGATGGGGTCGATGCCTTTGTGGTGGCGCTGAGCGCGGGCGGTCCGCTGACAGTGGCGATGCTAGCCGAGGGGAAGAGCAACGGCGCGGTGACCAAAGATGAGCAGGCGCTGGCCGAAACAGCGCGCCGCGCTGTCGCCGGGGTCTACGCGGATGTGCAGTTGATAGCACTGCCGCCGCCAGAACTGGCCAGTTCTGGCCCCGACGGCGGGCCTGATCTACGCTGGCTCTTGCAGATGGAGCATCTGCGCCGCCTGAATCCGCAGGCGATGCTGCTGGTGGAATCGAGCGCGGCGCGCGGGGGCGGCATTTCGCCGACGCTGACAAGGTCGCTGGCGCTGGCGCTGAGTGAGATGTTGAGCAGCCAGTTGGAGGGTGGGTCCGTTCCGGGCGTGTCGTTTGCTCAGGCGACGGCAAAGCTGCCGGCGTTTCATCCCACCGAGCGGATGCCAGTCATCTATGCCGGCAGCCCGCAAGGCACTGAGCAACTGCGCCAGCAGCTTGGCCCACACGCCGATCTGCGCCAGACGGAGCCGTTCGCGCCGCATAATATGCGCCCGCTGAGCGTGGCGGCAAGTTCGCTGCATGAGCGCCAGGTGCTAAATGGTGTTCCTGGCTATCACCGGCTGAATGGCTGGATGTCAGCGCCGCCGATGGCGACGGCGACGTCTTTTAGCAGCCTGATTCGCTTCCTGGCGCAGCATTACGGCATGAACGTGGTGGGTGTGGATGTGGGCGCCAGTGCGACCTCAGTGATGGTGGCGGGCGAGCATGGCGAATTCTTGCCGTCGGTGCATGCTAATGCCGGCGTGGCATCGGGCCTGGGGGTGGTGCTGCGCGCGGCTGGTTTCCAGCAGATTACGCGCTGGCTGACCTTTGAGGTCAGTGAAGAAGAGCTTCGCCAGTTTGTGCTGGAAAAGATGATTCAGCCGCGTCTACTGCCCTTTACCGAGCGTGACCTGGAGCTTGAACACGCGCTGACCCGCGAGGCAATTTTCCTGGCGCTTCAGCAGCCCGGCGCGGAGTTAGGAAACCTACCCAACCTTGATCTGATTCTGGGCGCGGGTGGGGTGATGGCGCATACGCCGCGCTATGGGCAGGCGGCCTTGATGCTGCTTGATACGATCCAGCCGCGCGGGGTGTCGTCGCTGGTGCTGGATACGGTGACGCTGGCTCCTCAGCTTGGGGTGGTGGCGACAGTGGACCCGGTAGCCGCCGTGCAGGCCACAGAGAACGATGCCGTCTTGCAGCGTTTGGGGACGGTGGTGTCGCCCTTCGGCAAGGCCGAAGATGGCGAGCCGGCGCTGAAGCTGCAACTGGACTATATCGATGGCCGCAAGAAGACGATGGAAGTGGCCTATGGCTCGATTGAGGTGATTCCGCTGGCGGCGACTGAGCAGGCGATGCTAACGCTCTTCCCGGCGCGCACGATTGATGTGGGCCTGGGGCCAGGCGAGCAGGCGCGTGCCGGCGAGGCGATTGAAGGCGGCGTTCTTGGGCTGGTGATCGATGCGCGTGGCCGGCCTCTCGCGCTGCCTGCTGATCCGGCGTATCGCCGGGCGAAGCTGGCCCAATGGCGCCAGTCTATGGGGGCGTAAGGGTTATGAACTATCCACTTGGCTGGCCGGTGTTGCCGGGCATTACGGTGCGACGCGAGCGGCGCATGGAGCGCCCAGGGTTGGCGCTGGTGGAACCCGGCCAGGAGGTACAGCCCGATCAGACGATTGCGCGGGTGCAGCCGCTGGGAAGCGCGGGGAGCGCGCCGTTCGCGCCGGCGCGTTTTGGCGCGCAGACGTTGCGCTCCGGCTTGCGCGGGCAGGTGGTGGAGGCCAGCGCGCGCGGGGTAACTATTGAGGGATTGGTGGCGGTAGTGCAGGGATTGGTTGGGGTGGGCGGCCAGGCCGTCGGCCAGATCAATGTCCTCTCGAAAGAGGCGCTGAAGGTGCCGGCTGAGACGCTGCCGCTGGAGCGTGGAGTGATTCTGGTGGTGCCGGGTCGGCTGACCAGGGCACTGCTGGGGCACGCGACAGCCAGCGGGGTGGTTGGGTTGGTGGCGAGCAGTATGACGGTGGCCGATCTGGAGGGCGCGCTGGGCGTTGATATGACGGCTGTGCTGGATGGCCTGAGCGTGCCTGAGAGCCAGCATCCCTTGCCATCGCTGCTTTTCACTGAAGGACTGGGCGAACGATCAATGGCAAGCCCGACGCTGGCGTTGCTGCGCCAGCATGGCGGCGATTACGCCTTGCTCAGCGGCGCGACGACCCCCCGCCGCAATCAGCGCCCCGAACTCTTGATCTCGCTGCCGTCGGGCGCTCGCCCTCCGGCGGTCAAGGCCGATCCACGTATTATTACTGGCGCCCTGGTGCGCGTAAGCAGCGGAGAATACGCGGGAGAGATCGGCCAGGTGGTGCAAACCTTCCAGCGTCCACAACGCCTGCCCTCCGGTATCCACGCGCGCGCGGTCTATGTGCGCCTGGAGCGTGGATTGAAAGTAACCCTGCCTGTCTATAACCTGGAACGCATTGCCTGAGCGGCTTCTTTTCTCTCAAAAAAGAGTATAATATATGCTATGTATTAACCATATTCTATGATTGCGTAGCCTCTCTGCCTCTTTTTCTCCAGCGAGGAGGTCATCTTGTGGAACGCTATGGCGAACATCATTTTCCAGGGAGGTTGTTTGTAGTTGAGGGCGTCGATGGCTCTGGGAAGAGTACGCAGGTTGCGCTGCTGCGGCAGTGGTTGGTGAGCGAGGGCTATCCGGTCTTTTTCAGCGAGTGGAACTCATCGCCACTGGTGAAGCGCACAACGAGCCGGGGCAAGAAAAAGCAACTGCTGACGCCGACGACCTTTAGCCTGCTGCACGCGACAGATTTTGCTGACCGCACCGAGCATGATATTATTCCCCCACTCAAAGCTGGGGCGATTGTGCTGGCTGACCGCTATATTTACACGGCTTTTGCGCGTGATGTGGCGCGAGGGGTTCACCCGCAGTGGGTGCGCCAGTTGTATCAATTTGCCGTCAAGCCCACCGTCGCGTTTTATTTTCGCGTGCCGCTGGATGAGTCGCTCAAGCGCATTCTGGGGAGCCGACCCGACCTCAAATATTATGAAGCGGGCATGGACCTGAACCTCTCGACGGACCCGAAGAAGAGCTTTAAACTCTTTCAGAAGCGTATTGTGACCGAATATGAGAAGATGATCGATGAGTTTGGTCTGACGGTGATGGATGCCCTGCAACCCATTACCGAACAACAATTGCAGATGCGCGATATTGTGCGCCCCTTTCTGCGCGGGCTGCACCGCAACCGCCAGAATCAGGCGGGGCGCTGGACGATGACCAACGGCAACGGCGCAGAGCCGCTGACGGCACGCAAGCGGAAAGCTGAGAACGGCTCATGACCCAGGTGTCGTTTTATGGCATTGATACGGTGCGGGTGGTGGCCGAGGAGGGGTTGTTGCCCGGCAGGTTGTTTGCCATTGAGGGCACCGATGGCGTGGGCCGCTCGACGCAGATTCAACACTTGCGCACCTGGCTGGAGAGCAGCGGCTACGCGGTGATCGATACGGGGCAGCGGCGCTCGGCACTGGCCGGCAGGGGCATCGATGAGGCCAAGCTGGGGCATACGCTTGGCCCGCTGACAATGGACCTGTTCTACGCCACCGATTTCGTAGATCGCTTTGAGAATCAGATTTTGCCGGCCCTGCGCGCCGGCTTTATTGTGCTGACTGATCGCTATATCTATTCGCTGATGGCGCGGGCCATTGTGCGCGGGGCCGAGCGCGATTGGGTGAAGCAGGTCTATGGGCTGGCGATCAAGCCGGATGCGATTTTCTACCTCAAGATTGATCTGGACCCGCTGGTGCAGCGTATTCTGCGGCGCGGGCGCTTCGATTATTGGGAGTCAGGGATGGATATGCGCCTGGGCGAAGACCTCTATGAGAGCTTTGTCGTCTATCAGAAGATGATTCTGCAAGAGTTTGATCGCATGACGCCCGAATATGGCTTCCAGGTGATCGATGCCCTGCGCCCGATCCCCAAGGTGCTGGCCGATATTCAGGCGCGTATGGAGCCGCTGCTGCCGGCGGGATAGCTGGCGGTTAAAACCTGATTACAGGCACGTCATGAAGAGGAAAGGCTCATCTGCTGGAACACTGCTTCATCGGAGAGGACGGCTGAGATACAGCAGGCGATGCGCCGGTGGAAATGGGCGATGTCGTAGGTTTCGGCATGGCGGCGGATGAGCTGCGCGTCAAAGCAGTCTGGCTGGAAAGTGGAGAGGACGCCAGCCAGCGCGGCGGGCGTTTGCTCGTGGAAGAACAGCCCGCTCAGTCCCTCGACAATGCTGCTGAGCGCGCCGCCGGCGCCATAGGCGATGACCGGGCGGCCACATGCCTGAGCTTCGATAATTGCCAGGCCAAAGTCTTCTTCACCGGGGGCAATCAATGCCCGGCAGCGCGAGAGCGCGCTGCGTACCTGCTCGTCGGGCAGCCAGCCCAGCAGTTCGACGGTTGGCCCGGCCAGGCGCTCCAGGCGCCGCCGGTCACGACCTGTGCCGATGATCTTCAGCGGCAAGCGTAGCTGGTTGCAGGCTTCAATCGCAATATCGATGCGCTTGTAGGGCACCAGCCGCGAGACAATTAGAAAGTATGCCTCGTGCGCCGTTGAGAGGATATATCTGGCGCTGTCGATGGGCGGCGGGATGATGGTTGCTTCGCGGCGGTAGTAGCTGGAGATGCGCCGGGCGACGGTTGGCGAATTGGCGATGAAGTGATCGACCCGCTGTGCCGTCTGCTCATCCCATGCGCGTAGGCGGTGCAGCACGCCGGGCAAGAGGTGCCGCGTCAGTGGCCCCAGGCGCTCGCGCTCAAGGTAATGGTCGCCCCACGCCCAGCGCATCGGCGTGTGGCAGTAGCAGATATGAGTGGCGTCCGGGCGTACCTTGACACCTTTGGCAAAGGCGCTGCTGCTGCTGAGGATGAGATCATAGCCGCGCAGGTCCAGGTGTTCAAAGGCCAGTGGGTAGAGCGGCAAAAAGATCTGATGGTGCCGGGCAACCAGCGGCAGCCGCTGGAGGGCGCTGGGGTGTATCTCCATCTGGCGAAAGGCCGGGTCTACCTGCCGGGGCGCATACATTGAGGTATAGATCGGCGCGTTGGGATAGAGGTCGTGGAGCGCCAAAAGCACGCGCTCGGCGCCCCCCATTTGGTTCAGATAATCATGGACCAGTGCAACCCGCATAGCGGCTCCATCGGCGCCCAGGTGGGCGGAATGTGCTGCGTGTTGCCCCTCGTGCAGACGTTTCCGCTCCTCGCGTCTAATAGGCGCCACGACTGAACAGCACAGCAGGAATAGTTTTGAGTAAGATTTGCAGGTCCAACCGTAGCGACCAGTTTTCGATGTAGTAGAGGTCCATCAGGACCATCTCTTCAAAGTCCAGTTCGCTGCGCCCGCGTACCTGCCAGAGTCCGGTGATGCCCGGTGGCACCTCCAGCCGTCCCTTTTCCCAGGCTTTGTATTGGGCGACTTCGCTGGGCAGCGGTGGGCGTGGGCCTACCAGACTCATCTCACCTCGTAATACGTTGAGCAGTTGCGGTAGCTCATCGATGCTGGTCTTGCGGATGAACTTGCCGACGCGCGTGCGGCGGGGATCGGCTTTGATTTTGAAGAGGGGGCCGTCTGCTTCATTGAGTCGATAGAGCAGGGAGCGTTCGCGGTCGGCATGGTGGCGCATCGAACGAAATTTATAGAGCAAAAAAGGCCGACCACGATAGCCCAGCCGTTCTTGCTTGAAGAGGATGGGGCCTGGAGAGTCCAACTTGATTGCCAGTGCGGCGAGCAGCCAGATGGGCGCGCACAGCAGCAGCACCAGTCCGGCGATGAGGATGTCGGTGGCGCGCTTGAGGTGGTGCTGCCAGGGGCCAATGATTGCGCGTTTAATGCCGATGAGTGGAATGCCTTCTAGCGTATCCATGTCGATCTGGGCCAGGCTCAGTTCATAGAGATCAGGGATCAGCTTGCACCCGGCGCCGGCGCGCGCGCACAGGCGCACGCTGCGCAGTATTTGCTGGTGCTGGGTGGATGGCAGCGCAATCAAGACGTCATCCACGCGATGCAGGCGAATGATGCTTTCCAGATGACTGATCGCCCCCAGCGATTTGAAGCGGCCAAATTGGGTGATCGAGGGCTGCTGGTCGTCGATAAAGCCGATGATCTGATAGCCAAGCTGTGGGTTTGCGGTGAGATGCTGCATCATCATTTTGCCCAGGCGGCCACAACCGATGACCAGCAGCCGCGAGCGCTGCAAGCCGTGCCGATAGGCAAATCCGAGGAGGGCGCTGATGACCAGGCGCCCAAGCGCAAGCAGGATCGTAGTGGCGATCCAGGTGTAGATAATCAACCCGCGCGAGGCTGCATTGGCGCTTGAGAGTACCAGATCAGGAGATTGGGTAAAGAAATATTCATAGACACTCAGGATCGCCAGGCCGGTGGTGGTCGCGCCAAGAATGGTGGAAGACTGGCGGAGCCAATTGCTGGTGAAACGGAGGCGGTAGACACCTTTGAGCCAGAGAATCGCCAGCAGGCCGATGGTGATGAACACTTCAAATAGCAAATAGCGTTGGTAGGGGGTGTAGGCAAAGAAGCGATTCTGGTCAGTCAGATTGTGGCTTCTTTGTATCTGGTAGCGAAGATACCAGGCGCCAAGAAACGCCAGATTCATCAACAGCGCATCCCACAGTAATGAGAGCACAATAACTGTGCGCTGGGGGTGCCTGGGGTGTAGCGCCTTGATGGAGAGCGTCTGCAAGGGCTGGGTTGGCTGCTCCACGATGGGAAGGGTGAATGGTCTGGTCGTCTGAGTAGAGAGTCTTTTCATGTTCCTCGCTCCCGCAACATGCCCATAACCGTATTCAGTCAAAAGTAGATAGGCTGCCTGCGTCCTGATATGCCTGAACAAGTTGTCCGGCGATACGAGCAGGAGCAAAAAGCTGCACACGCGCAAGACCTCGCTCTCGCAACTGCTGACGGAGGGCGAAATCGCGCAGTCCCCGCTGCATAGCGCGTGCCAAAGCTCCCGTATCATCTGGCGGGATCGTAAGCGCTGCCTGAGGGCCATAGGCGGCATCATTGCCGACGACTTCAGGAAGGCTGGAAATGTTCGAGGTGACGACTGGAACGCCGCACGCCATCGCCTCAGCAACTGGCAAGCCAAATCCTTCATAGAGGCTGGGATAGACGAACAGATCGGCTGCCTGATACCACAGTGGTTTTTCTTCTTCAGGAACATAGCCGACAAACTGTATCTGCTCTTGCAGCCCGGCTGTACGCACCTGCTGCTCCAGTGTTTGGTAATACCAGCCTCTTGCTCCGGCAAGGACCAATTGGTGTGGCAGCGCCGTCTCGCGCTTGAGCAGCGCGTAGGCTTCGATGAGCCGGCGGAGGTTCTTACGCGGCTCCAACGTTGCCAGAAACAAGATGTACTGCGCCGGGAGTCCTCGTCGCTGGCGAAATTGGGCAATAGCTTCTTCTGAGAGGAGAGGCGAGAAGCGCTCTTCGAGCATGGGGGAGATGACCCGGATGCGCTCTGCCGGCACGCGCAGCAGTTCGATGGCATCCTGGCGAGTATGTTCTGAGATGGCGATCACCAGCGCGGCGCGCCGGACGCTCTGGCGAATGCTGTACTGCTGATAGCGGCGGCGCGTGGGCCGGAAGAGGTGGGGATAGCGCAGCACCGCCAGATCATGGATAGTGACGATGCCGGGGCAGGGCAGCCGGAGCGGCAGGCTGTTGACTGGCGCGTGCAGGAGGTCCAGATCAGCGCGGCGGAGGTTTTCGGCGAGCAAAAGGTGTTCCCACAGCACGCGCATCGTTGGATGGTGGGTATGCTTGCCAATGACGGTGCTGCTGACATGCTGCGCCTGGGGCAGTTGCCGGGCGACGGCTTGTTCACTAAGCAAGAAGACATATTCGTTGGCCTGATCGAAGGCGCTGAGCGCTTTGAGCAGGCTGAGGATGTAATGGCTTACCCCAGCATTGCGGTAGGATGGTGCGGCTGAGGCCAGCAGTGCATTGATACCAATTCGCATTCCATTTTATTACGCCAGGGCGATACGACCTGGCCTTGATCTGTCGCGTACCTCTTGCCTGTGGATGAGAGAGCGCTACCTGAACGTACTGGACTCGTTGCGTTTTTCAGTGAGCCAGTGTATTATAGTACGAGCGCATACCACCCTGTCCCCAGCGTGGGCTGCTATCACCAGGCAAGAGCCGAGGAGCGTGGCGTTGTCCAAACAACTCCGTCTAGAAGTTGCGGAACTGACGGATGTCGGTCGCAGGCGCGACTCCAACGAAGACAATATGACCCGCCTGGTCCCCAAAGACCTGAAGCTGCTGGAACAAAAAGGAGCGATTTTTGTCGTCGCTGATGGGATGGGGGGCCATGCTGCTGGCGAAGTTGCCAGCGAGATCGCGGTAGAAACGATCCGCGAGGAATATTATGAGTCTGCGTCTGAGGAGGTGGCTGAGGCGCTGCTGCACGCGATCAGGCAGGCGAACCAGGTAATCTACGAGCGCGCCACTGAACAGGCAGGACGTGCCGGCATGGGCACCACCTGCGTGGTGATTGTGGCGCGTGGCGCGCTGGCATATATCGCCAATGTGGGTGATAGCCGGGCCTATCTCATCCGCGATGGGCAGCTTCGTCAGGTGACGCACGATCACTCCTGGGTGGCCGAACAGGTGCGCGCAGGGATGCTCACCGATGAGCAGGCGCGCACGCACGCGCATCGCAACGTCATTACGCGCGCCCTGGGGACACAGCCAGAGGTGGAAGCCGATCTCTTTATCGAGCAGCTCCAAGATGGCGATCTCTTGTTGCTGTGTTCGGATGGTCTCTCTGGCCCGGTTCCCGACTCGGAACTGCATCGCATTGTGACCTCCGTGTCCCCGCAGGAGGCGGTCCACGATCTGATTGCTCAAGCCAATGAGCAGGGGGGGCCAGATAATATTACGGCGGTGTTGATTCATGTGCTTGAGGCACCACCGCTGGCTCCTGAAATGCAGGAACGGCTGGCGCTGATGATCGAGGCGGTCAAAGAGCAAACCGCGCCCAACAAGCCAGTCAAGAAGCAGGCGCGCCGCAGGCTCTCGCCCATCGCGTTTGCGCTGCGTATCTTTATGGTGGCGGCAGTGCTGTTTCTCTCGCTGGCGGCCTGGGATTATTTCCTTGGCCCGCTTGCCTGGACTCGCGCGGCGCATACCCAGGCTACCGCTGATCTAGGCCGCGTGCCGCAGTTGGTGGCACAATCGCAGGCACAATCGCCCGATCAAGCCATTAATACGCTGGCCGCCGCTCAGCATCCCCTGCTCAACGATCTGCACAATTCCTGGCTGAGCGGCGATGATCGTCAGCGTATAACGACCACCCTCCAGCATGTGCTGGCGCCGGCCATTCGCACCGCCTTGCAGGACTATAACCTGCTGGCGCGGGTGACTCCGCTGGGCACGTTGCAAACCCAACGAATCGCTGTTTCTTGCAGCGCCGTTCAGGAACTGAGCCAGGTGGTGGCCGTTGTGCCACCGGCTGTATCGGGCCAGAGTGGCCCGGCCAGCGGTGGGCCGCCGCTGTTCTTTGCTCGCGCTCAATCCCAGCAAATGGCGGCAGCCCCGGTCTACGCGCTCCCTGCCCAGGGAACAGCGCAGTCGTCTATTGCCTGTGGGGCTACGCTCGATCCTGCGGTGGTTGATCTGACCGTTGATGGCTCAACGTTGTACCTCTTGCATCAGGAGGGTACGACATTTAGTGTCAGACAGGTGACGATCACCTCCGATGGCAAAGTCCAGCCTCCACAAACAGTGGTGACGCTGCCACCAGGGGCTGCGAATATGCAGCCTATTCTGTTGGCGGTGCATGGTTCGCAAACCTATATCCTCTATCGCGGCATCAAAAATGATGCGCTTGAATCGTGTGCTGATGCTGTGACGGCTGACTGTAAGCAAGTTGGGCCGGCGGTGCTGTCTCAGCAGGTGCGTAGTATGGCGATTGGCCCGAACGGCGCGCTCTATCTGCTCCTGTTGGATGGCAGTCTGGCGACGCTTTCAGGCAACAGCTTGCGTGCCGTCACTATCGCGGTGCTGCCAGTGCTGCCGGTGGGGACGCCCGATGCTTTCAATGTGATGACCGCCTTGCCCACCCTGCCGGTTGCATCCTCCTTGCCAATCAGCACGGCAACAAGTACGCTGGCGCCGACGGGCACGGGTACACCTGTCTCATCAACGACACCGACTGCTGGCACAACTGTTCTCCCGCTGGGAACAAAACTGACGAGCGCGACGATGCTGGTCAGCGATCAACAAAACCATCTCTTTATCGGCGATGGCGCCGATCACCGGGTCATTCAATTAAACCCACCAGCGACGGCGACTGGTGACCCAACGCTGGGCGCGCAATATAGCGATCCGTCCGCGCTGGACAGCCTGCTGAGCCTCTCCATCACCAATACGGTGGCGAATGGGTCGCAGGGGACATCACTCTATGCGTTGAGCGGCCACTCGCTGCTGGTGGTGAGCCTGACTTGATGCGCTGCCGGTAGAGCAAAAAGGAGGTCTGCGAGCGTTCCGGCAGACCTCCTTCTTTTTTGGTAGAATATAAAGGTTTCTCAAGAAGTTTCTGAGATGTTTCTGTGGGAAGGAATAGGAAATCAGGCAGATGGGGCTGGAAACAACACTGCGAACAGTCACCTGCGGTGAACTGAGGGCGGCTCGTGCCGGCCAGCAGGTGACCTTGACCGGCTGGGTCAACCGGCGGCGTGATCATGGAAAGCTGATATTTCTTGATCTGCGAGACCGCTATGGCGTGACGCAGCTTATTTTTGACCCGGAGCGTGGGCCAGGCGCGGGTGAGGCGCACGCGATTGCCGAAGGGGTGCGCTCAGAATATGTGCTGCGGGTGCAGGGCGAGGTGGCGAGGCGGCTCCCTGGCTCCGAGAATCCCGATCTGCCGACGGGCGAGGTTGAGGTCGTGCCAACCAGCGTTGAGGTACTCAACCCCGCGCGCCCTACACCCTTTGTGATCAGCGATCAGGTGACGGCAGATGAGATGCTGCGTATGAAATATCGCTATCTCGATCTGCGACGGCCCGCGATGCGCGAGAATCTGGTGCTGCGCCATCGCGTGGTGAAACTGATCCGAGACTATATGGATGAGCGGGCTTTCATTGAGGTCGAGACGCCGATTCTGACCAAGAGTACGCCCGAAGGCGCGCGCGACTATCTGGTGCCAAGCCGTCTCTATGCCGGCAAGTTTTACGCGCTGCCCCAGGCGCCCCAGCAGTTCAAGCAGCTGCTCATGGTGGCCGGGCTGGACCGCTATTTCCAGATTGCCCGCTGCTTCCGCGATGAGGACCAGCGCTCGGACCGCCAGCCGGAGTTTACCCAGTTGGATGTGGAGATGTCCTTTGTCTCCGAGCCAGATGTGATGGGGCTGATCGAGGGCATGCTGATTGAACTGATCGCGAAGACGACCAACAAGCGTATCCAGCAGCAGCCGTTTCCACATCTGACCTATACGGAGGTGATGGACCGCTACGGCACCGATCACCCCGATATTCGCTTTGGCCTGCCGCTGGTTGAGATCAGCGATCTGGCAAAAGAGAGCGAGTTTCGTGTCTTTGCCGAGGTGGTGCGCGGAGGTGGCATGGTGAAGGGGTTGCGCCTGCCGGGTGGGGCAGCCTATTCGCGTAAGGAAGTAGACGACCTGACCGAGCAGGCCCGGCAGTTGGGAGCCAGGGGGCTGGTGACGGTGGCGCTGGGCGCCGATGGTATTCGCTCCCCGTTGACCAAAGCGATGAGCGAAGGCGCCCTGCACGCGCTGATTGAGCGCCTGGAGGGCCAGACGGGCGATCTCCTGCTCTTTGTAGCAGACAGCGCCAAAGTCTGCAACGATGTCCTCTCGCGCCTGCGCATCCGCCTGGGCGAGCGGCTAGGACTGATTCCCACAGATGTGATGGGCCTCTGCTGGGTCATTGATTTCCCCCTGCTGGAGTGGAACGAAGAGGATCAGCGCTATCAGGCCGGGCATAATCCCTTCTCTGGGATGCAGGCCGGAGATGATGCCCTGCTGGAGCGCGAGCCGCTCAAAGTCCGCGCGCGCCAGTATGATGTCATCTGTAATGGCTATGAAATCGGCGGCGGCAGCATCCGTATCAATCACGCGGAGTTGCAGCGGCGGGTCTTCCGCCTGCTGGGCCTCTCCGATGAGCAGATTCAAGAGCAGTTTGGGCATATGCTGGAGGCGTTTGAGTATGGCGCGCCCCCGCATGGTGGCATTGCACTGGGCCTGGACCGGCTGGTGATGCTGCTGGCAGATGAAGAAAGCATCCGCGATGTGATCGCCTTCCCGAAAACACAGAGCGCGCAAGATGTGCTGATGCAGGCGCCTTCGACGGTCTCTGCTGAGCAGTTACGTGACCTGCATCTGCGCGTTCAGGAAGAGGGATGAACGTGTTGCTTGGAAGCGAGGACTGGACGAGTCCTTTCTGAAATGCTATTATCAAAGCGTAGGCAGCAACGTAAAACAGCAACGGCGCTGTTTTACGCAGAGTCACCTCAATGCGGAGGAAGAGTCCATGAAACTTCGTGGCTTACGGCAGGCGCGACAGCGCCAGGGATTGAGCATCAGCCAGTTGGCTGATATGACCGGCTTGCGACGCGAAACGATCACGCGCTTTGAACACGGCCAGGAGGAACCTCAGCCCTACGCGCTGCGACGTCTTTCGGCGATCTTGGAGACGTCGCCGGCAGAATTGTCTGGCGTGTCGCCTGAGAAGGCAAGTGCCGTTTCTAAGACGATTGACTCGCCCAATGGGGCAAAAGAGGAGTTATCACACTCGCATCCTCTGAGTGCCTGAGTTGTGACTATCCTCCTCTGGCGGGATGGTAAACGAAAACAGGCACCCATTCTGGGTCAAGGATACAACAAGGGTTCATCCAGGCAATCAGTGCGCCGAGATGAACCCTTTCCTCTTGCCGGTCGGTTGTAATCTGCTTTTATTCGCCCGGTTTGCTCTCCTCTTCCACACTGACGATGTGCAGTTCGTCCGTTACCCATTTCAGCCGGGGGTTGCTCAGCGGCCCAGAGTCTTTGCCCAGGACGCTTTCCGCCCTGGTGCGCGCTGGTTCTGCCAGGCGGAAGATGTTGACCCGCCGCTGCAAGGACTCGGCCAGTTCGGTGAGTTGCGCCATCGAAGTGTGCATCTGGCTGATCTGGCGCGTCGTATAGACGGCGATCTGCGCAATGTCGCTCATCGAACGGGCAACAAAGCCGCTGGCATTGGCCTGCTGGGACGCCGCGCTGCTGATGCCTTCAATGTGTTGCACGATACGTTGTGTGATCGTATCCATCGCTTGCAGCGCTGAGCCGGCGTGGGAGATCAGTTCAGATTGCGCGACGACTTGCTGGGTGCTTTGCTCCATGCTGACGACTACCGCGTTGGTCTCATTTTGGATGCCCTTGATTTTGGCAGCTACCTGCCTGGCCGCTTCAGCGCTGTTATTGGCAAGGTTACGAATCTCCTGAGCCACCGCCGAAAACCCGCGTCCGTTCTCTCCTGCGCGCACGGCCTCAATAGAAGCGTTGAGCGCCAGCAAGTTGGTGCGGCTGGCAAAGTCGGAGATCAATTGGACGATTTCGCCGATCTCCTGGCCGCTTTCTCCCAGGTGCTTGATTTTTCTGGCGGATTGAAGCACCATCTCGCGGACAGTATTCATCCCCTGCACGGCGCTTTCTACCGCTTCTCGGCCTTCGCTGGTGATTTCCAGCGCGTCGCGTGCCACACCTGCGGCAGTGGCGGCGTTATCTGAGACTTGCTGCACCGAGGCGGCCATATCCTGAATCGTCGAGGAAATGTCGCTGACTTGCCGCTCCTGCTGCTGCGCGCCTGCGGAAAGGCGCCAGGCAGACATCTGTAGTTCGGCAGCACTGCGGCTCACAACCTCGGTTGCGTAACGGACTTCCAGCAGGAGGTGATTCAGCGTCCGCAGCATCTCATTCAGCGAATCAGCCACGGCGCCCAGACTGGTTTCACTGACCCGCGCCCGGACGGTCAGGTTGCTCTGACGCACCTGCTCCACTTCCTCCAACAAATCGAAGATCGCCATCTCGATGGCCCGCCGCTCGCGCTCGCGCTGTTGGAAAATGCTGGCGTTATCGATCCCTAATGCCGCTTGATTGGCAAATAGCTCGGCCACTTCAATCGTTTCAAGCGTAGGGCGCTGGCCGTTCTCTGGGTCGTCGAGCGAAAGGATGCCCAACAGCTTATTCTCGCGTGGGCTGACCAGGGGCACGAGCAGAATATCATTTGGGTGCCAGCTATTGCCGCCTTGCCAGATGATATTGGTAGGCGTGACGAATTCCAAGCCTTTCAGCAGGTAGGCGTACTCGTAGGTGATGAAATAGGATTGGCTCATGCGAAATTCCGGGCGCATCACTCCCAGCACTCTGGTAAGCGGTGGTGGGGAAGCGCGCATGCGCAGTTCATCTTCGTGGCGGATACCCGCGAAGGCGGCGCATTCCAAATCTGGTGAATCATCATGCACCAGATTGAGAATGGCCTGGCGGAAGCCGATGCAACTGCTGATGGCCTGGACGATTTGACCAAGCAGGACATCAAGCTGGAGTTCGGCACGCAGCGCATTGCTCAGGCGGAGTACCTCTTTAATTTGCGTGGCGCGCCTGTCGAGTGGCGCTGCCTGCGCCGGTGGTGAGGCGGGTGACGCGGGTATGGAAGGATCAGGTTGATCGGGAGGTTGGGAGAACATGCGCGTCATCCAATTTGCCATCGTTCCCGCGCTCCTCTCGTGAAAACTCTCTAAACTGCGCCTTGGCAAGCATAGCACATCTGCGCCAGGGATACAAATCTCTGTGCCTGGCATAAATATTGGTAAAGCCTGTTGATAGGGGGCAGAGCGTTTGGAAAGGATTGCGCGAGACGATGCTATTACGACAGGCTCCACGCCAGCAGCGCTGGCTGAGGTTCTCAGACCTGCTCTGGCTGGCGCTTTTTATGGTGCTGAATGCGTTTGATTTGCTGACCACGTATATCGATCTACAAGCCGGGCTGCGCGAAGGCAATCCCCTGATGCGTACCCTGTTGCAGCAGGAGGGCTTTGGCGCGCTTATTTTCTATAAAATATTGATGGTGCTGGTGGTCTCTGCCGGCATTCTGCTCTTGCATCGGGGATACCCCAAACTGGCCCATATTACGCTGGGCATCTGCAATATGCTGGTGCTGGCGGTGGTCATCTCGAATCTTATCCAATATCGGCTTTAATCTGGCTGGCCCAGATGCGCTTTGCTTTGGCGTGCTAGTTGAAAGCGCTCAAAGAGCGGCTGAAGGGCATGAGGCAGGCTGCCCTCGATCAGCGTGCCGTCATCGGTATGCTTCTCGAAACGCACTCGCCCGCGCCGATGGAAGAGTTCGACCATCTCGCTGGCCTCATAGGGAATGCGCACGCGCGTCGGCTCCATCTCGGCAGCTACGACCTCACCAATCTTTGCCAGCAAGGCATCTAAGCCCCTCCCTTCGCGCGCAGAGATAGGTACGGCGTTAGGGAAGAGGCTAAGATCGATCTGCGATGGGTCTTCGAGCAGATCAATCTTGTTTAGCGCGGTCACGCGCGGCTTCTCGCTGGCGTTGAGTTCGCCCAGCACTTCGTTGACGGTCTGGCTCTGCTCGATGGCGTTTTCATGGCTGATGTCTACGACTTCCAGCAGGACATCGGCCTCGCTGACTTCCTCCAGGGTAGCGCGGAAGGCGGCGACCAGGTTGGTGGGCAGCTTCTGGATGAAGCCGACGGTGTCGCTGAGCAGGATTTCTTGATGGCTGGGCAGCACCAGATGCCGGGTCGTGGGGTCGAGGGTAGCAAAGAGTTTATTTTCCACCAGCACGCCGGCCAGGGTCAGCGCGTTAAAGAGCGTCGATTTGCCGGCATTCGTATAGCCAACAATCGAGACGACTGGCATGGCCTGCTCGTTGCGCTCGCGGCGATGTTGGGTGCGCTGCCGTCGCACGCCCTCCAGTTCGTGGCGCAGGTCGCTGATACGCTTGCGGATGCGCCGCCGGTCCAGTTCGAGTTTGGTTTCACCAGGGCCGCGCACGCCGATAGCTCCACCAAGACCGCCGCCGCCCGCGCCACGCGAGCCACCACCTACGCGCGAAAGGGCAGTGCCGCGCCCGCTGAGTCGTGGCAGCCGATATTCAAGCTGCGCCAGTTCAACCTGCAACTTGCCTTCGCGGGTGTGGGCATGCTGGGCAAAGATGTCCAGAATCAGCGCGGTGCGGTCAAGAACGCGGGCATTGATCTCGCCTTCCAGGTTGCGCTGCTGAGATGGCGAAAGCTCATCATCGAAGATCAGCAGATCGTAGCCCAGTTCTTGCTGTAGTTGCGCCAGTTCTGCGGTGCGCCCTTTGCCCAGGTAATAGCGCCTATCGGGCGAGCGCAGGCGCTGTATCATGCTGCCGACTACTTCGGCCCCCGCGGTGCGTGCCAGCGCCGCCAACTCTTCTATGGAGTCCTCGCTGCTCCAAAGGCTCTCGCTCTCCTCCAGGTCTGCCCCGGCCAGAAACGCCTTTTCGGCACTTCCCTCTGAGCGCAGAGAAATCACTCGTCCGTTTTTGCTCGTATAGCTGCCTCCTGATATATAAACACTTGCCCCTGGCCGTATCAGCCGGCAACGGCGCTCCGGGGCGTTTCTCACCGAAAAGTATCTCACGCGCACAAGGCTCTGTCAAGCGTGGGGTATTATAGGTATCCATGAACAACACGTAGTATTTTGCCTCAGCCATGTGAAGCATGTGCTTGACAGGCGCGGTTTTGAGTAGCTACACTGTGCCAAAGAGGAAGGCTTGATAGGAGTCTGAGGAGGGATGACGATGCGTTGCCAGCGTTGTGGCACCATCAACGAGGATGGCGATCAATTTTGCGGGCGCTGCGGGAGCTTGTTGATGGGAACATCCCCAGCGTCATTCTACCCGCCAAGTGGGGCGAATACGGTTCAACAGCCCGGCAGCGCAGATTGGCAGGCGCCCACCGTTGCGGTTCCGCGTCCCATCCCTCCCACCCAGCCAGGCGAATCGAGCGGCTGGACTGTTGGCGGCTGGGTGACGCCGCCAGGTGGCAGCAGATATAATCCCCCTTCGGCTCCTCAGCACACTTCAGCCCCCGCGCCTGCGAAGCGGCGCCGGCGCCGCTGGCCCTTGAATCTGCTGCTCTTTGTGTTGATCCTGGCGGTGCTTGTGGCTGGCGCGTGGGTCTTTTTCCTGCGCCCAGCGGTACATCAATCGGTAGATGGAGAGATTCGCCAGGGGCTGCAATCGGCTGTCGGCCAGATTCCGGTGGGGGTCGCCCAGGCCGCGTCCGCCAATGTCCCCTTTCCTATTGCGGAAGATCAAATCAACAGCTACCTTGGCGAGCATACTGCCGCGCTGGCGCCAATTACCAATATGAACGTGGTTCTCCAGCCAGGAGTGATGGTAATTACCTTCCAGGCGTATGGTTTTGGGAGTACCGTGCGCCTGGGATTGCAAGCGGAAGGTGGAAAACTGGTTGCCAACAATGTCGAGGTCTCTGGGTTGCTCTGGTGGGTGGAATCTGCCGCCGAACTCACCCCGCGTCTGAATGAGGCGCTGAGCCAGGCCAGCAGCAACCTGGGTCGCCAAATCTCTTCTGTTTCGATTGATGACGGTGTAATACATCTGGTCTTCGCGTAGGGGCGGTGCGCTCACAGGTGCAGCAGACGCCCAATCATGGGGAAGAGATGGGGGCCGAAGACGAAGAGACCGATGATAATGGAGAGGATGGCGTTGAGCAGGACGGTGCCGGCGGCAACATCTTTGGCGATCTTTGCCAGCGGATGATATTGCTGGGTTGCCAGATCGACGCAGGCT
Source organism: uncultured Ktedonobacterales bacterium (assembly GCA_964522745.1). Classification (GTDB taxonomy): domain Bacteria; phylum Chloroflexota; class Ktedonobacteria; order Ktedonobacterales; family DATBGS01; genus DATBHW01. The sequence goes on from CAZFWN010000001.1 coordinate 67,709, forward strand.
TCGACGACGGTGTTGAGCATTTCGGCGATGAATACGCCGGTGATGGCGACAAAAACCAGCCCCCACTCGACGGGGCTAATACCCAGCCAGAGACCCATGCCAATCGCAAAGATGGCAATTACCAGGTGGACGCGGGCGTTGCGCTGGGTGCGGATGGCATAGAGTAAGCCGCTAGAGGCATAGACGAAGCTTTGCAGAAAGGCGGCGCGCGCGGGTGGTGGCTGCTTTCCCCGCTCCGTCCCCATCTTGTTATCTTGTTTTGCTTGCATCAGACGATCCCTATCTGGCTGAGTGTCGCGTTTTGCAATTCGACCATGCGCTGATAGCCGGTCTGGGTCTGATCATCGTAGCCGATCAGGTGCAGCACTCCATGTGCCAATAAGAAGGCGAATTCATGCAGCGCGCTGTGGCCGGCCAGCGCAGCCTGGCGGACGACGGTTGGATAGGCGATGGCGATGTCGCCCAGTTGCAGCGGCAGGCCCGGCGCGGTGACAAAGCGCACCTCTGGCACCGTGTATTCTTGCCAGACCTCTTCAGCCGGCGCCTGCACCAGCGGCTCGTCCAGCAGGGGGAACGAGAGGACATCGGTAGACTCGTCCTTGCCCCGATAGTCGCGGTTCAACTCGCGCAAGCCTTCGTCCCCGCGCACGAGCAGGTTGAGTTCGACTGGTCGCTGGATGCCGGCCAGTTCCAGCGCGGTATGGGCGATCAGCGCCAGCAGCGGTTGATTGAGCCGTCTGGCTTCGTCGCCGGCGTCGTCGGCGACAAAGAGCGAGAGATCAGCCCAGCCGATGTCCTCTTCTTCCGATTGTTCGGTGCGCGCAAACGCCTCATCCTCATCATCAAACATGCTTAGCTCACCTGTTGGATTGATCCGCTTTGGAAGGCGGGATCCTCAAGTGCGGGTTCCTCGCCCAGTTCGCCCTCAGATTCGCTTTCCACTGCGGCGCGGAGTTCGGGATAGATGATGCGCTGATGGAACATGCCACGCAGGATGCTCAAGAAGGCGCTGCGGATGGTATCAAGCTCCTGGGTCGTCAGGCCACAGGCGGTGAACTGCCCATCGGCCAGGCGGTCTTGCGTGACTTGCCGGATAGCGATGTCCATCTCTTCGGGTGTGTGCCCGGCCTGGCCGGAGCGTACCATTGGCTCGACGGCATCGGCCAGCATCAAGATGGCGGTTTCTTTGCTGCCTGGCTTGGGGCCTTTGTAGCGGAAGGCCAGTTCGCTCGGCGGTTCCTGGCCCTGCTCTGCCGCCAGCCGACAGGCTTTATCATAGAAAAACTCCATGCGCAGGGTGCCGTGATGTTCGGCGATACAGTCGCGCACCCGCGCCGGCAGGCGGTGCTTGGCTGCCAGCCGTAGACCCTGGCTGACATGAGCGCGGATCAGCTTGGCGCTGCTGATCGGGGTCAACTGGTCATGAACGTTGCGCCCGTTAAATTGGTTTTCCACAAAGACCTGCGGATGCACGATCTTGCCTATATCGTGGTAGAAGCCGCCGACGCGCGCCAGCAGCGAATCGGCGCCGATGTCCTGAGCCGCGCGCTCGGCCATTGCCGCCATCACAATGCTGTGGTGATAGGTGCCCGGCGCTTCTAGCAGCAGGCGGTGCAGCAGCGGGTGGTTGGGCCGGCTGCTATCAAAGAGTTGGAGCATGGTGGTGATGCCAAAGAGCGGCCCCAAAAAGCTGTAGAGCGAGAGCGCCATGACAGCGGAGAGTTCGCCGCCGACCAACCCCACCAGGCAGAGGGCGACGAGATGCCCAAGGCTATGCAGTTGCGGGTCGGCCATAAAGGTAAACGCGGCGATCAGCGGCAGCGAAGCCAGCCCAACGGCCAGGCCAACCAGCCCAAAGCGGCTCAGCCGGTTGACGCGGCGCATGCCCAGCGCGCCGATGGCTGCGCCGGCAGCGTAGATCAGGCTGAGCGAAAAGGATTCGCCAACGACGGCGCCAACCAGGAAGGCCAGGATCAAGCCGACGACCAGGCCAAGCTGCACGTCGAGCAGTGCCGCGATGGTCATCGCAGCGGCAGCCAGCGGGAAAGCATAGGCCCAGCCTGACCAGCCGGGCACCGTGACTCTGGCGGCCAGCACCGTCAACAGCAAGACCACTAACACCAGCAGCAAATAGCGTGGGCGCGCCGCAACGCTTTGTGCCAGAGAAACCAGATAGAAAGAGAGGAAGAGCATCAATCCGCCAACGAGTAAAACAGCGCTGACGATGGCATTCTCTCCGGCATTCGGCACGACGGTTCCGATGCCGGTGATTCCTTGCCCAAAGGCCCAGGTAAAGCCGGCGGGCGGGCCAAAGACTGGAGCAAGCAAGACGGCAGCCAAAGTGAGCGTTGCGATAGGCCAGAAAAGAAGCACCGGCCAGAGATACCGGCGTCGCCAGAACAGGGACGCCAGGCGATGGTGGTGGCGCAATTGTCTGGGGAATGGAACGGTCTTGTTGGGCATGCCTGCCTCTCTCTTCTAGCAATCAGGCGCGCAGCACAAAAGCCGGACCGCACAAACACACGACCCGGCTCTCATCAACAATTTCCTGAGTTGCGCTATAGGAGCGGAGCAAGACGCGAGAATGACGATCACCCTTTGCGGGCCTTGCGCTTCCTCGCTGCTTCCTTTTTCTTGCGTTTAACACTCGGCTTTTCGTAGTGTTCGCGGCGGCGGGCTTCAGCCAGAATGCCATCCTGCTGAATCTTGCGATTGAACCGCTTCAGGGCTGCCTCGAACGACTCGTTATCACCAATCTTGACTTCTGACACATCACTCCCTCCTCTCCTGGTCCGAATCTCGGCGGTTTCGGGATCGGGGAGGAAAGTCGGTTACCATCCACAACCGGGTGGTGTTGCGCTTCTCTCATTATGATTCTGAACTCCGCAGACCTATCGCCGATTATACTCCACCGCCGCTGGCGTGTCAACCGCACCTCAGCGGTTTTTTGGCCTGAACTTTGCGGAATGATGGCAGACCCTCTTTACAGGGATGAGGATTCGTGATAAGATGACACTCTGGTTGTAGCGATGGATCACTCCCCATGCTTGTATCAGCCAGACCCATCCTTCTGATAGACACATGCGAGCGAATCCTGCCCAATGCAAGGCGAACACACCGGTTGCGCCTGACCTCAGCGCGCTCCGATGCGTCTTCATCTCAATTTGATTTCTTGGGAGGCGTTGTGCGTATGAACGCCAAACAAATCTGGCAATCGGCGCTTGAGCGCATTCAGCAAAAGATCAGTCAGGCGGCATATAAAACCTGGTTTCATGGAACCAGTGCCGTTTCTCTCGATGAACGGGTGCTGACGGTGAGCGTGCAATCAACGTTTCGCCGCGATCATCTGGAGAGTCGCTTTCACGATCTGGTGTGCAGCGTTTTGGGCGAACTGATTGGTCCAGGAGCAGAGGTGCGCTTTGTGATCGAGCGATCTGGAGAGTCAACTGAGCAGCTAGATGGTGTGGCGCCACCAGACGACCTGTGGATCGTTGATTCTGATGCGGTGGAACTTCCGTTGGAAGCAGCACTTGAGCCAGCGGGGGCACATCCGCTGTGGCAGGCGACACTGATGACGGCAGCGCCGGCCCGGCGCGATCGGCTGGGGGCACCTCCCTCAGACCGGCGAATACAGCGGCGCGCCTCCTCGTATGCTGGGCCAGAGTTGCTGCCGGCAGTTGAATGGTCGGAGCCGGTGCCGCTGCTGGCGCAGCTCCATTCCGCCTTTGACGGGCCAGCGCTTGATGGGCGCGCTGCCAGCGGGCCTGCGCCCAGTTGGGAAGATGCACCCCGCAGTGAGGAACCAGGACAGAGGGTGATTGTGGAGGCTGCCGGGTCGCCATCGAGAGATCAGGATGAGGACTGGCCGGAGCCAGATGAGCCAGCGCAAGCCCCACCGCCGAGACGATCTTGGAGAAAAAAACCTTCAGGAGATGGCTCCGGCAGTGATGAGGGCAATGGTGGGTTTGCCTCTGGCAGTGAGGGCATGCTCAATCCGCGCTATACCTTCAGCACCTTTATTGTCGGGAAGTCCAACCAACTCGCGCACGCGGCATCGGTAGCGGCGTCTGAGGGGGCGCGAAACTATAATCCACTCTTTCTCTATGGTGGCGTGGGCCTGGGCAAGACGCATCTCCTGCATGCGATTGGGCATTGCGGCATAGAGGCGGGCTTAAATGTCCTCTACACAACATCAGATCGCTTCACGAATGAGATTATTAACGCTATTCGCTTTCGTACCACTGAGGAGTTCCGCGCAAAATATCGCCAGATCGATATTCTACTGGTGGATGATGTGCAATTTATTGCTGGCAAAGAATCGACTGAAGAAGAATTTTTCCATACATTTAACGCGCTGCATAACGCAGGCAAGCAGATCGTGTTGACAAGCGACCGTGTGCCAAAGGCGATGGTGACGATGCAAGATCGTCTGCGCTCGCGCTTTGAGTGGGGGTTGCTGGCCGATATTCAACCTCCAGAGTATGAACACCGGCTGGCAATCCTGCGCTCTAAGGCGGAGCGCATGCACCTGGATGTGGATAGCGCGGTGATGGATTTTATTGCTACGCCAGAATGTACCAGCGTGCGCGAATTAGAAGGCACGTTGAACCGGGTGATCGCTTTTGCCAAGCTGCACAGTCGTAAGCTTACGGTCAGTGTAGCGATGGAAGCGCTGGAACATCTCCGCTCTGAAAATCGCAGCCGCACGCTCGACCCGGATCAGGTCTTGGGGGTGATTGCCCGACACTATGGTGTCTCGCTGGAGGCGCTGCGCGGCAAGGAGCGTGATCGAGGCATTGTCTGGCCGCGCCAGATGGCGATGTTCTTGATACGCCAGGAAACCCAGTTGAACTTCAAGCAGATTGCCACGTTCCTGGAGCGGCGCGATCACTCGACAGTTATGCACGGCGCCAAGCGTATCAGCAAAGCGATCAACCGGGATGAGCGTGTGCGGAAAGAGGTCGCCGCGCTGCGCGATGAGTTGCGCGTGCTGACAAACCAGCAGGAAGGCAAGAGCGACTGAAACAGGCGCTACCCTGGTTCCAGCAGCCAGGAGATGATCCGGCGTAACTATCATCCTGCGTCGGTCATCCCCTGGCTGCTGACTGCTGTGATCGAGCCAGGCTCCCGGCTATTCTAGCTCCTCTTCGTCGTCCTCATCGGCTGCGTTGGCCCCTTGCGCCTGGCCGGGGGTGAGTTGCGCGAGCAGGTGCTTGGCAATGAGCGAGACCTGGCGATCTCCATCCTCGTTGTGACGTGCCGCGCGCAGGAAGCGATCCAGCTTGCGGCGCCTGCGCTCTTCGGGCACGGCAGGAGCCTGGTTGAGATCGAGTTGTTCGAGCGCAATGGCCGAGGCGCGGCGCACTTGCGGCTCGCTATCGACCAGTGCCGTTGCCAGCGGCCAGATGGCGCGTGGGTCGCCGAGTTCGCCCAGCAACTCCGCTGCTTTAGGCCGCTGCTCCAGCGAGCCGCGCTTGCGTTCAAGAATTTGCAGCAAGGGTTCCAGGGCGCGAGTATCTTTCAACTGCACCAGGGCGATGATCAGGGCCAGCCGGGTGCGATCTTCCCATTCTCGCTCCAGCGCGCGTGCCAGTGGATTGGCCGAGCGCGGGTCGCCCAGCGCGCCAAGCGCCTCGGCTCCTGCGGCGCGCACCAGAATATCGGCGTCATCGAGCAATCCAACGAGCGGGGCAGTGGCGCGGCGGTCACCAAGCCGGCCCAGAATGCCGGCTGCTACCAGCCGCATCGCTGGATTGCTGCCGGAGATCAGGGCGACCAGCGGGGTGACGGCGCGGCGGTCATTGAGTCGGCCCAGCGCGATGACGGCGTTGGCGCAGACCTTCCAGTCTTCATCTCCCAGGGCGGCCACCAACACTTCGACGGAGCGGCGGTCAGCCATCCAGCCCAGGGCATCGGCAGCCGCCTGGCGCATGCGAACATGACCCTGCTGGATGGCGCGCACCAGGGCGTCCAGCAACGACGTGTTGCGCACGCCAATGAGCGAGCGAGTGACGGCGGCGACCACAAAATCATCGTGGCTGCACAGCGCGTCAACCAGCGCGCGGGCCGCTTCCATATCATCCAGTTTGGCAAGGACTCGGGCTACAGAGACTGCCGTTGGCTCGCGCTGCAAGGCAGGTACGAGAACAGGCAGCGCGTCTCGACCAAAGCGCAGCAGCGCTTTTTCGACGGCGGCCAGCACTTGATCGTATGGCCCGCCAAGGCCACTCATCCAGGAGAGGTCGCCTGCGACAAACTCTAACAATGGCTGAGCGCAGCGCACATCGACGCGGCGCAGCGCTTCAATGGCAATGCGCCGGATTGGCTCGCTCATATCGCGGTAGATCTCTTCATTAGTGTTGCCACGAAAGCCAACAAAGACCGGGCTGGCGGTAGCGGCCTTCTCCAGCAAAGGAATCAAGGCTGCTTCTGAACCGTAGGTGATGGCGATCTCGGCCAGCTTGCGTGCTGCATCGGCAGCCACTCGCTCATCAACGGAGCGCAGGCGCTCTTTGAGGGTGCGTACCTCACTATTATAGGGCTGAATGCGATTGCTCAATTGCGTGGCAACGCGGCTGACGGCGCCCAGCCGTTTATCTGCCACGTTGCGCACAGCGCGGGTCAGTGCGCGCCGCACTGGAGGGTGTTTGACCTTGATCTCCTGAGGTTTGACGACGGCGGGTGGCTGCACCTCCTGCTCGGTCAGCACGGCAGGTAAATTGCTCTCATTCCTTGGTGGTATGGGGGAGCCTCTCCCTATCTGGGCTTGCTGGTGCTGCACTTCGCTCAATGCCCAATTTTCGGACTCAGTTTGATTGTCTGGGTTGATTCCCCGCTTGGAATTGGCCCCCTGATAAACATCCATCGCACGTCCCTCCGGTGTTCCCTGCGCCTGTATGCTGCTTCCAGCCGCTCCCATGAAGGGGCGAGTCTGTTTTCTGCATCTGGCAGATTGGTGTTACACATCTGAGCGCTAGTATAGCATGCCAGACATGCTTTGAGGAATCTCTTGCCGGGTACATAGCCCAAAAGAACTTCCTCTATGGAATACAACGCGCAAGCATCAGGGGAGTATCCTGCGTTCACGTTGGAATCGTGGAAGCGTGGGGGCGAGGCCAGCAGTGTTACATCTGTTGCCTTGCAGGCTGGCGGGCGCGCCAGCGCCAGAAAACAAAAAATGCTGCCACCACCAGCGCCGCGCTGGTGCCAATCCCTAAAGCTGGACTCTGTCGCTGGAAGGCAAAGGCCAATGCCAGCCCGCCATAGCCGCCAGCAGCGATCAGGAGAGGCAGCGCCCAGGCCCGCCCGATCAGCGTTCCTAGCCAGAGGGCCACCCCAAGCGCGAGCAGCGCCGCGATGAGATAGAGCAGCGGCCAGGCCAACATTGGATCGATGGCAAATGCGCCCAGCACATAGAGGGTGATGCCCAAAAATAGGCCGCTCGGCAGGAGAAACCAGGCGGTGTTCCGCCAGTAGGTGACAGACAGACTGAGCAGGAAGCCAGCGCTCAGACTGATGAGCAGCGGCGCTCCGGCAGAGGCATCCGCCGTTGTGGCTCCGGCAACAGGAATGGCGGCGAGCAGACAAAAGAGCAGCGCAAAGGCATCCAACAGGAGGCAAAGCCACCAGGCTTCTTGCTTCCTCCAGGCGCCAATGGCTGACTTGATAACAGCCCAGCCGTTTCGCCAGTTGAGAGACTTCCCGAATGGATGGCTTTTGCCTGGAGCGAGCGCTGGCTGGGTGAGGCGTAGGGGATAGGTGGCCGTGTGGCCGGCCAGCGCGATGACGAGCAGCGCCATCGCCAGCAACCCATTGGTGCTGGGGTCACCTGGGACCGTGCCCCCCACGACCAGCGCGACGGCCAGTTGCGCTACCAGCAGGGCGATCAGCGCCAGAGCGATCAGCCGGCGGTGTGTCAGCGCCCAAAACAGGGCGCCACCAATCAGCAGGAGGGAAGAGAGGGTAAACGAAGTGTTGAGTACGGCGGCTTCATCGGTTGTCAAGCTGACGCCAAAAGCAAGCAAGATAAAGGAGCCGATAATCTGCCCAAGCTCCCAGATCCCGCCGATACCGGCGAGAAAGGGAGCGCTGAACGCAAACGCGGTGCGCCAGCCGGCAAGGGCCGCGCCTGAGCATACCTCCGCCAGAAGAAGGTAGCAGGTGCCCAGGACAACCAGCCCCAGCGGCCACCACCAGGGGATCACACTTTGCCAAAAGAAGGCGCTGAGGAGGACGCCTCCGATCTCAAGACAGCCGACAGTCTTCCAGGGGAACCCCAGGCGCCACGCGCCCAGCCCCAGGCAGGTGCCAGCGCTGATGATCCAGCCCCCTAGCCACGCGATGAACAGGTCCACGCCGGCCAGCGTCAATCCAACAGTTACCGCAAGCAGGATGACCAGTCCAACGACGACAGCCAGTACCCCTGACCAGAAAGGTCGCCCCATGATGCACTCCTCCCCTGTTCTCTGATCTCTCTTGCAGTATAGCAAAAAAAGTCAGAGGGTGGCAGGAGGCTGGAACGCTTTACTGGGAGAAAACTGCTCTTGATAGAGCGCCTCATGAGCGCTATACTGAGCGCACGTTCTGGCAGCAGGGAGGAATGTTCTATGCCTCACACATCGAAAACCTCGCAGCGGCAAGAGCCGCAGGCAACAATAGAGGCGTCGGCGCCTGATGGTGAGAGCGCCCAGGCGCTGGTTGCGCCGGCCTGGCAGTGGTTGGCAACAAGCGAACTGCGCGGGCGCTCAGGCACGGGGCAGCGCATCATCTTTGTGACAAACTGGTCTGTCAGGGCTGATGCTGATGATCCATCTGCTGAACACACTGAGCAGACTGATGAGGAATCTGCCCCCGCTGCTGAGCCGACAACCACACTGTTGCCGCCGTTGGACCTGCTGCGGACGGTGACAACGCGCTGGATGCGTCTGGTCGAGGGAGATGCTGCGGAGTGCCCAACGCTGGTAGCGTTTCGGGTCGCCGGGGCGCTTTCGCCACAGGAGGTTGCCGCGTGGTGTCCTGGGGCGACGGTGCGCTTGTATACGCTGGCTGGCCCGGTGGCGCCGCTGCCCGATGGCGCGCTGGAGATGGAGCCGCTGGCGCGCTATAGCGTGGTGCGCGCGCCAAATATGAGCTTCTGGACGCAGTTGCGCGCCTTGATTGAGGAGCAGGAACGGGCGCAGCCAGGGATGGAACTCTGGGAAAACCTGGAGCATGACCTGGCCGCGCTGGAAGAAGAGCTTGCCTGGTGGCTGGCAAGTCCGCAGGGGCTGGTGCTGAATCTCTATGAGGGTGAGGAGTTAGTGGGGCATCTCTCGCTGGCGCGCCAGCGAGACGAGACCGAAGGCTGCGATGGGTGGGGCATTATTGCTTTGCATATCGCGCAGAAGGCGCGTGGTCAGCGCCTGGGCGCCTTGCTTCAGCGCGTGGCCGCGACGCTGATTGAGAGCCGCCGCGCAGCGCGGCAGGCCGCGCCGGCGCCAGAGGCAGAGGCCGCGCCCTACCTCTTTGGCTTTATCCCGGCGCACAATCGCCCGGCGCTGCGCGGCGCCTACGATGCCGGGCGCGAAATCATCGGCACCTATGTGGATGTGCCCGTCGCGGCGTTGGAGCAGCCAGCATAAACCTGGAAACCTATTTGGCAGGACCAGCGCCTTCAGGACTTTTTGCCCGCCCGGTAAAAGCAAAGTAGATGGCGAGCAGCATATTGATAGCCAGGCTGGCTGGTGGGCTAACAATCGCCAGCAGGAAGGCGATAACGTAATAAAGTGGCCCCAAGCGATACTGCCTGGTAATGGTAGCGACCAGCATCGGGTCTGCTCGCTTGCTGAGGAGCCGGCGGTTGGCGGACGCATAGTGCCAGAGGCGATTGTAGACAATGGCGATAACGACGAAGGTGCCGCTGTAGAGCATCGCCGCGATGTGCCCATCAGAACTCAGGAGATAGCCTGCCAGCACGGCTGTTGGGTAGTTGACAAAAGTGATGAGCATCAAAAGCAGCCCGTTGAGTATCAGGAATAGGCGATCTGTGCGGTGAACTAACCGGAAGAAGGCATGATGGTTGACCCACATAATCAGAATCGTGAGGAAGCTCACCACATAGGCCGCGTAGAAGGGCAATTGCCCGGCGAGTTGTTGGAGCAATGATACCCCGTGTGGTATCGGAATTTGAAAGATCAACAGCGTGATGGCAACAGCGAAGACCCCATCGCTGAACGCCTCCAGACGCCCGGTTTCTTTCTCTTCGGTACGTTCCTGCCCTTCGGTTATCATGATCTGCTCTATTCCTGGCTTGCTTATACGGCTCTGGCGAATTTCAGGAGATCAGCGATGGTAAAGGCGCCCTCCTGCCTGGACGGCAGCGTAGGCTGCCAGGCCGGGCTGGCGTTGCGATAGGACTCTGGATCGCTATCCAGCAGGCCAATCAGCACCTCAGCGACGATGCGCCCGCCAACCTCGCCCAGATATTCACCGCCGTTACGAACACCAGCTTCCCGCAAGATATAGTACCAGAGGGGTGTCTCGCCCTTCCAGCCCAGGGCACTCAGCCCAAGCTCGTCTTCAGTCAATGGGCTGACGCCCATTGCTCTAGCCAGCGCCTCGCCTGAGGGAAGCTGAAGTGCCTGCCCGCGTTGCAGGTCGCGGTAGGCGAGCGAGTGTTCTTCAGGAATGGTGGTTTCTCCGACGACTGAGGCCGGCAGATCGATCAGGGCGTGTGCCAACTTTGTCTCAATTTTTCGACTGGCCTGGGGCGGGAAAGCGTCATCAACCTGGAAGAAGTAGCGCCAGTCGATCACCTGCTCATGAGGTACGGGCCGCCCGCCGGCGCAATCGGGGAAAATGCAGCCGCTCGCCTGGCTATTCAGTTGATAGGTTACTCTGATCTGGGCGTGGCCGAAGCGATAGGCGGCATCGGCAAACTCTATCGGCAGATAGACGCTTCCCGCGGGCCGATAGAAGCGCGGGCCGTTGGTCAGAATGTCCTGCACCAGCGCTTCGCCGGCGCTCAAGGTCAGGAATTCGTTGACCACGATCCATTGATAGTGCCACTTCACCAGCCGCTGCGCCTCACTAAAGAGGTGCTGGGCCGGCACGTTTTCCGCTCGCAGGTGGTCCACAACGGCGTTATGAAACTTCAGAAAGGCCAGATGTAGCTGCGAGATGGGCAGATGTACATCATTGCGCGGATCGCCCACGAGGGCGCGGCCCTGCTGATTTCTGGGCAGATCATCTGGCTGGCCCAGGTCGTTGACCCCCAGCAGAAATTTGTCGGGGTCGTTGAGATCGTAGAGATAGGGGCTGCCGGTTGGGCCGGTCCCATAGAGGCCGTCGAGATCAAGCTGGGGCGTGCGGAAGTTGCGCAATTTTTTTACGCTGGCGTGATGCTGGAGCAGGCTGCGGTCAGCGGTGATTTCGTGGGCGATAAATTGGCCGAAGATGGGAAAGCCTGCCGGAATGCGCGGATTATCACTGGCCGGCCCGTCGGCCTCTGGCCCCACTGCCACATCCATCGCTGCGCCGGCTCGTCCCAGGGCGCGCAAGGAGGCTGCATCAACGTGTGGGTGTTCCAGATGTGGGAACATCCGGCCATATTTGCCTTCGGTTCCGGCTGAGAGCGCTTGTTTGAGATGCGGAGCAATGACACAGCTTTGGGTAGCAGTGTGGGGATGGGTCGCCATATGTGCCTCCTTGGCAAGTTCATAGCCAGGTCGTAGCCCGTGCTGCATCTGGAAATCAGCCTGCTTGCAGCCAGCCTCCAGATACTACTCTGCCAGTATAAACCATGCGTCGGGGACTGGTAATAGCTATTAGACTGGCGAAAACCTGGATAAATGGGCAGGGCAGGCTTGACAAATCGCAACTTTCCGGCTACACTTGAATCAACCACCCGCGATGGAGCCTGTGGGTAGCAGGTGCATGCGCGGGTTTTCTTGTAGCCTTTTCGGGATGGTGGCAGACGATGTCTGAAGCACGAGCGCGACAATTCAGCCAGCAGCATCCAGGTGAAGCCAGGCAAAATGGTTTCGCCTCCTGGGTGTGTCTGTCGCTGGTGTGGGCAGAGCAGTCTCCGCATATCGTGGAGCTTATGCCCTTCTATGCTAGCGCTCGTGTCTCCAGGAGGCTGCCAATCTCAGGCGGTGATGACGGATAGGCCATCGTCTAAACAGAGGCATCTTCTCCAGGGGCACGAGCCAATCAGGTTCGTGCCCCTGCTGTTTTTCTGAGCGCTTTTTCGTAGGACGAAAGGTTTTGGTGTCTAACAGGAGGAACCAATTATGCCAGTCGTTGAGGTTGATGGCTTAGGCAAGCAGTTTCGCACGCGCCAGCGCGAAGCTGGGCTGGCCGGCAGTGTGAAATCGCTCTTCCAGCCCCAGTATCGCGTGCGCGAGGCCGTGCGCGGCATTCGCTTCAGCCTGGAGCGCGGCGAGATGCTGGCCTTTATCGGCCCAAATGGCGCCGGTAAAAGTACAACCATCAAAATGCTGACGGGAATCCTCTACCCCACGATGGGCGAGGCCCGCGTGCTGGGCCTCGTGCCCTGGCGCGAGCGTCGGGCGCTCTCGTATCGCATCGCCAGCGTCTTTGGGCAGAAGTCGCAGCTCTGGTTCCACCTGCCGCCGCGCGATACCTTCCGGCTGCTGGCGCGTATCTATGATCTGGACGAAACAATCTACCAGAAACGGCTGGCCTTTCTGGTCGAAGCATTTGAGATTCAGGAGTATCTGACGACGCCGGTACGCAAGCTGAGCCTGGGCGAGCGCATGCGCTGCGAACTGGCGGCGGCGCTGCTGCACCAGCCAGAGGTGCTGTTTCTGGATGAGCCGACCATCGGGCTGGATGTCATCGCCAAGCAGCGCATGCGCGATCTGATTGGGCGGCTGAACGCTGAGGAGCAAACCACCGTCTTTCTGACCTCCCACGATGCTGGCGACGTCGAGCAGGTCTGCCGGCGGGCCATCGTCATCAATCACGGCCAGGTCATTCTGGACGCGCCGGTGGCGACGCTCAAGCGCGAGTATCTACGCAGCAAGACCGTCGATCTGCTGCTGGAGGAATCGGTTGAGCCGATGCTGGTTGGCGGGCCAGCCGCAGATGGCGTCAGAGCGCAGCCGGCCACGCTGCTGGGGCTGGAAGGCTTTGAGGGCGTCAGTGTGTTGAAGGTCAAGGGGCATGGCGTGAAGCTGGCGGTAGATACGCGCCAGCAGCCGATTGAGCCAGTCGTCAGCGCGCTGATGCAGCGCTATCGCGTGCTGGACCTGAATATCGCCGACCCACCGATGGAGGAAATCATTGCAACGATCTATGGAGCAGGTAGCGCTCCTCCACCCAATGAGGAGGGATAGGCGCTATCTGTCTAAGTTGTCTAAGTTGTCTGACTTTGGCAGGAAATGGTCTCATCATCGGCTCGTGGAAGACCAGCCGAAGTGGTCAAAGTGGTCAAACTTGCTCTGAGCGCCTGGTTTTCAGTGGGCGTCGTGCTTGCTCCAAAATACAGGAAGGAGGGCCGACAATGGCAGAGAAACTATCAGTAATTCGGCCAGACCGCGAAGGGCGTGGCTCTCGTGGCCGCCGGCCTCCAGGCGCGGCCTTCAGCCGCCAGCCGGCCCTGGGCTGGCTGCGCGAGGTGGGCAAATATTGGGCTGTCTTTCGCATGAGCGTGGCGAGCAGCATCGCCTATATCGCGGAGATCGTGTTTCGGGCGCTGACGCTCGTTGCGCTGATGGTCATCCTGGTCCAGTTGTGGCAGACGACCTATGGCGCGCAGCGCGGCGGCCTGTTAGGCGCGTTTACCCTGCGCGATGTCATCTGGTATCTGGCGATTGTCGAAACGCTGGCGACCAGCGTGCCGCCGATGAATCGACGCATCGATGGTGAGGTGCGTTCGGGCGATCTGGCCTACCTGCTGGGCCGGCCTTGCAGCTACGTCTTCTATCAATATGCCTACTACCTGGGAGAGCGCGTGGTGCGGCTGGCAATCGCTGGATCAGTAGCCTCGACGCTGGCGCTGCTCTTTGTCGGGCCGCCGCCGGTCTCGTTCTGGGGGCTGCTGGCCGCGCCGCTGGTCCTCTTCCTGTCAATCTCGATAGACTTTGCGGCGCTCTTTGCCATCGGGCTGCTGGCCTTCTGGACCGAGGAAACCAACTCGTTTGCGTTGATCTATAGCCGGCTGGTGCTGGTGCTGGGTGGCGTGCTGGTGCCGCTGGAGTTGTTCCCAGAGCCGCTGGGGTCGATTGCGCGCGTGCTGCCGTTTTCGGCCCTGCTCTATGGACCAGCGCGCGCGATCATTAAGTTTGATCTGGGCCATTTCGGGGCGCTGCTGCTCCAGCAAGGGCTGACGCTGGCCGTGCTGGGGCTGGTCGTGGGCGGCATCTATCGGCTGGCCGTGCGCCGGGTGAATATCAACGGAGGATGAGATGAAACGCTATCTGCGCTTTCTGGGCGGCTACCTCTCGGCCAACTTGCAGGCCGCAATGGAATATCGCGCCGGCTTCTGGGGCCAGGTGGTGAGCATGATGCTCAACGACGGATTGTGGCTGACCTTCTGGTTCTTCTACTTCCGTCGCTACCCCGTTGTGCAGGGTTGGGTGCTGAACGATATTATCGTTCTCTGGGCCGTCCCAGCGGGCGGCTTTGGCCTGGCAACGGGCGTCTTTGGGCGCTCGTCCAGGCTGGCCGGGGTCATCACCAGCGGCGGGCTGGATAGCTATCTGACCCTGCCCAAAAACGTCCTGCTGCACGTGCTGATCAGCGCCACTGACCCCAGCGGTTGGGGTGATCTGGCCTTTGGGCTGGTCGCGTTTACCGTTCTCGTCCATCCGCCGCTGCCAGATGTGCTGCTCTACCTGCTGCTGGTCGCGCTGGTGGCCGTCATCTTCACGGCGTTTATGGTCTTGCTGGGGTCGCTGGCCTTCTGGCTGGGCAACAGCGAGGGGCTGGCTCAGCAATTGATGGGCGCGCTGATTAGCTTTTCAACCTATCCAACGCCGGTCTTTCACGGCGCCGTCAAGCTGCTGCTGTTCACCGTCATTCCGGCGGGCTTCATCGCCGATTTCCCGGTAGAACTGCTGCGCGCGTTCCGCTGGCCGCTGCTGGCTGGCCTGGTTGCCTTCACGCTGGTCATCGCCTCGCTGGCCTACTTCGTCTTCTCTCGCGGGCTGCGCCGCTACGAAAGCGGCAACCGGCTGGGCGCCCAGGCCGTCTAGACTGGCCCTGCGTGCCGACGAAAACAGCAAGGCGCCAGATGCTACAGATCTCAAAGTAGCATCTGGCGCCTCTCTTATTCTGGATTGCTATCCAACCGGGCCTAGTGGCCGCAGCCGCAGGCGCGTGCCTGGCCGGTGTCACCAGCCGTCTTGAAGGAATGCCCGCAGCCGCAGGTGCTTACCGCGTTGGGGTTGTTGACGGTGAAGCCGGCGCCCATCAGGCCGTCGAGGTAGTCGATCTCAGAGCCGCCAATATAGGCAGCGCTCATATCATCGACAAAAATCTGCACGCCATCAACCATTATCACCTCGTCACCATCCTGGGTGGTGTCGAGCGTCATCCCATATTGCAGCCCGGAGCAGCCGCCGCCGGCGACGAAGATGCGCAGCCCCAGCTCAGGATCATTTTCCTGCTCCAACAGGCCGTGTATTTTTTCAGCAGCCACAGGGGTCAACGTGACCAACGATGGCGCAACTTCGGAGCCGATCTCTTTCTGCTCAATCATGGAAACCAACCTCACTTTCGGTTTGAGGGCAAAGCCATATGCAAAGAACATTCTCGCTCTTTGCCCAGATTATACTACCTCTGGGGGGTATTAGTCAAGCGACATGATGAGCCGGGCACTGTCTCTGGGACTTCTTGCCAGTCGGGCCAATCAAATACGCATATCTGCCGATGAAGGCCGGCTATGCCAGTGCTATACTGGGCGTAGAAGACGATTATCATGCCGCATCGCCGAATTGAGAGGATGTACGGAGATGCTTATGAAGAAAATAGATCGCTCGTCTCAAGCGAACGAAACGCTGGAGCCAACGCTGATTCGCATCATGCTGGCAGACGATCACGCGCTGGTGCGCGAAGGAACCAGGCGCTTGCTAGAAGCAGAACCAGATATGCGCGTGGTTGCCGAAGCTGCCAGCGGCGCGGAAGCGATAGCAGCGGCAGAGCGTAACCCCCCTGATGTCATCATTATGGATATTGCCATGCCTGGAGGCAATGGCATTGAAGCAACAAGGCTCATTAAGCTCCTCTGCCCGCAGAGCGCCGTGCTGGCGCTGACTGCCTATGATGATGATCAATACGTGATGGCGCTGCTCGAAGCCGGCGCAGCCGGCTTCTTGCTCAAGAACGTGCATGGGCGCGAGTTAGTCGAGGCGGTGCGCGCCGTCTATCGCGGCGAATCAGTGCTGGATGCAGCAGTGGCGGCTCGTGTGCTTCGCCGGATGGCCGGCGGATCGCCGTCATCTCCCTCACCTGAAGCGGTCCTGAGCGAGCGCGAAATGGAGGTGCTGCGCGAAGCGGCACGCGGGCTGCCCAATAAAGAGATCGCGCGCCGTATGGGGCTAAGCGTGCGCACCGTACATACCCATCTCGGCAACATCTTCAGTAAGTTGCAGGTCGGCTCGCGGACGGAGGCCGTGTTGCAGGCGCTCCGACGTGGCTGGGTCCGCCTCGAGGAGACGGAGGAGCATGGCTGATGAGCCTGAGCGTTTCTCCCGACGCGCTGCCCAAAGCACCCATGCCTGCCGAAGAAGAGCGCAGTCAAGGCGGTGGCCGACCAGGACTGCACTGGCTGGTTCTGATAAGCACTGTGCTGGTGATTGCCGGGCTGGCGACCTGGGCCATCCTCACCTACCACCGGCCAGCCGCGCCCTACGGAGGCCGGGCAGTTTTTCTCTTCCCATTGCTGATCCTGCTCGTCGATGTGGCGGCTCGCCTCTCTGCCTTCCGCTCAGTATGGCGAACCGCTCCAGGAAGCGGCCAGGAAGCACGCGCGGCTGTTGGCAGGAGCATCCTCACGCTGCCGCAGGTGACTCTGCCGCTCTATCTGGCTTGCTCTGTCTTGTTAGGAGTACAAACAGCGGTGCTGGCCGCGCTGCTGATCGAAGGCATCTTACAGTTGGCTATGCGGGCCTGGAAGGTCAGAAGCATCGATGGTGCCCTCTACCGGATAGCAGCCAATGGCCTGGTTGTGCTGGCTGGCGGGGGAAGCTATCAGGTGCTGGTTGGGTTGGCCTCTTCGGGAGCGCATCAGGCGTCTTTCCCTGCGCGCCTGGGCGTGGCTGCCATTGGGGCGCTCGTCATGCTGGGCCTCTGGCCGCTGGCGATCTTGCCGCTCCAGGGAGCAGACTTGCAGCGGGTCTCGCTGCGCTCCTGGCTCCGCTTCTTTCGTACCTCAGAAGCGCGCTTCCAATTGCTCTTGTTAAGCATTGGACCCCTTCTGCCGCTGGCCGATGGCCTGGATGATCTGGAAGCCGAGTTGGCCTGGGTACTCTTCCTGGTGCCGCTCTTTGCCATCTATTATCTGGCCCTGGTCAGCCTGCGCTTCCAGCGACAGACCGAGGAATTACGCGCCAGCTTGCAGGCACTCCATCTGGCGCGCCGCCGTCAGGCAGAACTGCAAGACTATGCCGCGCTGATCACGCGAGCGCAGGAAGACGAGCGGCGGCGGCTGGCCCGCGAACTGCACGATGACACTGCCCAGGCGCTGATCGCCCTCTCGCGTGGGCTGGAGGCATTATCAGATGCGCGCAGCGCTGGCCGGACACTTTCAGACGAGGCGCGCTGGGTTGATGATTTGTGCGAACTGGCAGACCGCTCGCTAGAGAGCGTGCGGCGGGCCTGTCGTGATTTGCGGCCTTCCGTCCTGGATGATCTGGGCCTGTCAGCGGCCCTGGACTGGCTGGTGGAGGGCACGACCCAGCGTGGGCTGCCGTGTACCTTGCGCGTCGAGGGCGCGCGTGGGGAATTGCCGGGCGAAGCGGAACTGGTCTTTTTCCGTATCGCGCAAGAGGCGCTGGCAAATGCCTGGCGTCACGCGCAGGCCAGCCGGGGAGAGATGCTTCTCTGCTATGAATCGGCGCTGGTCCGGCTTCGGGTGCAGGATAACGGGCATGGATTTGATCTGGCGCAGGTGGAGCAGCGCCATACGGGCGGCGGCCTGGGACTGTTGGGCATGCGCGAGCGGGCCACACTGATCGGCGCGGATCTGCAAATCACCTCGTCGGAGCGAGGAACGTCGGTTGAGGTGCGGCTGGCACTCGCTGCAAATGCCTGATGATCTCTGGGTATTCCTTACTCCCCCGTCCTTTTCTTCAGGTGGGATTACGCATTTCTGCCGATGTATTGCAGGCAAGAACAGGATAGACTATGAACAAGGGCGGGGTCATGCTGAACAAAAGCTGTGCCTGCTTGTTGTTGGCGAGGCGGCAGACAAGCGGCAGCACCACTCACCGTCAAGTGGCGCTCTTTGGACCCCTGGCAGCTCGGTAGAACCCGCCCTTCTCTTTTCTGCCTTCACCTTGCCCTCTTTTTCAGCTTCTTGTATGCTTGCTTTCTCCTCCCCGTTCGGCACGGCAAAGCTACCGTATGCTATAGTATGAAGATGTAGACGATAGCACCTTATTTCCTCCCGCTGGCGCCATTCCTTCTGCATAACGAGGCAAAGCCAGCAACCAAGGAGCATACGGGCATGAGCATATTTGATGTACCTCGCTATGAGGGCAACACAAGACGCCGGCTGTTTCAAAAACACGACGGAGCCTCTGGAGTGGGATCGCCGCACCATCACCAGCACTCTGGCGCATTTGGTGCCAGGCAGCGCCTTTCGACCCAGAGCGGATCGGTGACGTACTACCGGCTGGCCGCGCTGGCCGAGCAAGGCGTCGCTGATCTCAGCCGGATGCCATTCACAGTTAAGATTTTCCTGGAGAATCTGCTGCGCCATGCGGGTGGCATCCATGTGAGCAATGAGGATGTGACGACACTGGCTCATTGGAATCCTGAGCAGCCGGCCAACCACACCTTTGCTTTCCTGCCGGCGCGGGTGGTCTTGCAGGACTTCACCGGCGTCCCGGCGGTGGTTGATCTGGCCGCCATGCGCACGGCAGTCGCCAAACTGGGTGGCGACCCGGAGCGCATCAATCCGCTGGTGCCGGCTGATCTGGTCATTGACCATTCGGTGCAGGTGGACCGCTTCGGCTCAACGCTCGCCTTTCAATTCAACGTTGATATGGAATATGAGCGCAACGGCGAGCGCTACGCGCTCTTGCGCTGGGCACAGCGCGCCTTCAACAACTTCAGCGTCGTGCCCCCCGGCACCGGCATTGTCCATCAGGTCAACCTCGAATATCTGGCGAAGGTTGTCCAGCGCAAGCAAGAGGGGAATGAAACCATCGCCTTCCCCGATACGCTGGTGGGCACCGATTCGCATACCACGATGATTAACGGCCTGGGTGTGCTTGGCTGGGGTGTTGGCGGCATCGAGGCCGAGGCCGTCATGATCGGCCAGCCGCTGGAGATGGTCACGCCCATCGTCGTCGGCTTCCGCTTCACCGGCGGGCTGCGCGAAGGTGCAACGGCCACCGATCTCGTGCTGACGGTGGCGGAAATCCTACGCAAGCAGGGCGTCGTTGGCAAGTTTGTCGAGTTTGCCGGCCCTGGCCTGAGTCAGTTAAGCCTGGCGGATCGCGCCACGCTCTCCAATATGGCCCCAGAATATGGCGCCACCGCCGCTTACTTTCCTGTCGATGAGGAGACGCTGCGCTATCTGCGTCTGACGGCGCGTGAAGAGGTCGTCGATCTGGTCGAGCGCTATAGCAAAGAGCAGGGTCTCTTCCGCACCGATGAGACCCCCGATCCGAAGTTTAACGAACTCATCGAATTGGACCTGGCGACAGTTGAGCCAAGCCTGGCCGGGCCAAAGCGCCCTGAGGATCGCGTCGCGCTGCCCGGGCTGCGCGAAAACTTCCGCGCCGCCTTCCCAACGCCCTCCGGCGGCCAAAAAGAGAGCGGTCAGGGTGGCGTGGCTGTTGCGCCAGCGCCAGCCGCAGTTGAAGTCGATCTTGATGGCGAGCGCGTGCCGTTGCGCAGTGGCTCGGTGGTCATCGCCGCCATCACCAGTTGCACCAACACCTCCAATCCAACGGTCATGATCGGCGCCGGATTGCTGGCGAAGCATGCCGTCGAGCGCGGGCTGCGCGTCCGGCCTGCCGTCAAGACCAGCCTGGCCCCAGGCTCCAAAGTCGTCACAGACTATCTCACCCGCGCCAACCTGCTGCCCTATCTGGAGGCGCTCGGCTTCCATCTGGTCGGCTACGGGTGTACAACTTGCATCGGCAACAGCGGCCCATTGCTAGAGCCGATCTCCGAGGCCATCAACGATAATAATCTGGCCGTTGTCTCAGTTTTGAGCGGCAACCGCAACTTCGAGGGGCGCATCCATCCAGAGGTGCGAGCCTCCTACCTGGCCTCGCCGCCGCTGGTGGTCGCCTACGCGCTGGCTGGCACGGTGGAGATCGACCTGGAGCATGAGCCGGTGGGCAGCGACCACAACGGCCAGCCGGTTTATCTGCACGACATCTGGCCCTCCTCGGAGGAAATCCGCCAGACCATCGCAGAGTCGCTTAGCCCGGAGATGTTCAAGAAAGAATACGCGCAGGTCTTTGATGGCGATGAGCGCTGGCGCGCCCTGCCCGTGCCGGAGGGCAATCTCTACGAGTGGGATGCCGACTCGACCTATGTGCAGAACCCACCCTACTTTGAGGGCATGGCCCCTGAGCCTGGCCCGCTCGGCGACATCAAAGACGCTCGCGTGCTGGCGCTCTTGGGCGATTCGGTCACTACCGACCATATCTCCCCTGCCGGCTCAATTGCCAAGGATAGCCCTGCCGGCAAGTATCTGATCGAGCATGGCGTGCAGCCGCGCGACTTCAACAGCTATGGCTCGCGGCGCGGCAACCACGAGGTCATGATACGCGGCACGTTCGCCAATATCCGCCTGCGCAACCAGTTGGTCTCGAAAGAGGGGAGCTGGACGGCCCACCAGCCCGATGGCGAGGTGATGACCATCTACGACGCCTCCATGCGTTACCAGCAGGAGGGCACGCCGCTGGTGATTCTTGCCGGCAAAGCCTATGGCAGCGGCAGTTCCCGCGACTGGGCCGCCAAGGGCACGCTGCTGCTGGGCGTCAAAGCCGTGATTGCCGAGAACTATGAGCGCATCCATCGCAGCAACCTGATCGGCATGGGCGTGCTGCCCTTGCAGTTTAAGCCTGGCGAGAATGCCAGCAGCCTCAAGCTGGATGGCCGCGAAACCTATGAGATCACCGGCATCGCCGAGGGGCTAACGCCTGGCAAGCAATTGCAGGTCAAAGCCACCCACAGCGATGGCAGCGAGATCAGCTTCACTGCTACCGCCCGGCTCGATACCGAGGTCGAAATTGATTACTACCGCAACGGCGGTATCCTGCCGACGGTGCTTCGCCAGTTACTCAAGCAGCCACAAGCCTGATTGCGTGCGAGCATGAGCCGGCAAGCTTGCCCTGTCTTGCTCGCGCTGGTGGATTACATGGAAAACAGCAGGGGCGCTCTCGGAAAAGAGCGCCCCTGCTGTCATTTTGTCTTCATTGGGACTGCTCAGGCTAGCGGCTGCTCCAGCAGCCGCGCCCACCGACGCGCCTGTGCGGCCTGCTCGCGTACCTGCGCACGATTGAGCGGTCCTCGCTCGGTAATAATCGCGCTTACCAACTGGGCCGGCGTGCGATCAAAGTAGATGTTGCGGGCGCTGACGCCCAGA
Source organism: uncultured Ktedonobacterales bacterium (assembly GCA_964522745.1). Taxonomy (GTDB): domain Bacteria; phylum Chloroflexota; class Ktedonobacteria; order Ktedonobacterales; family DATBGS01; genus DATBHW01. Next base: position 89,487 of record CAZFWN010000001.1, read on the forward strand.
GATGTTGAGGAGGGCAGCACCTCGGCGGAGTCCATCTCCTCCAGATGAGTTTGGGCCGATGGAGCAATCTTGAGTGCTTCTGCCAGCGCCACGAAGGGAACCCGCTGCGGGCGAGTGGCCCGCGCCGCCAGGGCCAGCAGATACGTTCCCGTCTTATTGATAAGAGAGCCATCGGCCAGCACGCTGTCGGCGCCGACCACGACGGCGGCGCATTCTGGAAGAAACAACCCGGCCTCTGCATCGGTGAGCAAGATTACGGGGATGCTGGCGGCGGCGAGCGCCTGGGCCGTATCGCGGCCCTCGCAGCGTGGGCGCCCCTCGGTCACATAGGCGCGCTCCAACTGATCACGGCAGGCGAGCAGCACAGCCTGTACCGTGCCCGAAAAGCTGTGCGTCAGGATGGTTCCATGCAGGAAGGGACGGGCGTGGCTGGCGATCTGCTGAGAGGCATCTGCCCAGCCAGCCAGGATCGCTTCAGCACTTTGCCGGGCAGCTTCCAGCGCCAGGCGGGCATGGGATGGTGTGTCCGGCGCATTCCTTGCTCCAGCCGCCTCCTGGGCTGCGGCCCAGATACGCGCCACCGTGTTGGCAAGCGCGACCATACTTGGCCGGCTGGCGGCTAGTTCTCGCGCAACGTGATGCAATTCTTGCAGGGCTGCCCTGGCGTCAGCCTCTGGCTTCAATCCCGCCAGCGCGCCCCCGCGCAGTATATCTGCGGCCTCGCGCGCCAGCGCGCTGGCCCCATGCGAGCGATCATTGCGCACCCAGGCAATACGCGCCGCGATAGATTGACCGCTTGGCGCTTGCTCTTCCATATCCTCGTCATCCCGCGTACTGTTCTTTTCTTTTTACGTCAGGATCGCAGCAAACCAGTAGGCGTATTGCTCGCCTGGACCCAGTCCGCGAAGGCGGACTTCGCGGCCCGCCGGCCCTGAGGCGCGATTTCAATCGCCAGCGTCCCCGCCTTCGGGCGGATAGACCCGGCGCAGCGCCTCGCCAAGCATCGGCACTGTCTCATACTGATCGAGATCGGCAGGCCGAGTCCAGCGCATCTCGACGTTTTCCCAATCGGTCTGAATCCTGGTTGGGTCGCTAATCAGGAAGAGATACGGATGGACCGTCCACTCGCGGTCAAGCTCAGCATCGGTGAACGTGAATGGTTCGCCCCGGCGCAGCAGCGTGACATCAGTACGTTCCAGCCCGGCCTCTTCGCGCATCTCGGTATACGCCTGCTCATCTGGGGGCGCCTCGACAAAGCCGCTCACGCCGGCCCAGCGGCCACGATAGGTGCCTACCCGCTGGCTGCGCCGCAGGATCAAAATCTCTTCCGGCGCATCCGGCAGGCGCCGGAGCAAAAAGCAGGTAACAACATCGGCATGCTGCATCGCTTCCTCGCTATCAGATTCATGCTCGCCCGGTAGATGTTGCTGTCAGATCATCCAGGCGAAATCTGTCCAGGGCTAATCTGGTCGATCTTCCAGGCGCCATCCTCAACAATCAATTGAGCGGTCTGTAGTTCATTGATGATACTCCCTGACTGCATGCGGCGTACCAGCTTGATCGTAGCAGTGGCAGTAGCGCTTTGCGCCTGGACGCTTGTAACCTGGTGGCTTTCGAGAGGACCATTCAAGCTATCCAGGGCGGCATATTTGGCCTGAAACGTGTCGTAACTAAGCGTGTGCTGATACCGGCTGGAAAGCTGATCGTAGGCGCTGTGATAATCACCTGTATGGAGCGCGCTGTAAAAATCGTTTAGGGTAGTTTGCGGGCCGTTCAGGCTGCTTTGAAATGAGAGCAAATTGACCGTGACCACCGCGCCGATACCCAGGCAGCTCAGAATAACTATCGCGCCGATAGCCCCCAGGATAAACGGGAGCAGCCGATGGCGTTTTCCTTGCGTGAGCGTCTTGCCTTTGACCACTGCGGCAGTCTGCAAGGGTCTCAAGTGGCCGAAGCGCTGCTGATGCCCATTGTGGCTGATGTGTCCTGCTGGCGCGTCGCCTGGAAGGTGCCCGTCGAAGACAGCCTCAACCGGCACAGCGTTCTCATCTCCACTGGCTGGGGGAATGGAGATGTCTCGAAAGGTGTCATCGTCAGATGGATTCTGGTGGTCTGCCATATATAGCCCTCTTTCTCTGCGAAGCGATCACTGCCTCACTGCTGGCCGGGGGTAATGCTCGCGCATTGCTGACCAGGAGGAAGCTCAAAGAGGGCGATTCGCCAATTTCCCTGCTCTGGTAGAAGGCCCATCGTCTCGGTAGAGCGCGTTCGCGGGCGGCTCACTCCCACCTGTACAGTGGCCGCTGAGTTGTTCTGTTTAAGCGTCACAACCTCGCTGCTCAGTTCGTGACGACCAAACGGCCCAAGGATCGCGCCCGCCATGCCTGCTTTCTCCCTCACATCTGTCTTACAGCTTGTTCATGGCTGCCCTGGCCCCGGCGTCCACTGGTTAATCTGCCACTTATTCTGCTGATAGACCAGTTGGAGCGTATCAGGCCCAAACTTGCCCTTGGTAGGGTCTCTCGTCACGGTCACACTTGCCGTTTGCGCTGTGTTAGACCCGGAGGTGTGAGTAATCTTGTACGAGGTAATCTTGCCCCGGATGGTATCGAACGTTTGGAGCAGGGTGGCAACGTGCGTCGCGTCTGTATGTTGCTGGATGAAGGCTGCCGTGAAGAACGTGGCGGCTTTTGTGTCATCCTGCTTTTCCAGGGCATTATAGAATGGCTGGATCGTCTGCGTGCTGGCGCTTGGGAGGGTAGGCGCCTTTGGACGAGTCAGGTTATAAACTACCAGGCCCGTTGCAACCAGGATGATCAGCACAGCCAGCAGGCCACCCCCAATCACCAGTGGTCGCTTACTTTTCCTCCCTGTTCGTGCTGGTGGCCCGCCAACCCCAGGTCCAGCATACCCAGGTCCAGGATACCCTGGTGGCATACCCCCTGGCGCTGGCTGTCCAGGATACCCAGGAGCATACCCCGGCATCGGCGCCGGCGCGCCGCCAGGATAGGCAGGAAACGCTCCGGGCGGCCCTGCTGGTGGTGCAAAGCCGGCTGGCGTTTGTCCTCCAAATGGTGGCGGGCCTGGCTCCGTCCATGACTGCTGAGGCGTTCCTGGCCCACCAAACGGTTGAGGACCGGCTGGCGGCATGCCAAACGGCTGCTGGGAGCCTACCGGAGCCTGAAAGGGTGACTGGGGCGCCTGCCCCAGCCCTGGATACTGCTGCTGAGGCGGTTCTGGTCGCGTCGCGTAGTCCTGGGCACTCTGCGCTGGCATGCCAAACGGCTGAGGGCCAGGAGCTAGAAACTGCTCTGAGGGCGCCACGCCCGGCGGGAGTGGTTGGGCCATCGGTGGGGGCATTGCCGGCTGCGCGGGGGCCAGTTCGACCACGATGCGCACCGTGCCCCCTAGCAGAATCACATCCCCATTGCGCAAGGGTCTGGAGGTATGGGGAGGAAGCGGCTGCCCGTTCACGCTGGTCCCATTCGAGCTGCCCAGATCGAGGATCAGATACTCAGACCCCTGAGGCTGCACCTGAAGATGCCGCCCGGAGACCTTATCGTCTGGCACAACAAGCGTATTGGACGATGATCGCCCAATGGTGATCGTCGCCGTGCCCAATTCATATCGACCAAAAGGACTGTGTAACGCACCCGGCATTCCGTTTGCTCCCGCTGATTGCTGCTAGTATCGTGGGGCCAGGTCTCCCTGGCCCGCGTTAGTTGATGGTCGCGCTGATTGCCAGGGTCGTGCCAGACCCAGCCAGAGTTACAGTAATCGCAGAGGTGGTTACTCCAACAGCATTGCTGTGCGCAGTGGTGCCTGGTGCGACCAACTCTGCCCTTGGCCTGGTTGGTGTTGGAGTCGGCGTCCCTTTCTTGTTGCCTTTGTTAAAGACCACAAAATACGAGACGCCGGCAACAATCAGCAGCAGAACCAGAATAACCCCGCCCACCAGGAAAAGGGTGCGCTTGCCCCCTTTTTTCGGCTGAGCAGGTGCGCCGACTCCGGGCGGGTATCCTTGCATCCCTGGCGGCTGTCCCTGGAAGCCCGGTCCTGGTGGCCCCTGAAAGCCAGGCATGTTCGGCGGCTGTCCCTGGAAGCCCGGTCCTGGCGGCCCTTGAAAGCCAGGCATACCCGGTTGTGGCCCTTGAAAGCCCGGTCCTGGTGGTGGTCCCTGGAACCCCGGCATGCCCGGCGGCTGGCTTTGGAACCCTGGCCCCGGCTGTCCCTGGAACCCCGGCATGCCTGGCGGTGGTCCCTGGAACCCCGGCATATCTTGCGGCGGCCCCTGGAAGCCTGGCCCTTGCGG
>CAZFWN010000001.1:93898-110916 GCA_964522745.1 uncultured Ktedonobacterales bacterium
GTCCCTGGAACCCCGGCATATCTTGCGGCGGCCCCTGGAAGCCTGGCCCTTGCGGCGGCCTCTGGAAGCCTGGCGCTGATGGAAAGCCGCCGGGACCGCCCGGCTGGGGTGGCATATCGAGCGTGCCGCCACCAGGACCGGGAGGCGGTCCGAACTGGCTCGGCGGCAGCGCTCCTGGCGCGCCCCCAAACGGAGGCTGCGCGGGTGGCATCGGCCCTGGTTGTCCTGGCGGGCCATACGGGGTGGGCGCCCCTGGGAACCCAGGCTGCGCGGCGCCTGGGGAGCCTGGAAAGCCGGCGGCCATACCAGGATCACCGGCAGGTGGTTGAAATCCCGCATTACCAGGCGGTGGCTGGCTGATGCCCCCGCCAAAAGGCTGACCAGGCATGGCTGGCTCTGGCGCCCCGAAGCCGCCAGGCGAGCCAAATGGTGGTCCTCCCGGTCCAGCCGCCACTGGCGGCTGGTTGGATGACCAGGGAGCTTCACCGGCAGTCAATTCAAACCGATACTCAATCCCCCCACCTCCACCAAGTACAATCGTATCGCCAGCATTGAGTGGCTGTGGCATGCCTGCGTTCAGCTTCACTCCATTTACGGCAGTACCATTCGTGCTGCCAACGTCCACCAGTTGGTAGCGCCCGCCTGGCATTGGCTGGATTTCCGCGTGTCTGCTGGAGATCTGGCTGTTTTGAAGTACCAGGCGATTATTCCGGCTTCGCCCAATAGTGAGTGGTTCGGCCCCCAATTCGATCAGGCCGTCAGGTCCGCGAATGGCTGCACCCATACATTCCTCTTTTTATTTTATTGATGGCGCGGGCTGGGCCAGCTTTCCTGAACCCTCTCTTGCCCGCTGCAAGCAGGGTCGCGCGCTGGGAGGAGGATCGCGCTCGCACATTCTTTAGAATGAAGCGGTCTCGCCTCTATATCAGGGCTAATTATAGAGCCAGGAGGCCGTGACGTCAACGGGCTGAGGCTGTCCAATACACCTCTCGTTCCTTCCTTGTGTGACAACCTGTGGTAGAATAGGCCAAAATGGGGAGAGAGCAGGAGGTTGAGGGTCTGGGCGTGCTTCTAAAGGCTTGTTTTATCGAGGGAGGATTGGACGGTGTTGCACCTTGACATGATTCGCCAGCATCCTGACCTCGTGCGTGCCGCGCTGCGCAAGCGCGGCCTCAGCGCGCCCTTGGAAGAAACGCTGGCTCTGGCAGAAGAGCGGCGCGGATTGATTACGCGCTGCGATGCCCTGCGCGCCCGCACAAAGCAGGAAGAAGAAACACTGCGCGAGATCATTCAACGCGCCCCCCCTCCAGAGCGCAAGCGCCTGAGCGCGCCATTGCACGCTGCCTGGAATGAGATCAGGCAGCTTGAGATCGATATTGCCGGCGTCGAAAGCACCCTGCGTGCCCTGCTGCTCCAGTTTCCCAACCTTCCGCATGCCAGCGTCCCTGAGGGCACAAGCGAGGAGAAGAATGTCGAGGTGCGTCACTGGGGCGAGCCGGTGCCCTTTGTCCAGCCGCCGGCGCCACATTGGCAGATCGGCGAGCGGCTGAACATCATTGACTTTGAGCGCGGCGTAAAACTGGCCGGCTCGCGCTTTTATGTCATGCGCGGCCTGGGAGCGCGGCTGGAGCGCGCGCTCATCAGCTTCATGCTGGATGTCCATACCACCGAACATGGCTATACGGAAATCTTGCCCCCCTTTCTGGTGAAGCGCGCGGCAATGCTCGGCACCGGGCAGCTTCCCAAGTTTGAAGATGACTCCTATCTCTGCACAGAGGATGATCTCTTTCTCAATCCAACGGCTGAGGTGCCAGTGACGAACCTGCATCGGGATGAAATTTTAGAACCAGGCACACTGCCCATCCGCTATGCCGCCTATACCGTCGCGTTCCGACGTGAAGCTGGCTCGGCTGGACGGGATACACGCGGCCTGACGCGCGTTCACCAATTTAGCAAGGTCGAGTTAGTCCAACTGGTTGAGCCAGCTCACTCCTATGCCACGCTGGAACAGATCGTGGTCGATGTCGAGGATATTGTGCAGCGTCTGGCGCTTCCCTATCGCGTCATGCTGCTCTGCGCCGGAGAACTTGGCTTTGGCGCCGCCAAAGGCTATGATCTGGAGGTCTGGATGCCCGGCCAGAACCGCTATGTCGAACTTTCATCGATCAGCAACTATGAGACCTTTCAGGCACGGCGGGCAGATATAAAATATCGCCCTGCTGTCGGCGCCCACGCCGACTATCTGCATACCCTCAACGGGTCCGGCCTGGCCGTCGGGCGCACGCTGGCGGCCATCCTGGAAAATTATCAGCAGGCCGATGGCAGTGTCATGGTGCCGCAAGTCCTGCGGCGCTATATGGGTGTGGCGGCGCTTAAAAAAACGTAACTTGACATGCGTTGAAGCGCTTTGTGTACCCTTGACAGAGCGCAAAGCAAGTGCTATGCTAGTTCTTGCACTGGAGGGATGGCAGAGCGGTTTAATGCGGCGGTCTTGAAAACCGTTGGTCGAAAGGCCCGGGGGTTCGAATCCCTCTCCCTCCGCTCCCTGGTAACAGCCAACGCTGGCTGTTACTTTGCTTTGCTTGTTTGTGCTTCGTGCCGTTCAATTTGACCGTGTGGCTGCTGTTATCTACCACACAGGACGGGAGATGCTCATGACGCTGGCAGGTACACTTCGGCAAACCAACCTGGAAGATGTCCTGCGTGTGATTGATGAGGAGCGGCGCCCTGGGCTGTTATTGCTCAGCAACGGAAATCTCTCTGCTGACATCTACCTCAACCCCGGCTATATTCTCTGCACCCAGCGCAGCGGCCCCGGCCAATCGCTTGCCGAACGCATGATTCATGCTCGCCTGGTCACCCCCCAGCAGATCGGCCATGTACGCGCCATGTATCAACAGCAGTCTCTCACTACAGAAGTCGATCTGGCGCGAGCATTGCTGCAAGCCAATCTGATCTCAGAACGGCAATTAAGCCTTTGGGTCGCAGACGATGCGGTAGAACTCATGGTGGTGCTGCTGAGTTGGAGCGACGGGGAGTACGCCTTTGAGGAGGGGGTAACACCAGAGGCAGGCCGGATGGTGATTCCTGTCCCGTTAAGAGACGTGTTGGAGGAAGCGCTGCATCATATTGCCCAGCGGCGCCAGCGAGCCTCTGCGGCGCGGGTCGCCGTCACCCCTGATCTCGTCCTCGATTTTGCCGAGGAGGTACAGGCACAGGGTGGTGAGGTGCGGGTGACACCCGAACAATGGTGCTTTCTTACGGCTATCGATGGTCGTATACCCCTGCGAGCCGTCTGTAAAACCTTGCAGCTTGCGCCACCTGATGCGCTGCGTTTTGCTTCTGAACTCCTCTCTTCTGGAGTGCTGGTCGTTCGTGGCCTGGCTCGTAATGGCGCCGTCCGAGAGATTGTCTCAGAGGAAGACATGCCACAGGACAGACCGCCAGCACGCACCAATCGCCCTCGCCAGCCGGTTCCGCCAGGGCTGAGCGGACCGAGACCTATCGTTCAAGGTCACCCCCAGGGGCGCCAGCGCATGAGCCGCTAGCGCGTCGATCCGCCTTTACACCAGCCCATCAACCAGCAGCATCGCCTGCACCGTCTCGCCTGAAGCAAGAGGTGGACTGTCTTGTGGAATGATCAGCAGCGCGTTTGCCCCCAGCATCGAGGTCAGGATATGTGAGCCTTGCGGGCCGGTGGTCGTGGCAACAAAGCCGCCGTCGCGCACTTCTACTCGCGCGCGCACATAATGCCGGCGGTTGCCTGTATCTCCAAAGCTCTCAAGCAGGCGAGCCTGTACCACTGGTCGCAGCAGGGCTGCAAAGCCCTGCATCTTGCGCAGCACCGGACGCGCGAAGAGTTCAAACGTCACCGCTGCCGAAACTGGATTGCCGGGCAGACCCAGCAGCGGCGTGCCGCCCAGCCGGCCAAAGGCGAGCGGCTTACCAGGTCGCAGATTCACCCGCCAAAATTCAATCACGCCCTGCTCGCGCATGATGTCTTTCACCAGATCATAATCGCCAACGGAGACGCCGCCTGAGGTGATAATCAGATCGGCTTCTTGCGCGGCCTTGAGCTTTGCGCGCAGTTCTTCCACCTGATCGCGGGCAATCCCCAGTGGGCGCGCAATGCCGCCGGCACGCCTCACAGCAGCGGCGAGCAGATAACTATTGCTGTTACGAATCTGGCCGGGGCGCAGTGCCTCATCAACCTCGACCAGTTCATCCCCCGTTGCCAGGATAGCAACCACAGGCCGGCGGTAGACGTTAAGACGCGAGAACCCCAACGAGGCCAGCACGCCAATCTCCGAGGGGCCGATGGAGGCTCCTGCCCCCAGCACCACCGTGCCCCGGCGAATATCCTCGCCGGCATGGCGCACGTTATTGCCTGCTGCCACTGGCGCTTGTACCTCGACCCACCCCTCGCCAGTTTGCGTCAATTCCTGCTGAATCACCGCGTCTGCCCCTGGCGGCACCGGAGCGCCAGTCAAGATACGCATGGCCTCGCCCTCGCCGACGGCATGCTCAGCCACTCGCCCGGCCTGCACTGTTCCAACCAGCCGCAGTCGGCGCGGTCTCTCTGCCGAGGCTGCCTGGCTATCCTGGCTGCGCAGCGCGTAGCCATCCATCGCCGAGTTGGCGAACGGAGGCACTTCCTCTGTTGAGGCAATCGATTCGGCCAGCACCCGGCCTTCTGCCTCTGGCAGCGCGACGCTCTCGGACTCCAGACGCGCTATCTCGTTGAGCATGCGCTCCAACGCTTCTTCGACACGCAGCATACAAGGTGCCTCCCTTTCTGCTCTCTGATCTGCTCTTCTAAGCATCATACTGCGCGGCGCGGCGAAAGATCAAAAAAGCGCTCCAGCAGCAAGAAACTCTTGCTGCTGGAGCGTCACGCTGCTTTTCAGACTGGCAAATCATCAGCGCAGTAATGAGCGGGCTAGCCAGTGAAGACACGGAAGATTTTTCGCAGCAACCCCTGATCGTCGCCCTCTTCCTCCAGGTCTTCGACCTCAACATCCTCCAGCGAATAGCGCGGATCGGCCTGCTGGTTCTGATAGTTCCAGTTCGCTCCAGAAGGACGCGGCTTCGGCGGCGCCCCATAGGGCTGCTGCGCAGACCCTTGCTGGGCGGCTGCCGGCTGCGCTGGCTGGGGCCGTTGTGGTGCCTGGGCCGTCGCAGCATGTGCTGCCGGTTGGGCTGGTTGAGGCCGCTGCGCTGGCGGGGGCGTCGGAGCATTGCTTGCCGCCGGAGCGCTTCGTGGTGGTGGTGGCGCCGACGGCATTGTGGGGCCAGCGGCGGGCGCGGGTCGCTGGTGGCCTGGCGCTTCCTGGGCCGGCGTCGGGACCGGCGTGGGCCGGGTGGGGGCATCCGCAACTGGTGACGCTGCCTGGGCTGTGGGCCGTTGTGGCGCCTGGGCTGCGGGAGCCGGCTGGCGCGGTGGTTCTGGACGGTGGGCTGGCGGAGGCAGTGGGGCCGTTTCCGCCTTGAAGAGATGCTCTGGCGCCGCTGGGGTCACTGCGGTGGGTGCCGGCTGGGCAATGGTCGGGACCGGCTGCGTCGAAGGCTCGACGATCTCTGGGGCGCGTGCCGCAGGCGCGGGCCTCGACACCGCTGGCTCAGGGCGTGTCGGCTGCGCGGCCAGCGCGGGCTTTGCCGCCGCCGGGGCCGCTTCGCTGCGCAGCGATCCAGTGGTGTCCGGCTTGGTCACATTGATCGCCGCCAGATCAGCAGGGCGGACGGCCCGCATCGGGCCGGTAGCACCACCCTGCAAAGAGAACATGCGTTTGCTGGCCTGTAGCCGGCTGGCATCGATCCAATCATACGCACCGCTGAGCGCGTGTTCGCACCAGGCTGGATAGTCATTTGGCGACAGGCCGGCGCGCTCGAAGTAATCGAGCCGCTGCATGGTCAGCACCAACCAATCCTCGCCACGCTCTACCAGACGATCAAGCAGGTCAACATCGTTGACTCTATTCGATTGCAGCCGGCGCATCGACTCAAGCTCAGAGGCTGATGGCTTGAAGACCGCTTCTTGCTTATCGTTCCCCTCAAGCTCGGTGCGCAGCCTGTCAATCGTCTCGTCTAGTTCTTGTGTCGCCTTCTCGACATACCAGGCCATGTAGCTGTTTGCCACCTGCTGCATGGCCTCTAGTGGAATGCGCTCGTAGAGACTGGTAATTGTTGTTGCGTCGGAACTCATCTCAACCCCTTTTAGCTCTGCTGCCGCCAGCGTTGCCACCAGCGCTCTACGGACTCATGGAGACGCATATCTTCTTCGTTCTCAAAGGGTAGGGAAACGCTGAAGCGCTGCCTGGCCTCGGCATCTTCTTCAGTCGCCTCCGCCTTCTCGCCCTCTTGCTCCTGCCCCAACTCCATGCTCTTCAGCCATTGCGGCACAATCAGGCGTGGCTCGGTATAGCCCTCGGTAGGGCGGGCAGCCACCAACTCGTCGGTCTCTGAGCGCCCCTTCTCGCCACGCGCCGTTGCTTCGGCCCGCGCGCTGACCTCAGCGCTGGCAGCGGCTTCGACACTCAAAGCAATTGGCGCTGTCACCGAAGCCGAAGGCCCTTCGGAAGATTCCGCAGTTGCGCGTGTCTCGCCCATCAGGACGCTGATAGCCGACTGCCCAACGGGCGTTGCTGAGATCAGTGGCGCCGTTGGCACTGCCGTGATGGCCTGCGGCGCTTCACCATGCGTCAGATTCGGTCCCTGACTGGCAAGGAGATTGAGCGCCTCCAACGGATCGGCTGGTGTGCTTTCAGCCTGGGCCAGCAATTGCGCGAGCATCGGATCGATGGTATCCGCCTGCGCGGCTGGTGCGACCACTGGCCGTGCCTCACCTGCTGACGAGGGGCTGGCCGGTTTCTCTTTCCCATTCGTTGCTGGGCCGGCGGTCTTTTGTTTGGCGGCCTTGACAGTTTTGCTGTCATCTGCTGGCGCCGCAGCAGGGGAAACCTCTTCAGCCTCCTCGACCGTCGTTGCCATCGTCATCTCTGCCGCCCCTGCCTCCGCCGTTGTGGTCGCGCTGGCCGCAGCGACCACCTCAACCGTTGTCACCGATGCTGCGCTGGCGCCGTTGGTGCCATTCTTAGCAGCAGATGGCTCTGCTGTGCTTACTAACCCCTGACCAAGCAGGGCTGCGATAATTGGGTTTGAAAGCTCAGGAAGAGTGGTTGATCGTGTGGGCGCTAGTTTCAGCACCCGTTCGCGCTCCGCTTCGTGGGCGGCGATCTCATCTCGCAACCGCGCACCCACTTCCTGGTGATGGAGCCATTGTTTATACTTGCCCATGCTCACCGCCTTATATTGAAGGTTGCCGCGCTTCCGGTCTGAGCGGGCGCGGTCCCACCGCGTGTCTGGCCGACTGCAAGACGTCAGGGTGGGAGAAGCAATATATCTGCCCGCAGGCTCTGCGCAGTATACCATAGGCTCTGCCCCTCAACAATCAAAATAGCCCGAATGGGGGGCATTATGCGGCGTCTCTTCTTTTTTCGATACAATACGAGCGCCGTTGCTCTCTGTCGCGCCAGAAAGGGGTGTGCGCAATGTCGCTGGAGCCGTTGCTGGTTGCGGTTGGATCAACCAACCCTATCAAAGTTGAGCCAGTGCGCGCAGTGCTGGCCCGCGTTTTCCCATCAGCGAGCGTCATGTCCGTTGATGCCCCATCTGGGGTGCCGGTGCAGCCCATCGGCCTGGAGCAGATGCGCCTGGGCGCGCAAAACCGCGCTGCCACTGCGCTCCATTCCTTGTACGCACTCAGAGACCAGCCTGCGGAGCGGCTGACCTGGGGCGTTGGCCTGGAGGGCGGCGTCGAGTTCGAGGGCGAGGTCGCCTGGCTGACCGGCGCCGTTGCTATCCTTGCCGGGGATGGTCGCGCATCCCTTGGCTGGAGTCCGCGCGTGGCGCTGCCGCCATCTGTCGCTCAAGCACTCCGCGCAGGTGGCGAGCTTGGCCCCATTATGGATGAACTGACCGGCGTAGCGGACTCGAAAAAGAAACTGGGAGCCATCGGCTTCTTGACCAATGGACTCGCGCCTCGCGGCCTCTCCTGGGAGATCGCCTTTGCCTGCGCGCTGGCCCCCTTTCTGCACCCCGAACTCTATGGTGATCTGTCGTAATGTACTGGATGTTTCCCGCTGTTCGCCTACAGAAAGCCTGCTGCCATGCTGAATCTGACCTTGCCAACCAGCGATCCCCTCGGCGTCCTCAGTTCAACCCTGCCGGTGGTCCAGCGTGCCCGCCAGGTGCATCTTGATCTGGCGTCCATTGAGGCTCTGGCCGCCAGATGGGCAGCAGAAGGCTGGAGCGCGCCAGTGTGGGACGCGGCCCTGCATTTCAACGATGGCACCGAACGCGCGCTGAACTGGATGCTGCTCACCGATGCTATGAATTTCTGCTTCTGGGCCGAGGCCGGCCAGCCCCGCTGGACCGTCGAGTATCGCGGCCAGACCTATGATGGCTATCTGGCCGAGGCCGCCAGCCTGATGCGCGCCATTGACGAAGGCCGCCCGCTCTGGGATGCCACCTATCTGGCTGACCTGAGCGAAGAGGAGCTTCATGCCATCTTTCGTCCCGCGCCAGGCGCGCCAGACATCCCGCTCTTTGCCGAGCGGCTAACCAATGCCCGCGAAACAGGCCGCGTGCTGCTGGAAAAATATGGCGGCCAGTTTGCCCACGCGATAGAATCGGCTGGTGGAAACGCCGTCACGCTGGTGCAGCGCATCGTGCAGGACTTCTCATCATTTAACGACGTGGCTTCTTACGATGGCGCCGAGATAGGCTTGTATAAACGCGCCCAAATCTGCGTCGCCGATATTCATGGTATCTTTGGCGGCCAGCGTTGGGGAAACTTGAGCAACCTTGATCACCTCACAATCTTTGCCGATTATAAACTGCCCCAACTGCTCCGGCGCGAGGGCATCCTGATCTATACCCCCGACCTGGCGGCGCGCATTGACCGCATGCAACTGTTGCCTGCGGGCAGCCAGGAAGAGGTGGAAATTCGCTCAGCCACCATCTGGGCGGGCGAGCTGCTCCGCCGCGCCCTCGCTGAGCGCGGCATCCAGGCGCGTGCCAGCGAGATCGATTACCATCTCTGGCTGCTGAGCCAGACAAAATCTCCCGCTGACCGTCCCTATCACCGCACCCGTACCATCTACTATTAATGCCAATGATCTTGCGCGCATGCTTGCAGAAAACCTTGACAGGAGCGGCCTTCGCATGGTATTCTTAAAGGGCGTTCAAGAAGATCAGGGTGGTTAGCTCAGCTGGCAGAGCGCTTCGTTCACACCGAAGAGGTCACTGGTTCAAGTCCAGTACCACCCACCAGCCCCCGGTGGGGCTGTTTTTTTTGCCTCTGTGCCTCCAGTAAGAGAAGGCGGAAAGAGTCCTCACATGCCCGAACTCCCTGAAGTTGAGTATGTCGCGCGCCAACTGCGCCAGACGTTGATTGGCCGCACTATCACCGATGTCTCTGTCACCTGGCCGCGCACTATTGCCCACCCCGATGCAGAGACCTTCTGCGCCGAACTGCCTGGCGCGCAGGTCCAGCGCGTGGACCGCCGCGCCAAGTTTGTCGTCATCTCACTGAGCGGTGAACACACCTTGCTCATTCATCGCCGCATGACGGGCAATCTGCTCATCTTCCCGCCGGCTGCTGATAACGCCTCCTGGGAGGCCGTCTCCGACCCCCATGCCCGCGTCGTCTTCCTGCTGGATGATGGTCGCAGGCTGGCCTTTACCGATCCGCGCAAATTTGGCCGTATCGCGCTTTATCCAGCCAGCGCGCTAGAGCGTGCGCTCACCGGCCTGGGGATAGAGCCGCTCAGCGATGAATTTACTCCCGAAGCGCTTGCCAGACTGCTAGCCGGGCGTGCCCGCCAGATCAAGCCGCTCTTGCTCGATCAAAGCCTGGTGGCCGGCATCGGCAACATCTACGCCGATGAGGCGCTCTTCCGCGCCGGTATTCATCCCCTGCGCCGGGCCGAAACGCTGACTCCAGAGGAAATTGCCCGGCTGCATGAAGCCATCCGCGCCGTGCTGGAAGTGGGCATCGAACATGGCGGCACCACCTTTAGCCGCCATCAAGACATCTGGGGCCAGACCGGCTGGAACCGCGACCACTTGCAGGTCTATCACCGCGAAGGCGACCCCTGCCTGCGCTGTGGCACCGCCATTGTGCGCATCGTCGTCGCCCAGCGCAGCGCGCATTTTTGCCCCACCTGCCAGCCGGTGGAGGCTGAACCTGCTGTGGTATCCTGATCAATAGGAAATATTTCCTATTGATCGGATTCCTGACTCTGGCTAGCCCCCAGGTGGTGGTGACGGTGTTGCCGACCCCTGCAATGGCGTAAAGAACGTCGCCCGCGCGTGCTGATAGGTTTGCCCTTGATAGCTCACAGCCACATCGACCAGCACCTCGACCTGTGCCGGCAACGCAGTATATGTCACCTGAAAAGCAGCCCAGCCATCGTCAGCCGTCTGTCGCCCGCCCGCCTGGCTATTGAGTTGATCGATGGGACCGCCCCCACCATTGGTTGCATACGCATGAAAATAGAGATTGACCGATGCTCCGCCCTGCGGCTTTCCGCCCAGATGAAAAATCACGTACACCGTCACGGTATCATTGAGGCCGGGCGCGGGATTGCTCACGAACGCGCCAATCGTGTAGGGGGGCGCGGTTGGCGTAGGCGATAGGACAGGAGTGTGCAGGGCAAGCGTCGCCTGCCCCTGGGTGGGGTCGTTGACCAACGAGGCCGTACAGCCGGCAAACAGCATCACCAGCAGGAGCGCCAGCCCTGGCAAGAACACACAGCGTTTCATCACAGTTTTGCAAACCTCCTACATAGTGCTTGCGGCCCGCATCCTGCAACTCCAAGAGGTAGGTGGGCCATCCCTAGTATATACAAGAGACTCATCAGAAATGATCTCGTTAGCCTGTTTGGGCTACCCAGCCGGTCATGTTTTCCCGTGGAAACACTGTGATAAAACTGGCAAAAATAGACAGAGAGCGCGATTTCTGAAAATTGACCTGCCAAACGGCTTGCTAATTTCGCTTGCATGTGTTATACTGAGGTTGGTTGTACTGGAGCGTTGTACTCCTACACCATGTTGACGATCTGGAAGGTAGCTGTTATGACTGCGCAAGCAGAGGGTAAAGGGAAGAACGGAGTGTTTCATCAAGAAAACGATGAGATCAACCTCCTACTGCAACTTGCTGATGGGGAAGAGGCGCCGCGCCCCCAGGCTGGCTCCTCTCAACCGCTATCGGCATCGCGCGAGTTCCAGAGCGTTCCCGTCGAAGGAGCCACACTCGATTTTGGCCGCGAGCGCCGTAAGGGTATTCCTGAGGTGATCCTGGCCGAAAACAAGACCGATACACAAGTGCTGTCCATTGCTCGTGCATTTCTCCAGACCACCGGGCGTGCCCTGATGAGCAGAGTGCGACCTGACCTGTTTGGGCGGCTGCACGAGGAGTTTGCTGACTGCGACCTCATCCTGCGAGAATCCGCTCGCGCGGCGGTCATCTACCGTCGGGGCACTGCTCCGCCGCAAACGGGAGGTCGGGTTGGGCTGATCAGCGCCGGGACGTCTGATATTCCGTGTGCTGAAGAGGCCCGCCTGATCGCTGAGGCGATGGGCTGCGTTGTCACGCCGATCTACGATGTCGGCGTGGCAGGGCTGCACCGGCTGCTTCAGCCGCTTCGCGCGATGCTAGCAGAAGGGGTTGACGTCATCATCGTGGCAGCAGGAATGGATGGCGCTTTACCATCGGTTGTTTCGGGCTTGGTGGACGTGCCGGTCATCGGCTTGCCCACCTCCGTCGGGTATGGTCTGGGAGGGAAGGGCCTCAGCGCGCTTCTCTCGATGCTTCAGACCTGCGCGCCTGGCCTCACGGTCGTCAACATCGACAATGGCGTAGGAGCCGGTGCCACGTCGGCTCTGATCGCAAACCGTGTCGCGCGTGCGCGTCAAGCACATCTGCAACAGGCGGAGTGACCTCTCTAGGGGCGCAGACCATCCATCTACACCTGGATGAAGGCGCGGAGGGGCCACAATGCCAAAAGAAACCACTGCTGTCTCGATACCCGGTTGTTGAGCAGTGAGGCAGCATGGTATGATTCTTGCAGCTTGCTGTCCCGCGCTGGGTGATCGGTGACGACAACCCGGTGAGCTGTTCCCACCTGACTGGGGGATGCGGGAACACACGTTGTTTAACTAGCGTAGAGAGGCGGAGAGAGACATGCCCAACAGTAAGCGGGGGCCAGAGCCTGGCTCCCAAAAGGCCAAACACGGCGGTCAAGCAGTGCGTGAAAAATACGGTCCTGAGTTCTATTCCCGCATTGGCAAAAAAGGCGGAGAAGCTGTCAAAGAAAAGCGCGGCCCGGCATTCTATGCCGAGATCGGCAAGAAGGGCGGCGAATCCACCAAGCGCCAACAGGGACCGGAGTTCTACTCGCGCATTGGCAAAAAGGGCGGTGAGCGTGGTCGCGCAGCGCCCAAGCAGCCGCAGCAGTCCCAGTAGGGGCGTTCCCCTGCTGTTCTTGACACAAGAGAGGGAGCGCAGGTGGCCTCGTTCAGAGGCCACCTGCGCTCCCTCTCTTGCTGCCTCGCGCTCTTAATCGCCTGGCTGGCTGCTCGCCCTCGGCCCAATGATCGACAGTGCTGGCCTCGCATCTGCCGCCTGCTCGATCTCTTGGGCTGCCTCTGCCGCTTCGGCAAACCGCTGTTCTGCTCCTCCCTGGTGCTGACCGGCTGTTCCTTCTGGGGAGCCAGACATGCCTGCCGCCACCAGCGTCACACGCACCTGATCCTCCATCGCTGGATCGATCACCGCCCCAAATGTCATATCCGCGTTCGCATCAACTGCCTCGCGTACCTGACTGGCGATCTGTGTCACATCAAAGAGCGTCAGACGTGGGCCGCCGGTAATGTTCAGCAGCACCCGTTTCGCTCCGCGAATCGAGGCTCCTAACCACCCACCCTCTATTGCCATTTTTGCCGCCTGTTCGGCGCCATCGTTGCCACTGCCTTCGCCAATACTCATCAGCGCCATGCCCGCCTGCTGCATTACCGTGCGCACATCGGCAAAATCCACATTGACCAGCCCTGGCACCGTAATCACTTCGGTCATGCCCTGCACGCCCTGGCGTAAAATGTCATCCGCCAGCCGGAACGCCTCGGCCAGTGTGCGCTCTCGCCCTACCACTTTGAGCAGGCGATCATTAGGAACCACAATGATGGAATCGACCACCTCTGCAAGCTGCTCAATGCCCTCCTGCGCCACCCTGCGCCGCCGGTTCCCCTCAAAAGCAAAAGGCAGCGTCACTGTGCCGATGACCAACGCCGACGATTCGCGGGCAATCTGCGCGACAATCGGCGCGGCGCCCGTGCCGGTGCCGCCGCCCATGCCGGCGGCCAGGAAGACCAGATCGGCGTCTTTCAACGCCTCCTTTAGCTCGTGCTGGCTGGCCTCCGCTGCCTGCGCCCCGACGGCAGGGTTGCCGCCCGCGCCTAGCCCCTGCGTCAAGTCTTCCCCCAGGCAGATGCGTTCGGGAGCCTGCGAGAGCGCCAGCGCCTGCGCGTCGGTGTTTAGCGCCAGAAAGCGCACCCCATGAATCTGCGCCTCGATCATCCGGTTAATCGCGTTATTGCCGGCTCCCCCCACCCCCACAACCACAATCTGCGCGGCGGCTGGCGCGAGCGAGGCACTGGCATCGGGTTGAGGAAAGGGCATCGGCGCGCGCTGCCGTCTCTGCCCTCTGGGCACTGGCTGTATACTCACCGAATTCTTCCCTCACTTTCTTCATCGAAGGGAGAATATTGGAAAAGAGGCACCCGAAAAGAGAAAAACGAAGGCGCACCAGCGCGGAAACCCTGGCTGGTGCGCGTGTGATAATAACTGGCGCTCCCGGAGGGACTTGAACCCCCGACACTCGGTTCCGAAGACCGATGCTCTGTCCGCTGAGCTACGGGAGCAGGGAGAGGCATGTAGAGAATACCCACCATGCTGTCTCCTGTTCAGTGTCTAGAGTACCACCTGGCTCGCCCGCCGTCAAGTTCCTACAACGTCTGCAAAAACTCGCGTGGGCTGGCCTGAAAACGCTCGCGTAAAAAGCTTCGCCCAAATGTAGTGAAATAAATACACGCGCCTGTCGCTCGGCACCAGGACACGCTGCGCAGCACACGCGCCTCGCCCCACAGCGGATAGCGCCAGTCGCGCACCAGCATGATAACGCGTATCGTGCTGGTGAACAGCAGCGAGAGCGCGATAAGCAACACCTGCACCAGCGTCCCGTGCGGCAGGTTCACAATCGGCGATGGAGTCGTCTCAAACAAGCTAAAGCGCAGAAAGCCTGCCGCCAGCAGGGCCGGCAGCACCACTTGCACCAGCACAAACAACCGCCCAGGCGCGCGGAGATAGGTCGTAGCCGCGCCCAGCGGTCCAATGCTCCAGCAGACCAGCGATTGCCGCCGCAGCATCCCTAGCAGCAGATACACTCCCTCGTGAAGCGCCATCCAGAGGACAAGAACCCAGACGAACTGGAGCATATGCACCTGCAAACCCACCACAATTGCTCCTTCCCGACGGCAGCTAATCGAACCGTTCGCCCCAGGCGGCGGCTCCAATCAGCGGGACAAAGACACACGTACCCAACTTGCGCTGTTCCATGCCTTCGGCCTGTTTAACGACCAACAGCAGGTCTTGCTGCTGGGAGCCTCCCACCGGCACTACCAACCGCCCGCCCAGACGAAGCTGCTGGACCAGCGGCGCAGGCACCGCTGGCGCTGCCGCCGTGACCAGAATGCCATCATATGGCGAGGCTTTCGGCCAGCCAAGCGTGCCATCGCCAACATGCACCTCGACATTCCTGTATCCCAGCGTCCCCAGCAGCCTGGCCGCACGCGCGGCCAGCGGCGGCCAGCGCTCAATGGAGACTACCGAACGCGCGCAGCATGCCAGCACTGCCGCCTGATAACCAGAGCCGGTGCCAATCTCCAACACCTGCTCGTTCCCGCTTAACTGCAATGCCTGCGTCATCATCGCCACCATCAACGGCTGCGAAATGGTCTGTCCTTGCTCAATCGGCAGCGCGATATTATCAAAGGCATGTGCCTGTAGCTCAGGCGCGATAAACTGCTCGCGTGGCACGTCCCTGATCGCCTGCAAGACGCAGGGATCGTAGACGCCCTCCTGACGCAGGGTTTCAAGTAACGCCTCGCGGCGCGCTGCCAGATCATCCGAAAGGCCAGGTTGACTATCAACTGACTGTGACATAGGCCATCTACCGGGGAATCGTGCCGCCCGTGTGCCACCTCAACAGCAATTTGCATGCCGTCTTAGGCAACCTACCGGACAGGCTCATGTCATCCGCTTCTGGTTCTCTTTATAGTGTAGACTGCAATCGATGCCCCGTCAAGCACAAGGACGAACGCTCCTGGCGCTGCCTGCCACAACGCGAAGGGCGACTGGTTGAAACCTCAACCAGTCGCCCTTCACCGTCGCGCGCACCAGAGCGAGTGGACTTCTCCCTCTTGCTCTTCGTACTGCTTCTTGCCTTAGTCAACACTCCCAAACCGCTTGATTTCCTCAAGCTCTTCTGGCGAGAGTGCGCGTGGAACTGCCCCCATCGCCACCTTCTGGCTCTGGACGTGCTTGCGCACGCTCTCGACGATTTCCGGGTTCGCCAGCGTCGTGATGTCGCCTACATCAGTGAAGTTGCTGGTTCCGGCCAAAATCCTGCGCATAATCTTGCCGGAGCGGGTCTTGGGCATATCCGCAACGATCCAGACATGCCGGGGTCGTGCAATTGGGCCGATCTCCCGCTCAATCGCCTTGGAAACCTTGTCTTGAATCTCCTTACTCGCCTGGATTCCCGGTTTCAGCGAGACGTAGACCTCAACAACCCTGCCGCGCAGTTCATCCACCAGCGGCACGGCGGCGGCCTCGGCAATCTCTTCGACGGTGAGGGAAGCCGACTCGATCTCTTTTGTGCCCAGTCGGTGCCCGGCCACATTGATCACATCATCGACGCGGCCAAGGATGCGGAAATAGCCGTCGGCGGCCAGCAGCGCGCCGTCACCGGCGAAGTACGGCCAGTCGCGCCAGTCTTTGCTGTCTTTATTCCGGCAGTATTTCTCGTAATACGTTTTCACGAACCGCTCTGGCTGGCCCCAGACCGTCTGGAAGGCGCCCGGCCAGGGGTTGCGGATGCAAATGTTGCCGGCCTTTCCACTGCCTGCGGGAATCTCCTGGCCGTTTTCATCGTAGATCACCGGATGGATGCCAAGGGTGCCTGGGCCGGCGCTGCCAGGCTTCATTGGATGTACGCCAGGCAGGGTGCTGCACATGAAGCCGCCCGTCTCAGTCTGCCACCAGGTATCGACGATCACCGCTTCGCCTTTGCCAACGAACTTGTGATACCAGCGCCAGACCTCCGGCTCAATCGGCTCGCCTACGGTGGTCATATGCTTGAAATGATAGTTGTATTTCGCTGGCTCGTCGGGACCGGCCTTGCGCAGCATGCGAATCGTCGTCGGTGCCGTGTGGAAGATAGTCACGCCGAGCTTCTCAGCGATCCGCCAGAGTCGCCCAGCATCAGGATACGTCGGCACCCCTTCGTACATGACGCTTGTTGTCCCCAGCGACAGGGGGCCGTAGACGATATAAGAGTGCCCGGTGATCCACCCGATGTCGGCGGCGCACCAATACGTGTCGTCGGGGTGAATATCCTGGTAATATTTTGAGGTGCCAGTAACATAAGAAAGGTAGCCGCCGGTGCTGTGCTGGGCGCCTTTGGGCTTGCCGGTCGTGCCGCTGGTGTACATCAGGAACAGCGGAGCCTCGGCAGGCATGGAAACCGGCGCGACAATCTGCCTGCGGTAATCCTTCAGCACTTCATCGACGAAGAAGTCCCTGCCCTCGACCATCGGGGTCTGTGACTGGTACTGACCTGGATACCGGCGCCAGACCAGCACTTTATCCACTTTGACGCCCTCTGCCTCGGCCACTCTCA
>CAZFWN010000002.1:0-27684 GCA_964522745.1 uncultured Ktedonobacterales bacterium
AGCGACCCAGGCTGTTTCCAAGGGCAGTCCCCATCCAACGACAGGAAGCCCGACCTCTCCTACACCAACTGCTACATCGGCCCCACTGTCGGGGAATGCTATCGATGTTCAGCCCAGCCATGCAACCAACGTGCCGCAGAGCCAGCAAGCCTCGGCGATGGCTAGTTGCCCAACCAACGAGCAACTGGTAGGTGGCGGGTATGCTCTCCAGGCAGGCAATGATGCCTATACGGCTGATGCCAGCTATCCCGCCGTTTCTGGCCCCTGGACAGCGACCATCACCAACAATACGGCCCAAACGATGACCATCATCGCCTATGCGCTGTGCCTCCAGTCTGCTCCCGCGTTGGGGGGGCATGTGGTCCAGGGTGACCCAACGACGGTGGCGGATGGCAGCACCCAGGCTGCCACAGCAGCCTGCCCCGCCGGCGAGGTGGTCACGGGGGGTGGCTTTCTGACGACGCCGGCCTCCTCTGGTGTGGTGGTGAGTTCGCGGCCCAGCGATGCGCTCGATGGGTGGACCATCTCTACTAAGGCCACCACTGGCTCGATGGCCGAGACGGCCTACGCGCTGTGTGCTAGCAAGAAGCACCTGGCAGATGCGACGCATCCCACGCAGTCTTTGCCGGTGCCCAAGGCAAGCACCAGGCAATTGACCATCAGTTGCAGCGCCAATCAACTGCTGACCGGAGGCGGGTTTAGCGATAGCGACGCGGCGGGGGATGGCGAAAACTTCTTCTATGCCAATATGCCGGCAGCGGACAAGACCTCCTGGATGGTGAGCGTAGATAACAACGATGCTAACACCGCGCACGGGGCTACGATCTGGGCCGTGTGTGTGACTGTGTCGTAATAGCGCTTCTGTGCGGGCTTGTTGAGAGCATCTCTTGCGAGGGTGTGTTATAGTTATAGAAAGAAGACCCCCTGGGTGGGGGTAGGGTAAGGAAGGAAAAATCGATGCGTGCTGATAAACAAGAAGCCCTCAAGCGCTTGAATTATATTGAGGGCCATATCGGTGGCATACGCAAGATGGTGGAGTCTGACCAGTATTGTGTGGACATTCTGCGCCAGACCTACGCGGTGCGTAAAGCCATTGAGAAGTTTGAGGCTCTGCTGCTTGAGCAGCATTTGCAGCATTGTGTCCCAGAGGGCATTAAAGAGGGACGAGAGGCTGCCGTCATTGATGAATTGGTGCAGCTCTATAACCTGGCGGGCAATCGCTAACCAGTGGGCGATGCCTCGTCGAGCCGTTGTTTATGTCATGGGGAAGGCTTGCTATGGCCGAACTACAGGATCACATCCAGGTGCCTGCGACGCCTCCAGTGCAGCTCCCGCCAGCGGAGATTACGCTGGCGTTGGAGGGCATGAGCTGCGCTTCGTGCGCGCTGCGTATTGAAAAAGGGTTGAAGAAGGTTGCTGGGGTGGACGACGCCAGCGTCAATTTTGCCACCGAGCGCGCCAGCGTGCGCTATGACCCGGCGAGGGCCAGTGTTGAGGAGTTGCTGGCGAAGGTCAAGGCCACTGGCTATTCCGCTACGCCTCTCATTGAGCCAGCAGTGCCGCTATCGCCCACGCCAGTCAGGGCAGCGCCAGAAGGTCCACAGACAGCAGAACTCATCAGCCGAAAGCTGAACCTGCGCCGCACGCGCCGCACGCTCGTGCTAGGGGTGACGTTGACTGTGCCAGTGGTGATCCTCTCAATGTTCTTTATGGATCGCTTTCCGGGCGAGAATTATCTGCTGCTGGCGCTAACGGCGCCGGTGTGGGGCTATGTGGGCTGGGGATTTCACCGGGCCTCCCTGCGGGTGCTTCGCCATTTCAGCGCGAATATGGATGTGCTGATTAGCCTGGGATCGACGGTGGCCTTTGCCATGAGTGTTGTTGCTACCTTCTTTCCCAACGTGGTTGGCTCGATCACCTTCTATGACACCACTGCGCTGATTATTACGCTGATCTATCTGGGCAAATATCTGGAGGCGCGGGCCAAGGGGCAGGCCAGCGAGGCGATCAAGCGGCTGGCAGGATTGCAGGCACACACGGCGCATGTTATACGGCTTGGTCGTGAGATGGACCTGCCTATCGAGCAGGTCGTGGCTGGCGATCAACTGATAGTGCGCCCTGGAGAGAAGATTCCGACGGATGGTGAGGTCATTTCAGGTGACTCAAGCGTGGATGAATCGATGCTTACCGGCGAGAGTCTGCCTGTCGAGAAGCGCGCTGGAGAACAGGTGATTGGGGCAACGATCAATCAGACTGGCATGCTGCGCGTGCGGGCGACCAAAGTGGGCAGTGAGACGATGCTGGCCGGGATTATTCGGCTGGTGGAGCAGGCGCAAGGCTCCAAAGCGCCGATTCAACGCCTGGCTGATACGGTAGCGGGTATCTTTGTCCCGTCGGTGCTGGTGATCGCGCTGCTCACCTTTGTTGGCTGGACCATTGCCGGAGAAGCCTTCGGGTTTAGTCCTGCTGTCCCGATGGGTGCAGCAGTCACGCAGCCCTGGATTATGGCGCTGGTGGCGGGTATTGCCGTGCTGGTGGTGGCCTGCCCGTGCGCGCTGGGTCTGGCAACGCCAACCGCTATCATGGTTGGAACCGGGCAGGGCGCTGAGCTAGGCATTCTCATCAAGAATAGTGAGAGTGTGGAGCGGCTCTCCTCGGTGACAACTATCGTGCTGGATAAGACGGGTACGATCACGTGCGGACGGCCTGAATTGACGGACATTGTGCTGGCGCCGGGGGCGCTCGTCAACGAGCGCGAGTTCTTAGCGTTGGCGGCAGGTGCGGAGCGCGTCTCGGAGCATCCGCTGGCGCGCGCCGTTGTTGAAGGAGCGCAGACGCGCGGGATCACCCCTGCTTCACCGATAGAGTCATTCACTGCTGTTCCTGGCGGTGGTCTGGAGGCGCGGGTGGCAGGGCATGCGTTGCTCCTTGGGACGCGCCGGCTGCTCATCGAGCAGGGGGTAGAAGCTGCTGGTATCACGGCGTTCGCGTCTTCCCTGGAGGAACTGGAGGGAGCCGGAAAGACGGCGATCCTGCTAGCGGTGGATGGACAAGTCTCTGGGGTGCTTGGCATTGCTGATACGGTGAAGATTGGCTCGGCAGAGGCCATTGCGCGTCTGCAAGGGGAGGGGATAAAGGTGTGGATGATTACGGGTGATAATCGACGCACCGCGCTCAGTGTTGCGGCGCAGGTTGGCATTCCTGCCGAGCGAGTGCTGGCCGAAGTGCTGCCAGGCGAGAAGGCGGCCAGCGTACAGCATCTCCGCGAAAAGGGAACGGTGGTGGCCTTCGCTGGCGATGGCATCAATGACGCGCCGGCGCTGGCGCAGGCCGATCTGGGCATTGCAATGGGCACCGGGACCGATATTGCGATGGAGGCCGCCCAGCTTACGCTGGTGAAGGGCAACCTGCGCAGCCTGGTGACGTCTATACATCTGTCACGGGCGACAATGCGGGTTATTCGACAGAATCTGTTTTGGGCCTTTGGCTACAACACGATCTTAATTCCGCTGGCGATGGCCTCTCCGACGATCCCGCTGTTACATGCGAGCGCGCCAATCTTCGCGGCAGCGGCGATGGCGCTTTCATCGGTCACGGTAGTGAGCAATTCACTGCGGCTGCGCCGCTTTGGGCGAAAAGAGGCAGCGAGCGATATGGCGTAAAGCGATCATGCGCTCCTCATGATGGGGCGTGAGTTGGTAGTCCCTAGTGAGAGAGTGGCTCCAGATCAAAGCGATACTGTTCGATGACTGGATTGGCGAGCAGTTTGCTACACATCTGTTGAACGGTTTCCTGCGCGCTGGTCTCATCTGGCGCGCTGAGGGTGATTTCCAGGTATTTGCCGACACGCACGGAGGAGACGCTCTGAAAGCCCAGGCTTTGCAAGCCACCCAGGACGGTGCTGCCCTGGGGGTCTAAGACTACAGGCTTCAAGGTGACGTGGATTTTGGCGAGCCAGGCAAGTGCTGGTGTTGCCTGGGTGGCGGATGGAGCAGCATCTGACATGGAAATAGTATCCTTCTATTGCTAGCGGCTTGTGCGCTGCCGGGTCTGCATCTGGCTGCGCTGCGCGCGGCATTCGTCACATTGGCACTCTGCCCGCAGCTTTTCGTAGGTATAGATGCCGGTATGATGGCCGTCGCCCCAGACAGGAGAGAGGCCGTAGCGTCCAACGGGTTTGATCTCATAGAGATCGATCTCGTCAGCATTCAATGCTCTCTCAGGGGTCATCTGGCCAGGAAAATCACCTTCCCCAGAACACAGAGCGCAGGGGCAACTGCGGCGCAGAAACTCATAGGGATGGAGAGATTCGTGCCCATCGCTCCAACTAAGGATCAGCGCGTGCTGTTCAGCGTCGAGCAGATAGGATGTTGGATAGGCATCAAGGATATTCATGGCAAAGCCTCGTTTGAGATGCAGGATGCGCGCAAAGCGGCGCATCTATTATAAAGAAGGATACCGCATAGAGCAGAGAAGAGCAAGAAAGGGGCTAGCGTATCTGGACCTCTGGCTGCCAAAGGCAAGGCATGCCTGAGTTCTCTTGTGGTTTTGTGCTATGCTGAGTGAAGCGGGTGAGAGTGGGTTTAACATACTATGAGGTATCATGATAGACAATATTACGTTTCCAGCGAGCAAGACGCTTGAGGGAATAAGAGACAATAGTGTATCGTCAGAGCAGCAGAAGGGTTGGGTTCGGGCTGCTGGTAACATCTTGCATGGATCACAGGTAGGTGTATGGCAAAGAAACTGGTAATCGTTGAGTCTCCTGCAAAAGCAAAGACCATCGAAAAATTTCTTGGAACTGACTATGAAGTTCGCGCCTCAATGGGCCACATTCTCGACCTGCCCAAAAAGGGCATGGGGGTTGCCTTGCCTAAAAAGGGCAAAAAGACGGCGGGCGAACACGACTTTGAGCCGAAATATGAGGTCATCGAGAGGAAAGAAAAGCTCATCAATGAACTCAAATCGGCGGCGAAAAAAGCTGAAACGATCTACCTGGCTCCAGACCCAGATCGGGAAGGTGAGTTTATCGCCTGGTCGCTAAAGCGGGCGCTGAGCTTGAAGAATCCGCAGCGCGCGGTCTTTAACGAGATCACCCGCCGCGCCGTGCAAGATGCGATTGCCCATCCGCGAGTGATCGATGAAGACCTGTTCAATGCTCAGCAGGCGCGCCGCGTGCTGGATCGACTGGTGGGGTATAAGATTAGCCCGCTGCTGTGGCGGCGCGTGCAATCAGGCACCAGCGCTGGACGGGTGCAGTCGGTGGCGCTGCGGCTGATCTGCGAGCGCGAGGCCGAGATTCGCGCCTTTGTTCCTGAAGAATACTGGACAATTGCAGCGCTGCTGAGTAAACAAAAGCAGCGCAAGACGTTTGAAGCGCAGCTTTTTGCCCGGCTGGCTGATGAAGCACCTGCTGAGGAGCAGACTATCGAAGCTGCTACAAGCAAGAACAACAACGGGAAAAGCGCGAACGGGAAGAATGGCAAGAACGGCACCGGCGATGAGCCGGAGCGCACCAGGATCAAGATCGGCAGCGAGGAAGAGGCGAAAGCCATTCTGGCCGCGCTTGAAGGGGCAACCTATACTGTACGTGGCGTTGAGCAAAAGGATGTGCGCCGCCAGCCCTGGCTGCCCTATACCACCAGCACGATGCAGCAGGATGCCTCGGTGCGCCTGCGCTTCCCGCCGAAGAAGACGATGAGTCTGGCCCAGCAGCTTTACGAAGGCATTGAGATGCACGAGCGCGGGCATCAGGGCTTGATTACCTATATGCGTACCGACTCGACCCGTATCTCTGCTGAGGCACAGCAGGCGGTAAAGAAGTTCGTCAAAGAACGTTTTGGCGAAGAGTTTGTGGGCGAGGGGCGCACCGGCAAGGCCAAAGCGACGGTGCAGGATGCCCATGAGGCCATCCGCCCAACGGATGTAACGCTGACGCCAGAGGCGGTGAAGCCCTATCTCTCGGCTGATCTCTTCAAGCTGTATCAGTTGATCTGGCGGCGCTTTGTGGCGGCCTTTATGGCGCCTGCCGTCTTTGATACCGTGCGGGTTGATATTGTGGCGGCACAGTATGTCTTCCGGGCAAACGGTTCCAGCCTGAAGTTTCCGGGCTTTTATGCTGTCTGGCCGCGTGAAGAGGATGAGGAGACGTTGCCGCTGCTGGAAGTAGGCGAGTTGTTGGACTTGCATCAATTGACGCCCGACCAGCACTTTACGCAGCCGCCCCCGCGCTATAGCGAGGCCAGCCTGATTAAAGAACTGGAGGAGCGCGGCATTGGCCGGCCCAGCACGTATGTGCCGATTGTTTCGACTATCCAGGAGCGTGGCTATGTGGAGCAGCAGGAGCGCCGCTTTGTGCCGACCTGGCTGGGCGAGACGGTCAACGAAGTGATGGTCAAGCACTTCCCTGATATTGTGGATGTGGGCTTTACTGTCGATATGGAGCAAAAGCTCGACGCTATCGAGGAAGGGCACCAGAGTTGGACCGAGTTCTTGAATCGCTTCTATGATGCGTTTCGGGAGACGCTGACGCGCGCAGAGAGCGAGATGCCGCGCGTACAGAAGCCGGTTGAAGAGATTGATGAGCTGTGCCCAGAGTGTGGCCGGACTCTGGTGATTCGCAGCGGGCGCTTTGGCCCGTTTATCTCCTGTTCCGGTTTCCCGGAATGCAGCTTCAAAAAGAAGTTTATCAATAAGACAGGAGCGCTGTGCCCGCAGTGTGGCGGCGATCTGGTCGTGCGCAAGACGAAGAAGCGCGCCAAGGTGTTTTATGGCTGCGCAAACTATCCAACCTGCACTTTTGCCACCTGGGATCGCCCGCTGGCTGGCCCCTGTCCAAACTGCGGTGGCCTGGTCACGGTGGCGCAGGGGAAGCAGGTGGCAGCCTGTACGGCCTGCGGTACGGTGGTTGAGGGGGCGGAACAGGTCGCTGGCAGTGATGGCGCGTCTGTTGGCAATGCGGCGACGGATGCACGTATGGCTGCTGGCACAGCCCGCCCACGCGCGCGGTCGGGGGCAACTTCTGCACGTAGGAGTGCTACAAAGACAGGCTCCGGAGCCGCTGGGCATGGCGCCAAGGCCAAGACCAGCACGCGGAAAACTGGCGCCAGCGCCAAACCAACGGCTGGTGCGAGCAAAGCTGCTGGCGGGGCAAAGAGCGCGGCAGCAAAGCGGCCCACGACGAAAACCGGAACCGCGACGACAAAGCCGGGATCAACGCGCCGTCGCTCAGCAACGAGTAAAGAAACCATTGTGGTATCCTAAAGGCGAGAAGCCAGGTCATCACGCTATTTATAGAGAGTAGATCTCAGAAGGTATCTGGAACAACTTTGAGTACCTATTTGGGCCAGCCGGTGCGGGCAACGACGATTCTCGCTGTGCGTCGCGCTGGGCAGGTGGCAATGGCAGGCGATGGGCAGGTGACGGTGGGGGATGCAGTGATGAAACATACGGCGCGCAAGATTCGTCATCTTCGTGACAATACTGTGCTGGCCGGGTTTGCTGGCTCGACGGCAGATGCGCTGACGCTGTTTGAGAAGTTTGAGGGCCAGCTTGAGAAGTATCAGGGCAATCTGCGCAAGGCGGCGGTGGAACTGACCAAGGAATGGCGCACCGATAAATATCTGCGTCGCCTGGAGGCGATGTTGGTGGTAGCCGATAGCGAGCAAATTCTGGTGCTGAGCGGCGATGGGGATGTGATCGAGCCAGACGGTGGGGTGATTGCGATTGGGTCCGGCGGCAATTATGCCCTCTCGGCGGCGCGAGCATTGCTTGAGCATACCGCGCTTTCTGCGGCTGAGATTGCTCGCGCTTCAATGGAAATTGCTGCCTCGCTGTGTATCTATACCAACGATCAGATTCTGTTGCACGTACTTGAAAGCCAGGGCGCAGAAACGGGAAGGAGGGGCCAATGAAAGATTTAACTCCCCAGCAGATTGTTGAGGAGCTGGATCGCTATATCGTTGGGCAGCCTGCTGCCAAACGAGCGGTGGCTGTCGCGCTTCGCAACCGCTATCGGCGTTTGCAACTGGCCCCAGAGGTGCGCGCCGAAATCACGCCAAAAAATATTCTGATGATTGGTCCAACGGGTGTGGGCAAGACGGAGATTGCCCGGCGTCTGGCGAAGCTGGCCGATGCTCCTTTTATCAAAGTGGAGGCGACGAAGTTTACCGAGGTGGGCTATGTAGGCCGGGATGTTGAGTCTATTGTGCGCGACTTGTTGGATAGCGCTATTACTCTGGTGCATACAGAAAAGCAGGGGCAGGTGCAGGCACAGGCCGAAGACCTGGCGCACCAGCGGATTTTGAACTATCTGCTGGCCCCGAAGCAGCCGGAAGAGTCTAGCGCTACGAATGGAGCGGGTGCGGCCAGCCGGGTGGTAAAAAGCAACCAGGAACTTGTTTTGGCGGAGAGCGCGAGCGCTGTTGAGAAGGCTGGCAAGGCCAGTGCGCGCGCAGCCAAGGCGGCAGGGCGGGAGCAGCCGCATGTGACCAAAGCCAGGCGCAAGCGTGTGGCCGAGATGTTGGCAAACCATCAGTTGGAAGAGCAGATGATCGAGATCGATCTGGCTGATGATGATGGCTATACCTCGATTCTTGAATTTGTGGCCGGGATGGCTTCGGATGACACCGGCGAAGGCAGCGACTTTCAAGAACTGATTGGCGCGATGCCAGGCCAGCGCAAGCGCTCGCGCCGTGTTTCCGTGAAGGAGGCGCGCCGCCTGCTGACGCAGGAGGAAGCGAACAAGCTGATTGACTTCGATCAGGTGGTGGAAGATGCGACCAAGCGCGTGGAAGAATCGGGCGTGGTCTTCCTGGATGAACTCGATAAGGTAGCGAGTACCAAAATCGAGGTGGGGCCGGATGTCTCAGGCCAGGGAGTGCAGCGCGATCTCCTGCCGATTGTCGAAGGATCGACGGTCATGACGCGCTACGGGCCGGTGAAAACCGACCATATTCTCTGGATTGCGGCGGGCGCGTTTTATAACTCAAAGCCGAGCGATCTGATTCCTGAGTTGCAGGGGCGTTTCCCGCTGCGTGTGGAACTGGCACATCTGAGTCAGACGGATTTTAAGGCGATCTTGACCCAGCCGGAGAACGCGCTGACCAAGCAGTATCAGGCGCTGCTGGGCACGGAAGAGGTTACTTTGGTCTTCACGGATGATGGGCTGGACGAGATGGCTGGTCTGGCAACGCAGATGAACCAGCGGCTGGAGAATATTGGGGCGCGCCGCTTACATACGATTCTAGAGAAGCTCCTGGAAGATCTCTCGTTTGAGGCGCCCAGCCTGCGCGGCCAGACGGTGACGATAGACCGGGCGTTTGTGGCATCGCGGCTGAGTGGCCTGATGAAAAACGAGGATTTGAGCAAATACATCTTGTAATTTGCTATTGGCGCGTCAGTCTGCTATACTGGAACGACGTGTGTAAGAAAAACGTTGCTATGCCCATATGGTGGACAGCGACGCCTTGAATTTTTATTTAGAGATCGGGAGGATATGCGCTCTTATGCCCAACACGAAATCGGCGGCTAAGCGCATGCGGATTGAGCAGAAGCGCCGGGCACGTAACCGCGCGGTGAAATCGACGGTCAAGACCTTTATTACCAAAGCTCAGAAGTCTATTGTGGCTGAGCCTGAGGCGGAGGCGACGACTGAAGCGATACGCCAGGCTATCAGCCAGCTTGATCGTGCTGCAACCAAGGGTGTACTGCACCCGAACAATGTCGCTCGCCGCAAGTCGCGCCTGATGAAGCGCCTGAATACCGCGCGGGCGCAAGAAGGCTAGCCTGTTCTGTCGGCGCAGCAGAAGATGCTGCTGGGCTACTCAGATTAAAGAAGCGATGCAGCGGTCAGAAGAAGCCAGGCACGACGGCCTGGCTTCTTCGTTTCTTGTTTGCTGATAGGATGCCTAAGAAGGCGATGTCTCATGTCCGATCAGGCGTACCAACCACAAACGGATGCTGGAAATCTGGCTGAATCGCCGGCTCTGTCGGACGACCTGCTCGGCGGTCTGCTCGATCTCACCCGGCAGCCACATTTAACGGCTGCTGAGGCGGAGCTTGTGCATCAAGCAGCAGATTCTTTGCTGCGCGAGCGACGGCAACGTGAGCAGCTTGGCGATATGGTGGTAGCCGAGGAGCGCAGTCGCCTTGCGCGCGAGCTACATGATACGGTGGCGCAGTCGCTAGCGGCGTTGGTTCACAAGCTCGATCAGATTGGCGAGCCACGCGCCGAGATTGTCGAAGCGCGGGCGTTGGCGCATCAGGCGTTGGAGGATATGCGCCGGGCGATATGGGGTCTGCGCCCGGCGCTGCTGGAGACCCTGCCGTTTCATGAAGCGCTGGCGCGCGAGGTGGAGCAGATGGCGGACGCCGCCGATCTCTCCAGCCGAATTTCATTGGCGGGTCAGCCGCGTCCGCTGCTGCCCCAGCAGGAGATGGCCCTGTTCCGCATTGCCCAGGAGGCGCTTTCTAATACGGTCCGTCACGCGGCAGCCAGGCGCGTGCGTGTACATCTCATCTATGCCGAAGAAGAGGTACAATTGCTGATTGAGGATGATGGGCGCGGTTTTGACCGTGCTGCTCTGGAGAGAGCAGTTGTGACGTCAGCCCCCTGGCCGCCGTATTTTGAACTCTCTGGTGCGCCCGCCACTGGCAGTTTAGAGGGGCATTTTGGTGTGCGAATGATGCGCGAGCGGGCGCGGCTGATAGGCGGCTCGCTGAAGCTAGAGAGCGCGCCTGGCCAGGGGACACGAATTTTGATCACTGTGCCGTATGCGCCGGCTTCTGCGATACAGGCTTCGGTTGGTTCGCAGAAGGGTGTGAGAGAGTTGGCGCCGGCGGCGGTGCCTGCCGGGCGTATTCGAGTGCTTATTGTAGATGACCATGCCGTCACACGAGCTGGGATTCGCCGACTGCTGGAAAGCTATCCTGACATTGAGATCGTTGGAGAGGCGGCAGATGGCTTGCAGGCGCTGTCGGAGGCTCAAGACCTGGGGCCGCAGGTCGTCTTGATGGATAGGCGCATGGCCGGGATGGATGGACTAGAGGCGCTGCGCCAACTGCATGCCTCTAATCGAGATGTGCGGGTCTTAATGGTGTCGGCGTTTGAGCAGGATGAGGATGTGCTGGAGAGCCTGAAGGCCGGTGCCAGTGGGTATGTCTTAAAAGACCTTCTTCCTGATGAGCTTGCAAACGCGGTGCGCGCAGCGGCACGTGGCGAAACGCTGCTTTCGCCAGCACTCACTGGAAGACTGATAGATCGCTTTGGCCGCCCAGCCCCAACAGAAAGCCAGGCGACACCACTGACAGCGCGAGAGCAAGATGTGTTGCGCGCGCTGGCGAGCGGACTGCGCAATAAAGAGATTGCCAGACATCTGCATGTCAGCGAGCGCACGGTGACGTTTCATCTGGCAAATATCTATCAAAAGCTTGGCGTGGCGAGCCGCACCGAGGCACTCAGCCGTGCGCTCGAATTAGGGCTGCTTAAAGCTTGAGCCGCAGAGGTTCTCTGCTTTGTGACCTCCTCACCTCTTTCGCCTTCTGCTTTGCTTCCACTTTTGAGCGCGCTTCTCGGAATACCCCTGTACCTGGAGCTTGGAGCGACTTCAGGCGTTGGTCTACCTCAGGAGAGAATGGGGAAACGCAATGAATCTGGATGAGCAACTGAAAGCGCTGCTTGCAGGGTTAGGAGTTGAGATGGAGCGAGAAGCTGAGAAGCCGTTTGATGATGAAGAGGATGATGATAGCCAAGAAGGCAAAGCGTCAAACATCGCGCTCTTTCAGGCATCAAAAGAGCATTATGGCGTTTTTTATCGCATCGATCTGATGGAGTGCTGCCCGCAGGTGCGCATTTTTCTGCCCGCTAATAGCGGCACAGTAAAAATGGAGGGCTATCTCGTCTATCCGCCGGAGACATCGCCGCTGCGCCACTGGTTTGAATCATTGGCCCAGCATCGGGGAAGCCCAGAATTTGAGATGGAGCAGGATACGATGCGCCAGCATCTGCTCTTTGCCGTTGGCGAGATGCTCAAGCGGTTATTCTGGTCAGGTGAATTGGCCGAGATGCAGTTTCCACCAGAGATTGTGGTAGAGCGTTTGCTCTAGTTGCAGGCAAGTGTATTTGTCGAGGCAACTATGTGTTTCTTTGCCTGGAAGTCTGCTTGCAGCGCGCTGCAAGGTGCTTGCGAACACAGAGGCGCTGTGCTATGCTCTGGCTAGCTGAGCAGTGAAAGTGGTGTTCAGCTAGCGGAGGGCACCTCGTTCCCTTTGCTGTTCAAGCCACACGGCATTACCAGCCAGGTGTGCCCTACAAGGCCGTTGTTTGTGTGGTAGACTACAAGGAAAATCCGGCTCTGCCGCTCAAGCTGTTCAGACGGAATAAAATTTATGGATCTCGATACTATCGGTCAGGCTGCGCGCGGTTATCTTGAATTGAAGCACGCTGCCCGTGAGCGCGCGCTTCCAAAGTCGCGCGCGGCTATTCGCTGCTGCGCAAACTCCATTCGCGCCTCCCACCGACATGATTTCGCATCTGCCGCTCAGTTGCTAGGTCAGGCTGAAGCTCTGCTGACCGAGATGCGTGCTGATCTGCGCGATCATCTGGATATTTATTATGCGGGTTTTGTTGAAGATGCTCAGAAAGAATTTGCCGAGGCTTCCCTGACCTGCGCCTTTATGCAGCGCCAGCCGCTTCCAGTGCCTGAAACCCTGCATGTTGAGTGGGCGCCCTACCTCAATGGGCTGGGCGAGGCGGTGGGCGAACTGCGCCGCTATATCCTGGACCGCATGCGCCAGGGGCGCCTGGATGGCTGCGAGGCGTTTCTGCGTGATATGGATGATATTTACCTTGTCCTGACCACGCTTGATTTTCCTGATGCTATTACTGGCAACCTGCGCCGAACGACTGACTCGGTGCGCGGCATCCTGGAAAAAACACGCGGCGACCTCACCGTTGCGGTGAGCCAGGCGCAGCTTGCGCAGACAATGGCGCGTCTGGAGGCACGCTTCTCTTCTGAACAGTAATCGCTACCCTTACCGCTTGCAGCCGCCGCTACTTTGTGCTAGACTGGGAGCCGTGTTGAGTGCTATCCCAACGGAATCGTGTTTGGCAGTTCCAAGGTAAATCGTTCCCTTGGGTAAAAGCATGAACGTCCTGCATTGGGACGGGATCGCTCGCAGTGCCAGTGACCTTTGGCGTCAGTGTGAAAAGCACGCCGATAGCGGTTAAATCCGTTCAGGATACTATAGCGCGGCAAGCAGGTGGGGCCAGAGCGAGGCAAACTAACAAGCGGGTATGCCCGAAACAACACAAGTAATCCCTGACGCTTCCACTGTGAGGAGCAGGGGGATAGAGGCCCCCGTAGTTGGGCCTGTATGGGCGAGGTCTTCATGGTGAGTCCAGCCACGGGCGCTGGCTGAAGCATCAAGCGTACCAACCAGTTATTAGTTATCTAAAGATTGGAAACTATGGATACAGGCTCTCCTGCCACCAATGGCGCTCCCCTTCAGGCGGAGCCGCCTGTGCCTCCTGACGCCTATAATACGGTCCCGTCGTTGTCAGAGATGGCTGATCCCACTTCTGCTGGCGCGCTTCCGAAGAGGACGCTCCCACTCCCACCTATGGATGCGCCACCCCATGCTGCTTCTGCACCCGTTGCCAGGGAACAGGCGTTGGTAGCGACCGCGACTCGCGGTGGATTACCGCTGGCGCTCGCTT
This sequence comes from uncultured Ktedonobacterales bacterium, assembly GCA_964522745.1. Taxonomy (GTDB): domain Bacteria; phylum Chloroflexota; class Ktedonobacteria; order Ktedonobacterales; family DATBGS01; genus DATBHW01. Next base: position 13,718 of record CAZFWN010000002.1, read on the forward strand.
CCCCACCGTCACCAGGAGCGCGCTGGTGGCGCGTGTTGCATCCTGGTCGATTCTGGTTGTCGCTCTTGGCTGTGGCGCTAGGAACGGCGACGGCCTGGTTTGAGCCATCCAAAACTGGCAGCGCTTTCCACCCTATGCGTTTGTTTGGGCTGATCGCAGTAGTGTTGCTGCTGCATGCCGGCGCGAATTTGCTCAATGACTATTTTGATGTGCGACGCGGCACCGATGGAGAGCATGCCCTTGGTTCAAGTGGCATCTTACAAAAGAGCCTCCTGCCAGCAGAAGCCGTTCGGCGGGTTGGGCTGACCTTGCTGGCGTTTGGAGCCATCGGGTTACTCATCGAGGTACTGACAGCCCATGCCTGGGGCGTCTTGCTGCTGGGTGGCCCTGCGGTGCTGCTGGCGTATTTTTATTCTGCGACCCCCTATGCGCTTGGCTATCTGCCACTGGGCGAACTGGCGGTAGGCTTTGTGATGGGGCCTGCCGTGCTGATCAGCAGCGTCGAGATTCAGGGGGCGCAGGTGAATGCCCTCGCCGTTACGTTCTCGCTGGCGCTGGGGTCGCTGGCAGCGGCAGCCATGCTAGCAAATAACCTGCGCGATCTGGAGACGGACCGCGCCGCCAATAAACGAACGCTGGTGACCTATCTGGGGGTTCAGATGGGCCGCACGTTCTATCTGGCGCTGGTGCTGCTGCCCTATCTGCTCATTGCACTGGCGGCGTTCCCTCATGCCAGACCGCATGGCATTTTGCTGGTGCTGTTGACGCTGCCCGCGCTGGTGGTAGTCATTACTGGCGTCTTGCGTGCTGAGACACCGGCAGCGACCAATGTGGTCGTTGCGCAGACGCTGCGCCTGCATCGAAACTTTAGCCTCTGCCTGCTGGTTGGCTACCTGATCTCTATCGCGGTCATCACTGTGCCTCGCGCCCTTGGATTCTAAACGTTCGCCCGCACTGGTTTCTCTGTTCAGCAGGATAGGAGATTGCGGGCGCTCTTCTTTTTTGCGGCGAGCAGGGCGGATGTTCGCCGCATGGAAAGCTGATACACCATGTCTGTTCGCCATGTGAATGGGAAAGAGGAGCAGGAAGAAGCCCCTGCTCCGCGCAATACCTTGCGCTCGATTATTCTGGGCCTGCTCGGCGCGAGGCCCATGAGCGGGTATGATATTAAGCTCGCCTTTGACCGGGCGATTGCCAGCTATTGGAATGCCGGCAACAGCCAGATTTATACGACGTTAAAGGCTCTGGAGCATGAGGGGCTGGTCGAGTCGGAAGTAGTGATTCAGCAGCACCGGCCCAACCGCAAGCTCTACCGGCTGACCCCACAGGGCCAGGCCGAGGTGGATGCGTGGCTGAAAGAGCCGGCGCCGGAGCGCTTTACCAAGGATGAGTTTCTTGCCAAGCTGTTTTTTTGCGGGCAGACGACTGATGAGGTGGCCCTGCGTCATCTCAGCGAACACCGCCAGGCGCTTGAGGCGCAGCTTGCCCATATGGAATGGGTGTTGCAGACCTATACGCAGCGGCCTGCTCGAAGGCCACGTTTATTGGAGTATCAATTGCTGGTACGGGAATATAAGGCCGAGACGCTGCGCGCAGACCTGGCGGTGACCGAGCGCGCCATTGTCCGCCTGCGGGCGCGGATTGATGGGCAGCAGTCTGGGGAGGTACAAGATGGAGACACGCCCTCCGACTCTTGACAAGGAGCCGCGCACGCTATAGGCTAGAGAAGGCGATATTTCTATTTAGAGATATGAAACCAGAGGAGGTACTCAGCTATGGCAACGGCTGTGCAATCCGACGCGGCAGTGCTGGACCGCATTCGCAGCAAGCAACTCATCGAAACTCTGGAGCATATGAGTCCCACGTATCTTGAGGGCATGAAGCGCATCTTGACGGTATCGGCTGATACCGAACTGATTAGCGCTCCGGCCTATTTTCACGCGGCGCAGCATGCCCCCAATCTTAATGCGTTTGGCTCGGCGATCTCGATTATTCAGGATGAGATGGGCCACGCACATATCGCCTACCGCTTGATGCGCGATCTGGGGGTGGATACCGAATGGCTAATCTACGAGCGCCCGGCGAGTCAGTTCAAATATCCCTATGCCTTTGATGTGCCGCTGGATAGCTGGGTTGAATTGATTATGGCGAACGCTTTTTATGATCGCGCGGGCTATACACTGCTCGGCGATGTCTTTGAGAGTACCACCTTTGGCCCCTGGAAGCGCGCGCTGGTCAAAGTCGATAAAGAAGAGACGTTCCACCTGCGGCATGGCGAGCAGTGGATGCGCAAGCTTAGCTCGGACCCTGCGGCCCATGAGGAGATTCAGCGAGCCATTGATTGGATGTTTCTGCTGACGGTGGAATGGTTTGGCCTGCCCGATGATTTGAAGAAGCATGGCGAGCAGTTAGATTACGGCTTTAAGGGCAAGTCGAACGATCAACTGCGTCAGACGTGGATGAAGACGGCGGTGCCGCTCTGCGAGGAACTGCATTACAAGGTGCCGGCGCACTACGATGCTGAGCAGGGGAAGTATGTCATTGATTGCCCGTTCCCGGCCCATTTTGATGCTGAGTGCAAACATTGGGATCTGGAGGCCGGGGCGATTAGCTGGGATGATGTGATGAAGCGCTGGAAGGCACGCGGGCCAAAGAACGAGGAGTTTGTGGAGATGATCCAGCGCGGCAATAAGCAGTTGAAGCAACTGCTAGGGGTGCAATGATGAACATTCCCTTTGCGCTGGTCAGAGACCTCCCTTCCGATGAGCAGGCGTCTTCTGACGTGGGCTGTGCTGCCGGGCCGCCAGAGGCCGGTCATGCGCCCGGCTCGGTTGAGGCGCTCTGGGATGCACTGCGCGAGGTCACTGATCCTGAGCTGCCAGTGAGCGTCGTGGATATGGGGTTGATCGTGGCGCTAGAGCGGCACGAGAGCACCGTCTCCCTGAAACTGACATTTACCGCGATGGGCTGCCCGGCGATGGAGATGATCCTGGGCGACATCCGTGACCGGCTGCTGCAAGAATCAGGCGTTGAGCAGGTGGAGGTTGAGGTCGTCTGGGATCCACCCTGGACGCCGGCGCGGATGACGGAAGAGGGCAGAGATACGCTGCGAATGTGGGGGGTGGGGCTATGAGCAGCACGGCAGAGCCGTTGAAGACGGTGGCAGAGACAAAGCTCTGGGAAGTATTTGCGCGGCGCAAATACGAGGAGCCGCTTCATCAGGTGGGCACGATTGCCGCCGATGATCCCGAACTGGCAAAGGTCTATGCGCGCAGCATCTATGATGAATTTTCCTGGGTCGAGATGGTCATCGCTCCGCGCGAGAAATTTCTCTCCGTGATTAAGCCCTAGCGCGTGCGGCAGGAGTGGAACTGATGAGTGCTGAGATCACTGAGCAGCAGGCGTTGTTTGATCTGCTGGCGACGCTGGCTGATAATAAATACTTCTTGGGCCGGCGCTATGCCGAATGGTGTAACGGCGCCCCCACGCTGGAGTCCTCGGTGGCGGCGGCGGCGATGGCGCAGGACGAACTTGGGCACGCGCGCGCGCTCTATCCGCTGCTTCAGGATTTTCCCCAGGCGAAAGCGCATCCGGCGGACTATGAGCCGGAGACACGCGCGCAGTTTGCCAATGTGGCCTTTCTCGATCAGGTGTTCACGGGCTGGGCTGATTTTGTGGCTGCAAACTTTTTGCTAGACATCGCGCTTTCGGTCCTCTTTGAGTTTGCCCAGGAGTCGCGCTTTGAGCCGCTGCGTGGGCGCTCCCGCAAACTTTTGCAGGAAGAGCAGGTACACGCGCTGCACGGCGAGGGCTGGGTGCGTCGGCTTGCCAGAAGTGGCGGCGCGGTGCGCGGCTCGTTGGTGACGGCGCTGGAGCGCGCCTGGCTGGAGACGCTGTGCTGGTTTGGACCGGCGGATGATGTGCGCGGCTCGCTGCTGCAACAGGGCGGCGTCTTGCGCGGCGGACCCGATGATCTGCGCCAGCGCTGGTTGCAGCGTGTCGGCCTGGCGCTGCTGGAAACAGAACTGGCGCTGCCGCTGACCCTGGAGCGCGCCGGCGATGGTCGCTGGCGGGTAAAAACGCCGCTGCCCTGGGCGCGCTGGGATGCCGCTCGCCGCCGCTTGCAGCCGGAAGTGTAAAATAAGCAGCAGTATGCTCTCAGGAGTCTAAGATGCCTGATAGTTCTTCTCTTCAGCGACAGGACAATGCGCAGCCAGCGATTGCCTGCCCGTATTGCGGCTCAAACGAGACGGAATTTTTCTCGCTGTTTGGCGCGCAACTGCTGACGGCGCAGTATTATTGCCGGGCCTGCCATACGCCCTTTGAGCAGGTGAAAAGCGAAACCGTGCTGGCCGATGCTGCTCGCCGTGATCTGGCCGGAGAGAGTCAGCAAGCCAGAGAAAGTCAGAAGGAATAGCCATGCCGCGTGTAGATGGTCGGGAGCCGAACGAGCTACGACCCATCAAAGTCATCATAGATTATCAACGCTACGCCGAAGGGTCGGTGCTTATCGAGGCGGGCGAGACGCGCGTACTCTGCGCGGCCAGCATTGAGGAGACGGTGCCGGCATTTCTGGAGGGGCGTGGCCAGGGCTGGCTGACGGCGGAATATAGCATGCTGCCGCGTGCGACCAAGACGCGCACCCGCCGGGAGTCATCGGTGGGCCGGCCCAGCGGACGCACACAGGAGATTCAGCGGCTGATCGGGCGCTCGCTGCGGGCTGCGCTGGACCTGAAGCTGCTGGGCGAACGCACGCTGACGGTTGATTGCGATGTCTTGCAGGCCGATGGCGGCACGCGCACGCTCTCGATTACTGGGGCTTATATCGCGGCGCATCGCGCCTGTACAGCGCTCTTCAAGCAAGGGCTGCTCAAGGGCCATCCGATGCAGACGGCGGTGGCGGCGATCAGTGTTGGCGTTGTTGATGGGGTGCCACTGCTCGATCTCAATTATGTCGAGGATTCGCGGGCGCAGGTGGACTTTAACGTGGTGATGACGGGCAAAGGCGAGTTTGTGGAAGTGCAGGGCACGGCAGAAGGCCGCCCGTTCTCACGGGAAGCGTTGGATGAGTTGCTGGCCCTCGCCGGCCAGGGCATCCGGCAGTTGCTCGACATTCAGGGAGCATATGTATAAATGAGACATATGTATGGATGAGACATATACGTCGCAGCCGCCATTCGCATCCTATGAGCGTTGCCTGGTGCTGCTGGCGCATCCTGATGACGCGGAATCCTGGTGTGCCGGTACAGTGGCGCGGCTCATTGATAGTGGCGCGCAGGTGACCTATGTGGTCTGCACTTCTGGCGAGAAGGGAACTGCTCAGCCAGAAGCCAAACCGGAGGAGATCGCCCGGCTGCGCAAGGAAGAGCAGCGCGAAGCTTGCCGGCGCCTGGGAGTCGCGGAGGCAGTCTTTCTCGGCTATCCTGATGGGGGATTGGAAGATACGCCGGCGTTTCGGGGGGAACTGGTGCGCCAAATTCGCCGTTATCGGCCCGATCTCTGTCTGACCTTTGACCCCGTCTACCCCAGGCCGCTCTATACGGCCCACCGTGATCATCGGGTGCTTGGGCGTGGGGCGCTGGATGCCCTCTACCCCTTTGCCCGCGACCCACAGCACTATCCAGAGCAGCTACGCGAGGAAGGGCTAGAGCCGCACATCACGCCGGAGGTCTGGCTGTTCGCCTCATCGCAGCCGGATTATCTGGTGGACATCAGCACTACGTTCGAGCGCAAGGTGGCTGCACGCCTGGCGCATGTCAGCCAGACTGCCGATGCGGGCGCGCTTGAGGAGGCGTTTCGCCAGCGCGCTGAGGAGATTGGCCGGCCAGCGGGTTTTGCGCTGGCAGAAGCGTTTAAGCAAATCTACCTCTGACAGCGGTTCTTCCTCTTCTGACCAGGGCTATTCTACCTCTGGGCCGACCAGGGTATGGCGAATCAGCATCAGGTTGGTCAGCGGTCCCAAACCACCAGGGACGGGAGTGATCGAACTAGCAATCTGGCTGACTTGCTCGAAAGCAACGTCCCCGACAATGTGCCCCTCAACATCGTTGATGCCGGCATCGAAGACGATAGCGCCTGGCTTCACCATCTCAGCGGTGATGTAGCGCGGGCGGCCTATGCTGGCGACAAGAATATCTGCCGAGCGGGTGATCTCAGCAAGGTTGGGTGTGTGCGTGTGGCAGATAGTAATAGTGGCGCCTTCGTGCAGCATGAGTAGGGCGATAGGTTTGCCGCCCACATTGCTACGCCCGACGATAACGGCGTGCTGTCCGGCCAGGCTGATGTTACTGGCGCGCAGCAGTTCGCGCGCGGCGGAGGCGGTGCTGGGGATAAAGCTGGGAAAGCCAAGCATCATATTCCCGGCGTTGCGCGGCCCTAAGCCGTCCACATCTTTTTCCGGCGCGATAACTTCGGTGACAGAACGCTGCTGAATATGCTCTGGCAGTGGCAACAGCACCACCAGGCCGCGCAGGGATGGACTGGCGCTCAGTTGTGCAACGGCGTCGCGTAGTTCCTCTTCAGAGATGCTAAAGGGATACGTGTAGGTAATACATTCCAGGCCGATCTCGGCGCATGAACGGGCGACCTGATCGCTATACAGCCGGGCGGCAGGATGCGCGCCGGCAATGACGAGCGAGAGCCGGGCTAGATGGCCGTGCGCGGTGTGATATTCCCGCGCCTTTTCTTTGAGTTCTGCTCTGATGCGCGCGCTGAGTGCGCGTCCATCGAGTATCGTTGCTGCTGGCATGGGTGTCCTTTCCTGTGGCTGGTGTGCTGCTCCTGGCAGTATAGCTTTCTCACTTGCCTATCACAAGGTATGCCCGTTAAGCAGCACGTTCTCTGGGCAGACGATGATGCTGGCACACTTATTGCTACCAGGCGAAGCGAGGTTAGAATGTCCCTTAGTTGGTTTCCGTAACATCACCTTTCTTTGTTGCGGAAGTATGTGTTAGCAACGCAATCGCGCAACGGAACTGCGCGGGAAGGAAATGAGGCAGATGGCTAAAGAGATGCGTGAAGGGCATGGAACAACAACCGTTGTTGAGGCTGGCCGCAAAGGCGGGCGGACGGTCAAGGAGAAGTATGGGCCAGTCTTCTATGCTCAGATCGGCAAGAAGGGCGGCCAATCCATCGCACTGGAGCGAGGGTCTGAGTATTACTCTGAGATCGGCAAGAAGGGCGGCGAGGCCGTGCGTGAGCGTCACGGGTCACTGTTCTTTTCAGAGATCGGCAAGAAGGGCGGCGAGGCCGTGAAGACCAAGCATGGCCCCGATTATTATTCAAAGATTGGCAAGAAGGGCGGTGAAGCGCCCCGTCGGACTGATCGCCGCCGCCCCGCCGATGTATAGCTGACGACGTGTATTTGTCGGTTGTCTGGCAGAGTTAGCAAGGGAACACAGGGTCGCTGGAGATGCTGTGTTCCCTTGCTAACTCTGCCAGCGTTGCCCCCTTTCCTGGCAGAGAACTCTGCTTACATTTGTTACTACTGCCTCCCTGGATGTTTGGCTGAAATCCTGACAGGGACATGAATTGTCGCGTGCGGTGGCTGAGATTGGCACGGAATTTGCGTCCTGCCAGAAGGTTGGTACGATTCCGCTACCTACAAGGGAGGAGCCTCACTCATGTCGATGGACTTGAACCAGATGTATGCCCCGGTGCAGGTCCAGCGTGCGTCTCCGCAGCTCGTCGCTGCTAACCATATTCTCGCGCTGTCCTCAGCCGAGTTACAATCCTTGATTAACAAGGAGATGGCTGAGAATCCAGCGTTGGAAATGGAAGAAAACCCGGTGTGCCCAACCTGTGGTCGGGCGCTTCAGGGTGCTGTCTGCCCGAACTGCATGTCGCTCTCATCTTCATCGCAGCAAGTTTCGGACCGCGATGATTTCATGGATGAAGCGACATTCTGGCAGTCTCAGCCGAGTTCCGGCAGCAGCGATGACGAGGAGTTCGATCCAACAACGCACGTCCCTGCCCAGATGAGTCTGGCGGAGCATTTAACGCTCTCACTCCAGGCTCAACTGCCCTCCGAAGATGCTCAGATGATCGAGTATCTGGTTGGTAACCTTGATGATGATGGCTTATTGCGTTGCACTGTAGATGAAGTTGTTGGCCTCTTTGGTGTTTCCCCGGAGCGTGTTGAGCGTGCGATCCTGCACCTCCAAGCGATGGAACCCATCGGAGTAGGCGCCCGTGATGTGCGCGAGTGCCTGCTTATTCAATTGAAGTATGTCGAGGCGCAGGGCTTGTATCAGCCCTATGCCTATGAGATTATTCACCGCTACCTGACCCAGTTGAGCGAGCATAAGTATGGGCAGATCGCTGCCCAGTTAGGGATTACCAGCGATCAGGTGCATCAGGTCAGTGACTTCATTAAACGAAACCTGACCCCTTATCCTGCACGCGGCTATTTAGGGATGAACCTGGGTGATAGCGGCGAGCATGCCGGGCATGTGATGCCGGATGTGATTATTAGCCGGCGCCAGATCACCGGCGGCTCGACCTACGATGTGGAGGTGGTGGAGTCCAAACGCTTCTACCTCCATGTTAGTTCCTCGTATTCGCAACTGTATAGTGAGGTCAGTGGCCGTCACTCGTTCTTGACCGAGGATGAGCGCCGGCACATTCAGCAGTATGTCTCGCGTGCCAAGCTGTTTATTGCGAACATCAACCAGCGTCGCCAGACGCTGTACAAAATTACCCGCTGCCTCGTTGATCTGCAACAGGAGTTTCTGGATCAGGGTATCCGCCATCTGCGCCCGCTGACGCGCGCGCGCGTGGCAGCGGAATTGGGGATGCACGAATCAACGGTGAGCCGGGCAACGGCCTCCAAGTTTGTGATGCTGCCCAGCCGCGAGGTGATCCCATTCAGTAACTTCTTTGTCGCCAATTTAAGCGTCAAGGATGTCATTAAGGATCTGATTAGCCACGAACTCACACCGCTAACCGACCAGGAACTGGCCGATATGCTGTGCGAGCGTGGCATTCAAGTAGCGCGTCGAACAGTAGCGAAGTATCGTGAGCAGTTGAGTATTCTGCCTTCGTCGTTGCGGTAATCGTAGCGCGTGGAGAGGGGAAGCATTGCTTCCCCTCGATGGTCTCTGCTGGGAGCAGCATGCTGCTCCCAGTTTTCTTTGCGCAGAAATGCTGGTGGTGTTGTGCGTAGAAATGCTGGCGCCAAACACGCCGGCTCCCTTGTTCCCACCTTTCCCGCGTGTTATCATGCGATGGGCGCGTTCCTGGAGTTCTGCTCTGGTGCGCTGCCTTGTGTGCCAGGGGTTGTTATCAAGTGATTATAAACGCGGGAGCAGAAGATGCAGCAGAAGGTTCCGCCGCCAGCTATCCACCCATCGCCCCAGCCATCTGAGCCGATCTTTGAAAGCCAGCGCCGAGCGCGCGCGCTGCCCCAGCGTGAGCAGCCTTGCCCACAATGCGGCTATCCAATGAACAATCTCAAGGGAGGTCGAGAGGCGATCTGCCAGCACTGTGGCTTTAAGGATAGCTGCTGCTATTGATGGCCCGCAGGGAAGGTGTGTGACATTTACCTATGGCACGTTGGTTATACTGGTTGCTCATCGCGGTTCCCCTGGCGCTGCTGGCAAAGTTTCTGGGCTGGTCAGAAGTCCTTGTTTTTGCATTTTCGGCGCTCGGCCTGATTCCTCTGGCCGGCTTAATTGGTGTGGCAACTGAGGAACTGGCCGAGCGGGTTGGTCCTCTTGTCGGTGGATTGCTCAACGCGACGTTTGGCAATGCGCCGGAGTTGATTATCGGCATTGCGGCGCTCCAGGCTGGTCTGCTCAATGTGGTACGTGCCTCGATTACCGGCTCGATCATTGGCAATACGCTGCTGGTGTTGGGGATGGCAACGTTTGCGGGCGGCTGGCGCAATGGCCGGCAGTATTTTGATGCGCGCAATGCCGGGCAGTATGCGTCGATGCTGGCGCTGGCGGTGGTGGGTCTGGTGCTGCCATCTCTGGCAGATACCGCTGGCCGGTCTATAGCACAAGAAGATCATCGCGCTGGCGTCAATATCAATACGATCAGCATTCTTGTCTCAGTGGTGCTACTGCTCAGCTATATCGCTTATCTGGCCTATACTGTCTTTCATGTGCGCGATAAGGTCAACCCTGAACCGGCTGAGGTGCGCGAGGGAACAGTGCCAAGGCCGGAGGAGGATGGACCGCCGCTGGTTTCCCCCAGCGAAGTGCTGGCGGATGAGCAGCAAGAGGAGTTGGCGGAGGAGGCGAAGGCGGAACGGGCGGCTCGCGCCAAGGATCGCAGAAGGCGCGCTCGCCCTTCTGCTACGTTGGCTTTTGGGCACGCAGCCCCAGCGCGTGCCAAAGCACCCCAGAAGAGCGCGCCTGGAAGAGAACCAGCACCCCACATGGTTGAAGCGGTGGATCCCGGCAAACTTTCCTGGAAGAAACTTTGGCGTCTGGTGCTGTTGTTGGGAGCGGCGACGGTGGCGACAGCCATTGTCAGCGAGTTGCTGGTTGGCGCGATTGAGCCGGTCACTGTGCAGTTGGGCTGGAGCCAATTTTTTGTTGGCTTGATTATCGTGCCGATTGTGGGCAATGCTGCTGAGCATGCCAGCGCGGTCACAATGGCCCTGAAGGATCGCATGGATGTGTGCGTTGCCATTACGGCAGGGTCGTCCATCCAGGTGGCCCTGCTGGTTGCCCCGGTGTTGGTGCTGGTGAGCTTCTTATTTACCCATCCGCTTGATTTAGTGTTCAGGCCGCTAGAGTTGGTGATTTTTGGCCTGGCAACCTTTCTCTTTGCGCTGGTTGATCTGGATGGTGAATCAACCTGGCTGGAAGGCTTGCTGTTGCTGGCGTTTTATCTGATCGTCGGCGTCATTGCCTTTTTCTTGTAGCCTTGTGATACCAGATGAGTTCTATTTAGGGAGCCAGCTATGGAACATGCGCAGGCAGCCATTTGTGTTGGGGTTGCTGATGTGCGACGTGAGCCAGATGAGGCTTCAGAACTGGTGACGCAGGCACTGCTGGGCGCGCTGGCTGTTCCTGAGGTTGCTGATGGCGCGTGGCAGCATGTGCGTCTGGCCGATTATGAGGGCTGGGTGCGCGCCGAGCATCTGGCTTCGCTGCCATCTGGCTCGCCTGTCAATCAGGTGGTGGTTGTGACGGCCCTTTCGGCTCCGCTCTTTGTGTTGGAGTCTGGCGAGAGTGTTTGTGAGACGCTCTTTCTCTCAACGGTGCTTCCTCTTGCCGAGCCGGCTAGCCAAACGGAGCGGCTGGCGGTCTCACTTCCGGGCGGCGTGACCGGCTGGGTACGCGCGGCGGATGTGGAGGTGCGCCCGGCGGAGCAGCCTTTTCCCCGGCGCGGTGTGCCATTTGTCATTGAGACAGCGCGCCGATTTCTGGGCGTTCCCTACCTCTGGGGCGGAACGACCTGCCAGGGCATCGATTGCAGCGGGCTGATGCAAATGTGTTTTCGGATGGCCTGCTATATCTTGCCGCGTGATTCACGCCAGCAGTTTGCCGCGTTGTCGGTTGAGCCGGCGGGTGAGCCGGGTCCGGGCGATCTGCTCTTTTTTGCCAAAGAGGGTCGTATTGTGCATGTAGGGCTTTCGCTGGGCAATGGCGAGTTGATTCATGCTGAGGGGGTCAACTGGAATCGGGTACTGCATCAGAGTATGAATCCAGCGCATGCTGATCGTTATAATCATCGGCTGGTAGAATTATATTGTGGCGCCCGGAGGGTTATGGAGGCAAATGCAGAATAGACAGCAGCATCAGCGCGAGGTTGAAGCCTTTCTTCAAGGCGCTTTCTCCGTCTCCAGTTGGGTGTTTTCATTGCCTCACGGCAGCGGAGGCGAGACCTATTTTGCGCATGGTGGTGGGCGCAGCTATTTTGTGAAATTGGGCGCTCATCTGGAACGCACGCTGGCCGTTGCGCAGCTTGGCCTCACGCCGCCGGTTCTTGCTGCCGGCCAGTTGGATGATGGCACCTCGATCTCTGTGCAACCGTTTATTGACGGGCGGACACCGCGCCCAGGCGATTTCCAGGAACGGCTTGAGCAGGCCGCCACAATGGTTGCTATGCTGCATCATAATCTAGATGTGCGAAAGACCTTGCCTCTCGTTTCATCTGAGCAGTACAGCGCTGCCGGGCTGCGGGCATTGGCCCAGCTTCAGCAGCGATGGGAACAGTATAAGCCGCTTGTTCCGGGGGTGGCTGCATTCATCGATGAGTCGCTGGCGCATCTTGCTGAGCAGATCAGCCGCTTTGCTGGTTCGGGGCTGGTGGCCTCGCATAACGACATCTGCAATGCAAACTGGCGGCTCACGCCTGATGGGCGATTCTATTTGGTAGATTTGGATGCGATGGCGCCCGATGATCCAGCCTGCGATGTGGGGGCGCTGCTCTGGTGGTATTATCCACCAGCATTACGCGAGCGCTTTCTGCATATTGCCGGCTATGCCGATGACCAGCAGTTTCAATCCCGGATGCAGGCGTGTATGGCGCTGCACTGCCTGCGCATTACGCTGCCACGAGTGGGCAGTTTTGATCGGTTTGATCCTTCAAGCTATGCTGAGCGGTTGACCGACTTCAGGGCTGTTCTTGCCGGCGAAGAAAATCCACAAGGGTATGGCTCGTAAGATGGTACAATCCTGCCACGTCTGTTTATTCCTGCTGGAGTGAATACGTATGCCTGTTTTGCCATATCAGGGGAAGTGGCCGAAAATTGCGCCGGATGTGTTTATCGCCGAGGGGGCACTGGTGATCGGCGAGGTGACTATTGGTGAGGGATCAAGCGTGTGGTATAACGCCGTCCTTCGCGGCGATACTGCGCCAATTACGATTGGCCGCCGGACGAATATTCAAGATAATTGCACGCTGCATGTGGATGAGGGTGTGCCCTGCGTGCTGGGTGATGAATGCTCGATTGGGCATGGCGCGGTGGTGCATGGGGCAACACTGGGGGATCGGGTGCTGGTGGCGATGAATGCGGTGGTGCTTTCGCGAGCCTCGGTGGGGTCGGAGAGCATTGTGGGCGCCTGCGCGCTGGTGAGCGAGGGCAAGCACTTGCCGGGCGGAATGGTCTATCTTGGGGTGCCGGCGAAAGCGGTGCGTCCGCTGAGCGAGGCCGAGCGGGCGGATCTGCCGGACCGGGCGGCGCGCTATGGCCGCTATGCGGTGGAGCATCGAGCATCGCAAGTGCAAAAAAGCTAACGCTCCCGTCGCTCCAGCCCGAAGGCAAAGGGCAGCAAGTCGCTGAGAGAGAAATCGTGCTTGGCGCCGTCAATGTAAATCACAGCGTCGGGTGCCAGGTCGGCTATCCACTGGCGGCAGGCGCCACAGGGGACGCGCTCGGACAGGCCAGCCTCCGGGCGGGCGTCGATGCAGGCAACGGCGATGTGCGTGATTGGGCCGGCTCCTGAAGAGACGGCGGCGGCTAGCGCGGAGCGCTCGGCGCAGAGGGTCAGGCCGTAGCTGGAGATTTCAATATTGACGCCGGTGATGATGCTATCACCGGCTTTGAGGGCTGCCCCGACGCGGAAATGCGAATAGGGCGCGTGCGCGTGAGCGGCGGCTTCGCGCGCGTGTTGTAGCAGGGTTTCGCGGTTATTCATAGTTGGTGCTCCTGGTGGTATCTGCTGTGTCGCTCTGCTTATCTCAATGGGCCTGTAGTATAGCCCACGAACAAGAGCGTCACAAGAATGATAGATTCACTAAATTCACCAAATTCATCGGGAAATGAGATAGAAAAATACTATGCGATTGATCTTTATGGGCACACCCCAGTTTGCGGTGCCGCCTTTGGAGGCGATGGCCGAGGCGCGGGCGCCGGGCGTTCTAGCGCCAGACGGCGTAGAAATTGTCTCGGTGGTGACCCGGCCAGATAAGCCGGCGCGGCGCGGACAGGGCGTGGTGATGCCGCCAGTGAAGGAGCGGGCGCTGGCGTTGGGGCTGCCGGTCTGGCAGCCGGGGCCGCTGCGCCGGCC
>CAZFWN010000002.1:27784-43182 GCA_964522745.1 uncultured Ktedonobacterales bacterium
AGCGGGCGCTGGCGTTGGGGCTGCCGGTCTGGCAGCCGGGGCCGCTGCGCCGGCCAGAGCATCTGGAGGAACTGCGCCGGATGGCCCCAGATGTGATCGTGGTGGCGGCCTTTGGGCAGATTTTGCGGCGCGAGGTGCTGGACCTGCCGCGCTTTGGCTGTCTCAATGTGCATGCCTCGCTGCTGCCGCGCCATCGGGGCGCCTCGCCGATTGCGGGGGCGCTGTTGGCTGGTGATCAGGAAACCGGCGTGACGATCATGCTGATGGCTGAGGGGCTGGATACGGGCGATATATTGACCCAGCGCTCGCTTCCAATAGCGCCTGATGATACGACGGGGACATTGACAGAGAAGTTGAGCTACCTGGGAGCGGAGTTATTGGTAGAGACCTTGCCGCACTGGTTTGCCGGCGAGTTGCCCCCGCAGTCACAAGATGAATCGCAGGCCACGCTGACGCGGCTGCTGACCAAAGAGGATGGGAGCATTGAATGGAACCTGCCGGCAGAAACGCTGGCCCGACAGGTGCGGGCGTATAGTCCCTGGCCGGGGACGGCGACGACCTGGCGCGGCAAAACGCTGAAAGTGTTGAGTGCTGCGGCCATCGATGAGATGAATGATGAAGAGTTGCCTGAAGAGGTTGGAAAGGTCAGCTTGCTGACCCTGGATGGCAAGAAGGCGTTGGTGGTGCGCTGCGGCCAGGGGGCGCTGCGGCTGGACATGGTACAATTAGAGGGAAAACGCGCGCTGAGCGCCGAGGAATTTGTGCGCGGTCAGCCTGGAATATTTGGTGATAGCTTAGGAACATGATTGATTTGCTTTCTCTCACTTTGCCGGAATTAGAAGCCTGGCTGACGGAGCGCGGCGAAGCCCGCTTCCGCACCCGCCAGGTGTATGAGTGGCTCTACCGCCGGCTGGAAGATGATTTTACGACGATGTCTCTCCTGCCGGTAAGCCTGCGCGAGAGGCTGGCGAAAGAGGCGACGGCGGGCGGATTGAAGCTGCGCCGCGAGCAGGTCTCGAAGGATGGGCGCACACGGAAGATGCTGCTGGAGTTGAGCGATGGTCGGCTAATCGAGTCGGTGCTGATGCTTTTTCCGGCGTCGCCGGAGAGCCGGGCGCGGGCGACAGCCTGTATCTCGACGCAGGTGGGCTGCGCGCTGGGCTGTACGTTTTGCGCAACCGGGCAGATGGGCTTTGAGCGGCACTTGTCGGCGGGCGAGATTGTTGGGCAGGTGCGCTATGTGGCCCGCGAACTGCGCCGCCAGCCCTGGACGGCGCCGGATGGACAGGTGATTGATCATCTGACGAATCTGGTGCTGATGGGCATGGGCGAGCCGCTGCATAATTACGATCAGACGTTGAAGGCGCTGCGTATTCTCAACAGCCCGGAGGGCTTTGGCCTGGGTGCGCGGCATATGACTATTTCAACGGTGGGGCTGGTGCCGGGGATTCTCCGCTTGAGCGAGGAGCCGCTTCAGGTGAATCTGGCGATCTCGCTGCACGCGCCCAACAACGAGATGCGCAGCCGCACGATGCCGGTGGCGCGCAAATACCCGCTGGATGAACTGCTTGAAGCCTGCCGCACGTATGTACAGCGGACGAATCGGCAGTTGACGTTTGAATACGTCTTGCTGGCGGGAGTGAATGACGCGCCGGAGCATGCGCGGGAGTTGGGCGAGCGGCTGGCCGATTTTCGGCAGCTTGCGCATGTGAATCTGATCCCGGTGAATGTGACCAGCGCGGGGTATCGCCCGCCGGGCGGCGAGGCGATTCGGGCCTTTCGGGAGGAATTGCGTCGGGCGGGCATCAGCAACAGCGTGCGCGCCGAGCGTGGGGACGATATTGCGGCAGCGTGTGGGCAATTAAAGACAAAAGAAGGGGTAAGGCGGCAGGTGCCTGTTCGCTCCTAGCCCCTCACCCATATCCTTCTTTACTCATGCTGATTGCTTAGACACTTATCGCGCCTTGGGTACCTTGTTCATGGTGCGCAGGCAGCGCGTGCAGATATTGACGTATTGTGTGATGCCATTGATCGTCAAGCGGCGGTGCTGGACATTGACTACAAAGCGCCGATTGGTATGGCGCTTTGAATGGCTCACATTACTTCCATACTGCGGCTTGCGCAGGCAGACATCGCAGCGTCCGGCCATACTCTTCACCCCCCTTTACTTTCATCTCTGTTTTCCTGTATGATGCACCTGAGAGTATATCATTTATGTGGTTTCTCTGGCAAGGGCGTTGCCGGTCGTCTTGCCAAGCTTTCTAATATTTCATGCTAAGGTCGTGCATTCATGCAGATTTCAAGCACTGAGCAGACAACAGAGCGAAGGCCGCAGCGTCGGGGGAAGATCGAGGTGTCCCCGCAGGCGATTGGGACGATAGCTGGCCGGGCTGTTATTGAATGCTATGGGGTGGTTGGGATGGCCTCAAAGCGTCTGCACAACGGGGCGGCTGAACTGCTGCCAGCAGAGCGCTATCATCAGGGCGTCGGGGTGCAGTTTCAGAACGAGCAGATTATTATTGATCTGTATGTGGTGCTGGAGTATGGCCTGCGTATTTCAGAGATTGCGCATAATATTATGAGCAGCGTCAAGTTTGCGGTTGAGAAGATGCTTGGGGTGCCGGTGGTGCAGGTGAACGTCAATGTACAGGGATTGAGGGTCAGCGCGCCCGATGTGCGCTGACCCTTCTTTGTGATGAACGTGCTTGAGCATAGGCCAGTATCCTCTAGCGCGCTCTCTCTGGTATAATCGACCATCGCAAGTAGTATCACCAACCAGCCATCATCATCAGTTACTTAATCAAAGGAGTATTCAGAAGGGGAGCAGTGGGAATAGGCACAGGGAGAAGCTCCCGCTTTCTTCCCCTATCTCGCCTTCGGTAGTTGGGTATGGAGAATACAAGTCACAGAATTACACGTCCCCGCCGCATCAGTGTGTTCGATGGTCAAGAGTTGAAGCGAGCAGTAATGGCTGGCGCCTCTTGGCTGGAGCAACACCGCGATATGATTAATACACTCAACGTCTTTCCGGTGCCCGATGGGGATACGGGTACCAATATGTCGGCCACGATGCGGGCGGCGGTCAAAGAAATTGCCGAAGCGAATGACACGTCAGCGGCAGTCATCGCTGAAAAGCTGGCGCGTGGCGCGTTGATGGGCGCGCGCGGCAATTCTGGTGTGATTCTGTCGCAGATTCTTCGGGGGCTGGCACAGGGGCTAGAAAAGAAGGCAACCTTTACGGCTGCTGATCTGGCGGCGGCTTTTCAGGAATCCTCGAAGATGGCATACCGAGCGGTGATTCGCCCGGTGGAGGGGACGATTCTGACGGTGATTCGAGAGGTGGCGGAGGCGGCGCAGCGAGATGTGGGGCAGGATGATGATATTGTGGCGGTCATGCAGAAGGTGGTACTCGCAGCAAAGCAGGCGGTTGTCAAGACGCCAGACCTGCTGCCAACGCTGAAACAGGCCGGGGTGGTGGATGCTGGCGGCCAGGGATTGACGACGCTGCTTGAGGGCGTCTGGCGCTACACGCGCGGCGAGGCGACGCAAAGCGTTGTGCTGGTGCAGGCTCCTACGTCGGCGCCGGAAGTGAAGAAGGGGCGTATCTCTGTTGAGGAGGAGTTTGGCTACGAGGTCGTCTTCCTGGTGCGCGGCCAGAATCTTGATATGGAGGCGATTCGGGAGACGATCACCCGCATGGGTGGTGTCTCAACGGTTGTCGGCGGCGATCCCACACTGATGAAGGTGCATACCCATACACTGATGCCTGGTAAGATTCTGGATTATGGGGTGAGCTTGGGCAGCCTGATGGATATTAACATCGAGAATTTGCAGGAGCAGAGCCTGCGCTACGAGGCAGAGAGCAAGGCTGAACATGCCGAGGATGATGGCACGTATACACAGAGCGCCGGTGGCGCGCCTATTATCAAACGTGAGCTAGGCGAGGTTGCGACGGTAGTGGTGGCGGCGGGGGATGGCTGGGTGAAGCTCTTTGAAAGTTTGGGGGTTGGCGCGGTGGTTCCGGGTGGGCAGACGATGAACCCCAGCACCGAAGAGCTCCTGGCGGCGGTGAATAGCGTGCCTTCTCCCAAGGTGATCTTACTGCCCAACAATGGGAATGTGATTATGAGCGCGCGCCAGGTGGTGGGTCTGACCGAGAAAGAAGTGCATGTGGTGCCCACCGAGACGCTGCCACAGGGGGTTTCGTCGCTGCTGGCGTTTAATTATGACGCTGATTTTGTGACTAACTCAGCAGCGATGGATGGGGCCGCAAAAAGCGTGCAGACGGCGGAGATTACGACGGCTGTGCGCAGCGTGCAGATTGGTGGGGTGCATGTCGAGGAGGGGGATGTGATTGGGCTGCTGAACGGGCGGCTGGTGGTGGCGAACACCGATCCACTGACGGTGATTCATGATACGCTCAAGCGCATGAAGGCGGAGCAGTATGAAATCTTTACGCTCTATTATGGCGAAGGGGTGACCAGGGAACAGGCTGATGAGACGGCCAGCCGTATCAAATCCTGGTATCCAGACCAGGAGATCGAGATACTCAGCGGCGGACAGCCCTACTACGCCTATATTCTCTCGGCGGAGTAAGTTCCGCATCCATATTCGACATGGGAGGTGCTCACTGTGGCCGTGCGAGTTGTTACTGATAGTACCGCTGATCTTCCCAAAGAGAAGGTCGAGGAGTTGGGGATTCGGGTCATCCCATTGCTTGTGCAGTTTGGGGATGAGACCTACCGGGATGGTGTGGACCTGGATAATGGTACGTTCTATAGTAAGCTGGCGACATCTAAGGTGACGCCAACGACTGCCACGCTGCCTGCCGCGAAGTTTGAAGAGGTCTATCGGGAACTGCTGGAGGAGGGCGCAGATGGAATTCTTGCCCTCTATATCTCTTCGGCGATGAGCGGCACGTATAACTCTGGGCTGATGGCTGCCCAAGCTCTGCAAAAAGAGGGCGTGGCGATAGAGGTGTTGGATTCTCGCTCGGTGAGTGCTGGGATGGGCATTCCGGTAATGGCAGCAGCGCGGGCCGCCAAGGAGGGGAAAAATCTGGAGGAGTGTAAGGCGGTTGCCGAGGATGTGATGGCGCGCATGAATGTGCTGGCTGTTGTCGAGACGCTGGATTATCTCCAGCGCGGCGGGCGTATTGGCCGGGCGCAGCAGTTAGTTGGAACGCTTCTGAATATGAAGCCCATCCTGGCGGTTCGTGATGGAATGGTGCAACCACTCGAACGGGTACGCACTCGTTCCAAGGCATATGAGCGCCTGGCCCAATTGCTGGCGCAGCTTGGCTCAATCGAGGTGGTTGGCATTGCCGAGTCGAATGCTGAGCTTGGGCAGCAGTTGACCCAGGCACTTCAGACCGTCTATTCTGGGCCTATTGAGCATTATCGGCTTGGCCCTGCCGTTGGTACGCACGCTGGCCCCGGCACGGCGGCTATTTGCGCGGTGACGAAGCGCCAGGAATAGAGAGATTACAGGTGCTTTTGCTCATATATGGATAGTCCGGGTGTGCAGCTTATCGTTGAGGGCAGTCTTGCTCCAGCCAGCGCAACAAAGGGGCGGTCCAATGGCGACGTATTTTACTCGTGAAGAGGCAGAAGCCCTCTTGCCAGAAATTGAACCAGTATTGATCGAGTTGCAGCAGCAGCACGCTGAACTCTTGGCGCTGAGGACTGAGCTAGAGTCGCTTCAGGCGCGAATGCGCGGCAATGGGCACGGTTTGCACGAGCGGCTGAGGCAGTTGCAGCGCCAGCATGACGCTTCTCTGGCGCTGGTGAGAGGGTTGATCGAGCGCGTTCTTGCTTTTGGCTGCCAGTTGAAAGACCCGGCAATAGGGTTGATCGATTTTCTGGCGCTGCGCGATGGTCGGGAAATTTTGCTGTGCTGGCGCCTGGGCGAGCAGGGCATTCACTGGTGGCATGATCTTGATGCTGGCTTTCGGGGCCGCCAGCCACTGGAATAAGCTTTTAGTGGGATTCCCTGCTCGTTTGGGGCCACTTATTGAGCGCCTGGTATCCGAAGGCTGGTGGACATCTAGCATGGAGTATCCAGCACTCCCTCAAGGGTTGGCAACTCGCCAAGGGTACGGATCAGCGCGTCAGGACGATGGCCGTCAAGTTCCTCGAAAGAATGAAACCGTCCGGTAGCAACGGCTATGGTGCGAAATCCACAGGCGATGCCGCAGGCTATATCAAACGGAGTATCACCGATCACAAAGGTCAGGTCCGTGCGAAATGGCCGGGAAAAACACTCGCGGGCGCGGGCGGCGGCAAGCAGAGGAAGGGCATCTCGTGCTTCGGCCTCCTCGCCAAAGGCGCCGCACTGAAAATGGTGGGCAATGCCAGCCGCGCTGAGCTTTGACCAGGCAATGGCGGTGAGATTGCCCGTGACCAGACCAAGCGCGGCTCCCCTCTGCTCCAGCCAGGAGAGGGTTTCGGCCGCAGCGGGTAGGAGATATGGGCGGAGATCAGCCGGGCGCAGATGTTCATAGGCAGTCCCCATCACGTCAAACAGCGCTGGGAGTTCCGGAGTAATGCTGGCGCGGCCCAGTCCATGCTGCGCTAAGATGCGATAGAGGATGGACGTATCGGTCCGGCCAGCGGTGTCGGTGATCTCCTCTGGCGTGATTGCCAGGCCAAAGACGTGCTGCGCGGCCTCGCAGATTGCCTGGCGATGGGCGGGTGGCATGCCGCCCAGCAAGGTCCCATCAATATCAAAGAGGAACAGGGTTTCAGGGCCAAACATGCCGCCTCCTGTTTCATTAGTTGCAACTCGGTGCCGCACGCCGTATCATAAGCAGTGCAGGGGGAAGAGCAGACTCTGGAGGGTATACATACCATGCAATTGCGCTTCTTACAAGGGAACCCCAATACACCCAAGGGGCACGCGCTGATATTCGTCCGCAGCAGCAACGATTCACGGCGCTTGTTTGCAGTGTATTGCGTGGTTCTGCCCATTAACTTTTCTATTGGTAAGTTTATCCCACCTATCCTGGCGGCGCAGATGCCGCCGGAAGGGCTGGGTGAGGCGGCCAGATTAAAGGCGGTGCCGATCCCACCAATGCTTGAGGAAGTGGGCGGTTTGGAGCAGTTGGAACGACTGGCCGAGCTGCGCGGCGATGATCTCTGTGAGATTGTGACCACGATTCTGCCAGAAGATGAGCAGACGCGGCTGACCTTGCCTGCCGAAGCCAGCGAGGCGTATGCCACGCTGTACGCCACTTACGCAAACGGCCAGATTGGTATGCAGGAGCAGGGCGCCATCAGCGAACAGATCAGCGAGATGCCACTGGATGATCTGGATGTCGATGCCGTCCTGAGCAGCGTGCTTTCAGACCGAGATCGGCTCAACGAACTAGCAAAACTGATCGGCACGGCTCGCTACGCGCTGGAGGGGAAAGACCTTCGCCTGCTGCGGGAAACTGAGCAGAAGCTTCGACGCACTGCTGACCCGCTCCCCGAAAAGTATAAAGCCCGCGAACTGATCAATGCCTCGCTGGAATCCGGCGAACGAGGCTGGAAGCTGGCGCAGCTCTACCTTGAGCGCGGCTATAAGCTGGTAGATGAGCAATATGCGGAGATTCCGCGCATCGAACGTGAAATTCGTGAACTGACGAATAACCAGGGATAAAGCTTTCTCTGTTGCTATTACATATTGGAGGTAACGTGTTTCTGTGTCTGTAAAACATACGACTGATTTTGCGCCACTGATCGAGGCCGTTGCCGGCGCCAGGCTTGAGCGTATTGCTCAGGAAACAGTGCATTGTTTGCGGCGCAATGTGCCGCCGTTCTTGATGATCGGCCATGCCGGTGTGCCCGCCGCCTGGGGTGATGCAGAAGGCCACCCCCTGAGCGCGCTGGCGGCGGGCGGGCAGATCGCTGACTGGACTCGTTACATTCCAGCCAGCAGCGAGGCTGAAAGCGAGGAGCAGCGACGGCTCGCGGCGGCGCTGCCCTTGACGGCGGCGCTAGCTGTGGCCGCGCTGGCGATCCAGGCTGGAGAGCGTACACAGCCTGCCCTGCCCCCCCCACTCTTCCCAGCGAATATTACTCATCCTGATGGCATGAGCGGCGCGCTACGCGAGGCCGTGCGCAGCGGCGAGATCACTCGAACGCAGCAATTGCTGCTGGGCTATTATGGCACCGGCACCGATTATCGCTCCTATCTGACCAATGTGTATCGCAGCATCATCGAACACTACACCGGCGACGGCCACACTTTGATTTTTGCGCATCGTTCCAGCCAGGTGTTGGATATGGCGGGATGGGGCAATAAACTTCCCCCCTTTATCCACTGGCTGGCGCCTCTGCTAGCGACCAAGGAAGCGGAAGCCCCTTTCATGGGCGAAGTGAGCGCTTTTCTTAGTGACCCATCTCACGACCTCAAGCCGTTGCGCACGCGCCTAGCGCCGGCAAATACTGCCGCCGCTAGCGCTGACTTGCGCCAGCGTATCTTGCAGGGTTCGCTTGGCGACACCTGCACTGCTGTCTATACTGCTCTGGCGAGCGGCGCCCAGGCACGCGCGGTTGGGTCGGTGATTGTGCTGGCCGCTGCGCGCCGGTTCCTCGCTACTCCAGAAGGCGACGCGGAGGCTCTCACGCGGGCTGGTCATATGCTGCTCGTTGCCAGCGCTGCTCGCACGGCGGTCAGCCAGGTTCAGGATGTTGAACTGCTGCCTCTGCTCTTCATCGCTGCTGCTGCTGTCAATGGGCTGCGCGAGGTGGAGCAGGTGGAGGTGTCAAAAGCTGCCTCGATCAGCGGCAGAATGACCCTTTCTGGGAGTGTGGCTGGTGGTATCCTTGCCCCAGTGATGCTGCGTTCGCTGGAGCGTCAACTGGAGAGCGGCGACGAGCAAGCCGCGCAAGCCACCACCCGGCGCTATCTTCAACTCGGCCATCCGGCGCGTAGCCTGGTGGCAATGCTGGCGCTTGTGGCTTGTCAGGGCGACGCGACCAGTGATGCCGGTCATACTCTGCTGTTGGCGCAAGCAGCAGCAGAAGAGTACCTCGCGCTGCCAGCATACTTACAGGGGAGCGAGGGGGAAGCGCTGCTCTCGGTTGGGGTCCAAGCAGCGAGCCGCCGCCCGCAGGGCACCAGCATTCTGGAGGCGGTGCGGCAAGCACTGGCCTGAACAGAGAGATAGGAAAACAGAATAGCCTGTTTGGGTGAGTTGGTTGACAACTTCAGCCCTACTCGGTACAATGAGCCGCCAGATACCCAGGCGAACGAAGGTCTGGCGGCTTTTTATTGACCTTTACACGCGGAGTCAACAGCATGCGAAAGAATCGTTGGACAGGCATCCGCTTGAGCCAGCTTCTGCTCGGTTTCCTGGCTGTAGGAGCCATGATTTTGGCGGGATGCGGCACGAGCAGCGACAGTGGCTCGCAACTTGCTTCCAATCAAACGTTTATCTGGCCGGATATAGGGGTGACCAGCGTTGATGATATCGAGCTTGATCCGGCAAATGTTCAGGACTTCTACTCTTCCACGTTTACCAATGCTATCTACGGCGGTCTGGTTACGAGCGACCATAACCTCAACGTCAAGCCTGATATGGCAACCTGGGAAGTTAGCCCGGATGGTCGTCAATATACCTTCCATCTGCGCTCAAACCTGTACTTTAGCGATGGGACGCCCATCACGGCTCAGGATTTCGCTTATAGCATTGATCGGGCACTTGACCCTACCGTCTGCCAGGCGTACTCTGGAGGGGCTTGCCTCGGCCAGCAGGTTGCCGGCACCTATCTGATCGATATTGTTGGCGCAGATAAACGGGTGACGGGGGACAGCCCATCCATTATTGGCACTGGCATCCAGGTACTCGACGCGCAAACGCTGGTTATCAAGCTAGATCGCCCTGTCGCCTACTTTTTGGAGGCGCTGACCTACCCCACCTCGTTCCCGGTAGAGAAAAAGCTCGTCGATAAATATCCCCTGACCATCGATAGTCATAAGAATCGTGCTGACTGGACCTATCATTTGAACGAGGGCGGGTGCAGTGGTCCCTTTATGATCAAGTCGTATGCACAAGACGGGAAGACGATCACGCTGGTTCCCAACCCTTACTGGTATGGTCCTAAGCCTGTCCTGAAGGAGATCGTTCGGCCTTTCATCCAGGATACGACAGACGCCTATCAAGGCTATAAACAGGGCAAATACGACTATAGTGATGTCCCTGCCCAGGAGTATCAGGCGGCCAGGGATCAGGAGGACTTCCACGAAGTGGGCCTGCTCCAGACGAACTATGTAGGCATTAACCAGACTGCCAAGCCGTTCGATGATCTGCGAGTTCGCCAGGCATTTGCGCTGGCGCTGAATAAACAATTGATTGCAGACCGCGTGCTGAACGGCGCGGCCTTGCCTACCAACCACATCGTCCCAGAGGGCATGCCGGGGTTTTACGATGGCTTGACGGCGCCCAGTATTACTGCCCGGAGCGTTACCGGCGACATCGAGCAGGCCCAGCAGAAGATTAAAGACTACTTCTATGGATGTGGCTGTAAGGAGATCGATATCACGCTGTGGTATCCCCACAACACAGATCGGCAGCATACCGCAGAGGCGATGGCAAATATGTGGAACACTGTTCTCTCAGGCACATGGGGAACTGTGAATGTTATCCCCCAGGATGTTGGGGGTGGTGTGCATAAGTTGATTGTGGACCATCTGCAATATAACTTTGGAAACAAAACGGGCTTTGCTCAGATGTGGCTGCTCGGCTGGATTGCGGACTATCCAGACCCCCAGGACTGGCTCAGCTTGCAATTTGCTCCAGACTCGTCCAACAACTATTCCAATTACCGTGACGGTACAGACTTTAAGGCATGGCAATTGATGCAGCAGGCCGATGTGGAGCAAAATCAAGCCAAGCGGATGGATCTCTATAATCAGGCTGAGCAGCAGCTAGTTGATAGTGTGGCCTGGCTCCCCTATATGCAGCCCAAGGGCATCTGGCGCATCAAAACCTACGTACAAGGCTATAACCCATCATCGCTTGAACTGCTCTCTGATCAGGATTGGGGGAACGTGAGCATTCTGGCCCACTAGGCGGCTCGCAGACGGCTCTCGCTTCGGCACAAGGCCGGCAGGAACATTGCTTGTAGAGACAGTGTTCCTGCCGGCCTTGTATGGTCTCTCTGCGTACCTTGACTTCGTGCCTTGCTAGAGCTTAGGATACAGGGCAGATGAAAGGATGGCGCCCTTATTGGGCTGCTATTTGAAACAAGAAGCGATCTGCGAGCAATGAGCCGGGCAACGATGCACTCCAGGTCAACCACTTTGGGAGTTTGAACAGCGCGCCCGCTCAATTCGCTTTTCTGGCATAGGGGGTCATGCAGTTGTTTAATGATTTTGACCTTGCTGAGCTTCAACAACCGCCAGCGCAATCTGAAGAGCCAGGCCAGTTGTCAGGCCAGGTTCGGCCTACCAACAATGGCTCCATGCAAACTGGCATGAATAGAAACCAGATGATCGGTTTATTGCTCAGCGCTATTGTTATCTTCACGCTGGGCTTTGCTGGTGGCTGGTTGGGACATACGGCCAAAACGAATGGCGAGGTGCCTCCAGCGAGCGCGCAACAATACGCGCCTTTGATTTGGCAGGCATGGAGCGATATTGATACGTACTATGTGGATAAAGGGGCTATCAACCATCAGCAGATGACTTATGCTGCTATTCAGGCAATGGTCAACTCGCTTGGTGATACTGGGCATAGCCGCTTTGAGACCCCTGCTGAGGTGAAGCAGGAACATCAATCCCTGAGCGGAAACTATGTTGGGATCGGTATTAGCCTTCAGCCTGACCCTAGCGGCCAGTATTTTCAAATTTCGGTGACGTTCCCTGGCTCCCCGGCAGAGAAGGCCGGCCTCCAGCCGTTAGACGTGATTACTGCGATAAATGGGAAGAGCGTTAAGGGCGAAAGTCTGGATCAACTGCATAGCCAGATTACTGGACCAGAAGGCACCACAGTAACGATGACCATCCAGCGACCCGGCCAGAGCCAGCCCTTTACGGTGACAATGAAGCGCGCTCAGGTAGAACTACCCATCGTCACCTCCCATTACTTCCCTGAGAGCCATATCGGCCACGTCCTTATCATGCAATTCTCCGACAATACGGATGCTTTGCTGAAAAAGGCGCTGAGCGATCTGAAAAAGCAGGGGATGCAGAAGCTGATCCTGGACCTGCGTGATAATCCTGGTGGGTACTTCGACCAGGCGATTGCTGTTGCGAGCGAGTTTATTCCGGCGGGCAACGGGCACAATGTTGTGCTGGTCAAAGATAGTAACGGCAAAATTACCCCTCAACCGGTGCAGCCGGGTGGAGTTGCAACAGACATCCCGCTGGTGGTGCTGGTGAACAATAACACCGCCAGTGCCGCAGAGATCGTGACTGGAGCCATCAAGGATAACCAGCGTGGCGTGGTGATCGGCCAGCACACCTTTGGCACCGGCACTGTGCTGCAAGAATTTGATCTGCCTGACGGTTCGGCGCTCCTGCTGGGTATTCAAGAGTTCTTAACGCCCAGTGGGCACTTTATCCGTAATGGGGGCATCCAGCCGGATATGCAAGTAGCGCTCCCAAGCTCTAGTACCCAGGAGAATACGCCGCTCATTGAGAAAGAGCGCAACCAGACGGCAGATCAGGCTCTCCAGTCTGGCGATACCCAATTCGTTGCTGCCTATCAGTATCTTGCACAGCATTAGAGCTGGCCCTGACGGGTCTTTCTTTTATGAGGAGCGAATATGGCGCCTGATATGTTGCCTTTACTGGGCTTCTGTCCAACCTGCGGGGCGTCGCTCGCCCCGCAGAGCGAGCGCTGTGATCGTTGCGGCACGCTACTTCAGGTGACATCTTTCACTGACGCAGGCGCAGCACCGCCCCCCGAAATGGTGAGCTTCCAGGAGACAGCGCCCTCGCTTGCGGGTGATCGATCCTCATTCATGCGTGCAGGAGCGCAGGCTGGCAATGAGGTAATCCCCTTTGGGGAAGACCAATTGGCACGCTCAATCTCTCCGGGAAGCGTTTCTACGGCGACTGAAACTATGCCAGCGCGCAGCGGGCTGGTTAGCGAGCAAACCCAGCCAGCGACTATCCAGTTTGCGGAAGCGGCTCTGATAGCATCTGCTGCGAGCGGTACAACTGAGCCAGGCAGCGCCGCTTTCTCCGCCGGGCCGGCGCTGCTCGATGATGAGATGGCTGACGCGCCGGAAGAGCAGGACGTTGTTTCTGAACTTGCGGTGATTGAGGGGCAGGAACCTCGTCGGCGTCGGCGCCGTAGGGGCAGTGGTAGGGCAGTTGCGGGTGTCTTGCTGAAATGGGCGCCCTGGGCGCTTGGGGTGGTGGGCGCGGGCATCTTCATCGGCCTGGTCATTACGACCCCAAGCTGGGGCACCATTGCGACATGGAGCGGGATCACGCTGCTTTGCATTGGTGCTGGCGTGGTAGGGCTGGTTTTGCTGGTTCGCTCTCAACAGCGCCGCTGGGCCAGTCGCCGCTGGTTCGTCATCACCGCGAGCGTTTTGCTGCTGGGCATCCTGGGGGTTGCTCTGGCTCCGGTGATCCATCTGCTTCAAGGTCATATGCTGGAGGGCCAGAAACAGTATCAGCGCGCCATTGCTGAATACGCTGCGGGCGGTGAACACGTACCGGATGGGCAGAACAGCGCGCGGACGTATCTGGAATGGGGCCAGCAAAATGTGCAGCAGCAGGACTATGGCGCAGCGGTCCTGCATCTGGGTACGGCCACCGAGCGCTACACCGCAACGCCGGCAGCCAGACAAGCCAGAGAGCCGATGGGCAAGGCACTGCTGCTTTATGGGCAGGAATTAGTCCACGACGAGCAATATGCGCCGGCTGTCCAGCAATTTGAGCGCCTGCGTACACGCTATAGCGATACTGCTGCCGCCCGGCAGGCTGAGAGCGAGCAGGATGAGCCAGCCGGGTATTTTGACCTGGGGCAGCAATTGCAGGCCAGCCAGCATTTTCAAGACGCGCTGACCGCCTTTCAGCGTATTGGGCAACTCTTTCCTGGAAGCTTTTACGCGAGCCAGGCATATACTGCTGCTGCCAGTGATCTGTATGCCTGGAGTCAGGCGCTTATCCAGCAGAAAAAGTATGATCAGGCGATTCAGGTCGATCAGCAGAACATTGCTCAGTATCCTCAAGCGCCGGCAGCCCAGCAAGCCCAGCAAGATTTGAGCGCGCCCCAGCAGGTTTCTGGCCGGCTGATCTTTACCAATGGCACACCCGATGCCAAAGTGGTTATTCGGCTTTCCAGTAGTTGGACCACCTCATCAGGTGGCTATGTCCAGGGCGGCTCGGTCTATGAAACCCAAACCGATAGCAACGGGAACTTTGTCTTCAAAAATGTTGCGCTGGGTACGTATTTGATTGACTGGCAGCAGGGCACTGGCTTTACAACGCTCTTGCATCAGGGCACCTATAATCCTGTGTATGTTGCAACTGTCCAACCGCTGCGCGGAACGGCTGTAGGAGATGTCCAGATACCTGCGCAGAGTTGATGAGCAGAAAGGGAGAGCCTAGCAGCACTGTCGCTGCCTATCGGCCTGTTTCAGACCGGCAACTCGTTGAGGAGGCATCTTATGTTAAGAGGTACACTGTTGTATCTCGCAGACCGGCGCAGTATTCGTCAGTTCGTGACCCATAACCGCCTGGGGCGCAGCAGCGCCAGGCGGTTTGTTGCGGGGGAGCGGCTGGAAGAGGCTATCCAGGCCACCCGCGCCCTCAATCAGCGGGGTCTGACTGTCTCGCTCGATCATCTGGGCGAGAATGTGAGGGAGGCTGGCGAAGCCACCAGCGCGGCCCAGGATTATAGCAAGATTCTTGATGCCATCAAGCAATCCAGTCTGGATGCGAATATCTCTATTAAGCTCACGGCGCTTGGGTTGGATATTGACGCGGCGCTGTGTGAGGCGAACGTCCGGCAGGTGCTGGAGCGTGCCAAAAGCTATGGCATCTTTGTGCGTGTCGATATGGAAGGCAGCGCCTACACCGAGCGCACGCTGAATCTGGTCAATACACTGCATCAGGGCTATGAGGGCGTAGGCACCGTTATCCAAAGCTATCTGTACCGCAGCGCCAGGGATGTAGAAAATCTGATCGCTTCAAAAACGCGGGTACGGCTGGTCAAGGGGGCGTATAAAGAGCCGCCGGAGATTGCCTACCCACGCAAAGACGATGTGGATCGCAACTATCAGCAACTCATGCGCCAATTGCTCTCGCATGGGACGTATCCCGCTATTGCTACCCACGATGTTGCCATGATCGAGGAAGCCAAACGCTTCAGTGCGAGCAACAATATCGACCAATCGCGCTTTGAATTCCAGATGCTCTATGGCATTCGGCGCGACCTGCAAGAGCAGTTG
>CAZFWN010000002.1:43282-99977 GCA_964522745.1 uncultured Ktedonobacterales bacterium
GCGCTTTGAATTCCAGATGCTCTATGGCATTCGGCGCGACCTGCAAGAGCAGTTGGTCCGCGAGGGATACCATGTGCGCATCTATGTTCCCTATGGCACCCAATGGTATCCCTACCTCACCCGGCGCCTGGCCGAGCGCCCGGCGAACTTGCTCTTTGTGATGAGCAATGCGGTGCGTGGGTAGCGCGGCCAGCTCGCTCTACTTCAACCGCTTGCGAAGGTCGCTGATCTGTCTGGCAAGTGTTTTGTTGTGTTCCTGCTGCTCTTTGCTCAGATTGCCGCCTTTGGTGGGAATAGTGTCCTCAAAGGCTTTCAACTGCGCAGCTATTTCTACAGCACCGGCGCGCGCGGCAAAGGATGCTGCCAGTTCGCGGGCACGCGCTTCCTGGCCGGTGCGAATGCTGCTCAAGACCGCGTCGCTGTAGAGGCCGAGCCAGCGGCGAAGGAAGGCGCGCTGGTCATCGGCTAACGCCAGTGCGCCCGCAACGCGCTCGACTTGCTCAAGCGCCGCCTCGAACGCGGGCACCGATTCGTCCAGGCGCTCCTGGGCGACCAGGATGCTGGCGTGCCCGTAGAGTGCCTCGGCTTCGCCAAGCGGCTGCCCGGCGGCGCGATAGCGCTCTGCCGCTTCGGCAAAGGTGTGCTGGGCTTGCTGATAGTTGCCCAGGCTGCGCTGGGCCAGCCCGATACCGATCAGCGTCGCGCCATAGGCGCTGAGATCGCTCTCGCGGAAGCGGGGCAGCATCTCCTGATAGCGCTCCAGCGCCTCGTCCCAGAGTTCGCGGTGCAGCATCACGTTGGCAAGGCCAGTATTTGCCAGCCCCTCATTGATACGGTCTTCGGTAGTACGAGCCAACGTGCCCGCGTCGTTATACAGCGCAACGGCGTTCTCGGTGCGCTCTTGTTCTAAGGCAACGCGCGCCAGGCCAAGCAATGATTCAATCTCGACCTGCGATGTCATGGCCTCATGCGCGGCTTGCCGGCTGGCGCCAAAGGCGGTGGTAGCATCCTGGAGGCGCCCTTTTGCCATCAGCACTTCGGCTTGCAGGAGCAGCGCGCGCGCCCGGCCTGCCGGATCGTTATGTGTGGTCAACTGGTCGGCAAGCTGTTGTGCCTGCCTGGCAGTCTCATCAAGTTGGGCGCGCGCGAGCGCCAGCCAGGCTAACCCAAGCTGGGCGGCTGTCTGGCCTGCTGCGTCGCCCACCTGCTCGAACTGCTGAGCGGCGGCGCGATACGATTCTTCTGCCTGGCTGGACTGGCCGCGCTGGCGTTCGATCTCGCTCAGGCCAAGCAAGGCGCTAGCCTCGCCCAGCTTGTTTTCGACCTCCTGGGCCAGCTTGCGCGCCTCGTTAAAGGTTTCGGTGGCGCGGTCAAGCTGAACACGGCGGCGCTGGGCCTCGGCGAGCCCCAACGTGGCCTCGGCCAGCCCAGGGCGGTATTTGACGGCGGTGTAAGTGCGGGTGGCGCGCTCGTAGACAGCCTGCGCCTGATAGAGTTGCCCGCGCAGCAGATGCACCTCGCCCAGCACGCGATTGGTGTCGGCTTCGCCCTGGCCGCTCTGAGCGTTGCGATAGAGTTCGGCGGCCAGTTCGGCGTTGGCAAGCGCTTGGTCGGGACGCCCGCGCTGGAGCGAGAGGGCTGCTAGACCGAGCAGGGCATCGGCCCTGCCAAGCGTGTATTCTATGGGGCTGGCCTCGCTCACCGCTTCGCTGAAGTGTTGAGCGGCTTCATCCAGTTTGCTAGCTTGTAGGAGGGCACGCGCCAGACCGATCCGGGCATCGACCGCGCCAAACGGGTCACGCTCGCGCTCGGAGAGTGCCAGCGCTTCTTGATAGAGCGTGGCGGCTTCATCGAACTGTCGCTGCTGGCGTCTCGTATCGCCCTGCCCGCGCAAGGCGTCTGCTAACCCCAGGCGGTCATTGGTCTGACGATAGTGATCAGCGGCCTCTTTGTAGAGGGTGGCGGCCTGCTGGATATGGCCGCGTCCGCGCTCGATATGGCCGAGCGCGAGGAGCGCGTTGGCCTGGCCGGCGAGTTGCTGCCGGGCGCCGAAGAGCCGCGCTGCGCGTTCATAGTGGCCGCGCGCACGGTCACTCTGGCCGCGCTGGCGTTCGATATGGCCGAGCGCCAGGGTGGCATTGGCCTCTAGCATCGGTTGGCTGGCCTCTTGTGCCAAATGAATTGCCCGATCATAGTTGCTGGCGGCTTGTTCAAGCGCGCCGTTCTGGCGCTGAGCCTCGCCCATCGTGCTGCGGGTCTCGGCAATCTTGGCAGTATCGTTCAATTGGCGAAAGAGCGTTTCGGCCTGAATCAGCGCTTCCATTGCCACTTCGACGCGACCCTCACCACAGGCGGCGATGCCGCGTTGGAGCGCGCGTTCGGCCTCCGCTTTAGTGGTATCTTGTATCACGGTGAATTCCCCTGATGGAGTCAGATGAGCCTGTATCACGTTTTCTTACTTGTGCAAAGACAACACCTTGATTGTATCCGCCAGCGCGCGAAGAAGTCAAAAAGTCCTTTTCTCAGCAGGGAGACTGAGGGCAGACATGGAAGAGGTGTTGGACTGGATTGTGCAACATTTCTGCCACATGAGCATTGTGGATGGAATAGGGAGGATGTTGGAGGCGGTTGAAACAAAAGATGCAAATTTGGAGTGTGTGGTTGCATTTTGCTCTTGCGTTAAGGTGGCAAGTTATGCTATACTACCTACGCACACAGGCGTGAGGGTGTGAGTGAGCAACAACCTATCGGGTTGTGACTCGTGAATCTTGGCTCTCGACAATAGCTCAGTCGAAATCTTTCGGGGTGTGGCGCAGTTGGCTAGCGCGCAGCGTTCGGGACGCTGAGGTCGGAGGTTCAAGTCCTCTCACCCCGACCAGATGACCCCCGCGCCTCTGTAGTAGCGGGTAAGATGAGGTAGATCAGTGATGATGGCAGAGCATCTCATGGCAATGGATGAGACGATGGGAAAGGACCAGTATCCTGGCCTGAGTAGTCGTCTTCTTCCAGGCGCGCCATACTGGCGCATGGCCGGTGAGATGCCTTTTGTCATAGACCGCTGGTGTAGTTCGTCGAACCCCTGCGGTCGTCACAGACGGCGTTAGGCTGAGCGCGCGCAAGACGTATCGCTTCGCGCGCAGGACACTCGCCTCTCTGCCGTCGGTCCTAACTTTGTGTGTAACGGTCAGAGGACAGAGAGGTAGGGTATCATCTATGCCTGTACTTGTGCTGAATGCGTCTCTTCAACCCCTCTCAGTCATCCCGGAGAGACGTCTAGTCGTCTTGCTTTCAAAACATAAGGTGGCCTTTGTTGATGAGCGGGTGCGGCGGGTGATAGAAGAGTCCATTCATGCGCGGCGGCTGGATGTCGAAGAGCCGGTCATTGTGCAGCTCCTGGCGAATGTTCGCGTCCCTCGCATGGTGCTGCGCCCAACGCGCGCCAATATCCTCCTACGCGATGAAGAGATGTGCCAGTATTGCGGGAAGCATTCCCGTGATCTGACGCTGGATCATGTCATCCCGCGTTCACGGGGTGGCCCAAGCACGTGGGAGAATCTGGTAGCGTGCTGCCGGGCGTGCAATGGTCGTAAAGGCAATCATCTGCTCAAGGAAGCGAATATGCGGCTGATTCGCCAGCCCCGGCCTCTGGCGCAGGAATATGCTGGATTTTTCTTGCTGCGCTATCCCAGGCTGCGCGAGGCATATGAGACATTTTTGACGAGCGCTCAGGCGAGCCATCAGGCATCTGCCTGAGCGCCCGACGCTCGCTCTCCATAGCTTTTTCCTGGCCTTTTGCGCTCTGGCAGGTGGCTCTGTCTCTTCTTATCTGTGCCCTGTCCGACTTACACGCGCTTGTGTCGGTGTTCATAGGAGAGAAGACATGGCCCCTTGTCCTCTGTTCTTCCCTCCTCTGGTCCGTTGAGAACTCTGGCCTGATGCTTAGTGCTTGTGTGGCTGGATGGCATACATTCTGCTTTTGTACCAGATAAGAGGTTATTCCTGCTTTCACCTGTCGGTTTTCGGTATCTTTTTGGCTGCTCGAACGTTATAACATACACCAGGAGGATGAGGTGAGGGGACAAAGACGTTCCAGAAAGGGCGAGGTGGCAACGTGTCCGTGATGTCCAGGCGGTTTTTGTGCGTGTACGGCCATTTCTATCAGCCTCCGCGTGAAGATCCCTTTACGGGGAAGGTGCCTCAGGAACCGGGCGCCGCGCCTTACGCGAATTTCAACGAGAAGATTACGGCTGAGTGTTACCGCCCAAATGCCGAGGCGGGCAATTTTGACTCTATCAGCTTTGATCTGGGGCCAACATTGGCAGCCTGGATGGAGCAGTACGCGCCAGATGTCTACGCTCGGATTATCGAAGCTGATCGGCAAAGTGTGCGACGCAACGGGCACGGGAATGCGCTGGCCCAGGCATATAACCATACGATTTTGCCACTGGCGACGGCGCGCGATAAGCGCACACAGGTGGTGTGGGGGGTGATGGATTTTCAGCATCGCTATGGGCGCGCGCCGGAGGGGATGTGGCTGGCCGAGACGGCGGTTGATCTGGACAGCCTGGAGGCGCTGGCTGAGGCAGGTATCAAATATACGGTGCTAGCGCCCTGGCAGGCAGTTGGGGATATTGACCCGACGGAACCCTACCGGGTGCGCCTGCCAAGCGGACGCACCATTGCGGCCTTTTTTTACAACGCCCCCCTCTCCGGGGGTGTTTCTTTCGACCGGAATATGACCAACAATGCCGATTCGTTTGCGGCACGGTATCTGCCCAATCATTTGAATGGCTGGAAAGAGCAGCACGCGGAGCCACAACTGATTACGGTAGCAACGGATGGCGAACTCTACGGCCATCACCAGCCCTGGCGCGATAAGTTTCTGACGCATCTGGTGCGCGTTGGCGCGCCGGCGTATGGCTTTGAGGTCTGCTCGCTGGGCGCGTATCTGGCGCGTGTTCCGCCCAGGCGCGAGGTGCGGCTGCAAATGCCGAGTTCGTGGAGCTGCCATCATGGTGTGCTGCGCTGGAGCGATGGCTGCAGCTGTACCGATGGCGATACTGCCTGGAAACCAGCGCTGCGCCGGGCGCTGAGCCGCCTGGGCGAGCGTGGGGATGCGTTGTTTGAGCAACACCTGGCTCCACTGGTCAAAGATGTCTGGGAGGTGCGCAACGACTATCTGGCGCTGCGTTCTGGCTGGATGGAGCGCGAAATGTTCTGGGCGCAGCACGGGAGAGATGACCGGGCGCCGCGCACCGAGGTCGCCGAGCATCGGGCGCTGCAATTGCTGGAGGCGCAGTATTACCAGCAGTGGATGTATACCAGTTGTGGGTTCTTCTTTGAGGATTTGGACCGCATTGAACCGCGCAATGATATTGCCTTTGCCCGCCGGGCGATCAGCCTGTACTGGGAAGCGACGCGCACCGATCTGCAAACAACGTTTCTGGCCGATCTGGCAGAGGCGCGCAGCTGGCGTACAGGCTCTAGCGGGGCCGATCTCTACCGGCACTTGCCAGCGCTCGGCCCGGGGAAACTTCCGGCGATGCCGGCGCCGGTCGGGCGTGGTTCGGTGGCGTAAGGGACGCTAATGCACTTCGATGTCTTCACGCTGTTTCCAGGCATGTTTCGCGGGCCGTTTGAGGAAAGCATCCTGAAGCGGGCACAGGAGCAGCAGCTTATTTCGCTGGCGCTGTACAATATCCGCGATGCCACGACGGATAAGCATCATATCGTCGATGATTATCCGTATGGGGGCGGGGCCGGGATGGTGATGAAGCCTGGACCGGTCTTTGCCTCAGTGGAGGCGGTCTATCAAGGAGGGCCGATTCTTCTGCTGACGCCGCAGGGGCGACTCTTTACGCAGCGGGTGGCGCAGGAGTTGGCTCGTGAGCCGCGCCTGACGCTGATCTGCGGGCATTATGAGGGGGTTGATGAGCGCATTCGCCAATATCTGGCAACCGATGAACTCTCGATAGGGGATTATGTGCTGACCGGCGGCGAACTGGCGGCGATGGCGATCATCGATGCGGTGAGCCGCCTGGTGCCAGGTGTGCTGGGCGCGCCGGATTCGGCGGTAGAAGAATCGCATAGCAGCGGCCTGCTGGAGTATCCCCACTATACCCGTCCCCCAGAATTTCGCGGCTGGCGTGTGCCTGAGATGCTGCTGAGCGGCAATCACGGGGCCATTGCGCGCTGGCGGCGTAAAGAGGCGCTGCGCCGGACGCGCGCGCGCCGGCCAGATCTGCTGGCACGGGTGGAACTGAGTACGCTAGATCGTAAGCTGCTCGCTGAAATTGAAGGCGAAGAGCAGGCGACAGACTTTACCGCAGGCTAGCCAGAAGATGCGGAAATGTTTATAATAAAGCAGACCCTCTCGATCTTCGGTTCGATGTAAGTGAGGTCGCAGCGCAATCCTGCAAAGCAGCAGGTATAATAATGGCGACAGGGAGCGTGGATGTTGCAGGCCATCACTCCTTTTCCCTGGGATGGTGGCCTATTGCACCTGACAGGCACGCCTGAAGGGCGTACCAAATACATGAAGGAAAGGCAAGGGACAGCATGACCTACGTAATTACAGAACCCTGTGTGGATGTGAAGGACGCTTCGTGCGTGGATGTGTGCCCGGTGGACTGCATTCATCCCACCGAGAGTGAAGGCGAATTTGCTGAGGTAAAGATGCTCTATATCAACCCGGATGAGTGCATCGACTGCGGCGCCTGCGAGCCAGCCTGCCCAGTGAACGCGATATATGAAGAGAGCGCGGTTCCAGAGCAGTGGCGGCAATATATTAAGATCAACGCCGACTTCTTTAAGGGGAAGTAAGGCTGGGGTGTCTGATCGCCTGAATGCCGAAGAGCCAGCAAATGATGCCAGGGCAGCCACCATCTGCCTATCTGGTTTTTGCTGGCTCTTCGTCTTTCTTATAAGCGTGCTGCGTTCTCTCTTAGAGGATGAGCCTAAGAAAGCTCTGGGTGCGCTCGTGCCCAGGGTTGTTGAAGATGTCTGCTGGCGGACCTTGTTCGATGATGTTGCCCTGGTCCATGAAGATGACCCGGTCAGCCACCTCGCGGGCAAAGCCCATCTCGTGGGTAACGACAATCATGGTCATGCCTTCCTCGGCTAGTTGGCGCATGACCTTGAGTACCTCGCCGACGAGTTCGGGGTCCAGGGCCGAGGTAGCTTCATCAAAGAGCATGAGCTTGGGATTCATCGCCAGGGCGCGGGCAATGGCGACCCGCTGCTGCTGGCCGCCAGAAAGGGCGTTGGGATAGTGGTTGGCTTTCTCGGCCAGTCCCACCTTGCTGAGCAGGGCCATTGCGCGCTCGATGGCTTGCCGCCTGGGCACGCGCAGCACCCGCGTTGGGGCTTCGATGACATTTTCTAGCGCGGTGAGATGGGGGAAGAGGTTGAAGCGCTGGAAGACCATGCCGATCTGGGCACGCATACGCGCGATGTTGCGCTCCGTATCCTCGCGGATGGCGCCTTTGATTTCTTGATAGCCGACAAGCTGCCCATCGACGTAAATTTTGCCGCCCTGGATTTTTTCTAGGTGGTTGATGCAGCGCAAGAAGGTGGTTTTCCCTGAGCCGCTTGGACCGATAATCACGACTTTTTCATTGCGCTGCACGGTCATGCTGACGCCGCGCAGAATCTCATTGGTGCCAAAGCGCTTGTGAACCTCTTCGGCCTGCACCATTGGCACGCCGTTATGCGTACTGAGCGCTGCCGGGCTGACCAGCGGTGCCTCCTCAACATCAGCCTGGGACGCATAGATATACTCAGTTGGTGTCTCTTCTGGTGTCTCTTCCATCGGGCAGTTCCTCCTGTTGCTCCAGGACTGGCACGCTTATTTCTTCTCTATTGCTGCGATGGCCGGAGCGCTGCCGATGCCGGTTGTGCGCTGCCACCAGGGCCGCTGGATGAATTTTACCTGCTTTGAGGCGCTAAAGACGCGCTCCAGCCAGCGCTGGAACTGCCCCCAGAGGGTGGTCAGGACGAGATACCACATACAGGCAACGAAGAACAATTCCAGGTTGGCGAAGAGCGCTGCCGCGATGGCTTCAGCGGTGCCGAAGAGTTCAAGCAGCGAGATCACGGCGGCTAGTGAGGTATTTTTCATCATGCTGTTAAATTCGTTGCCCAGTGGTGGGATAATGACGCGCACCGCCTGGGGCAAGACAACGCGCCGCATAGCCTGGCCGTAGGTCATGCCCAGCGATTTTGCTGCTTCCATCTGGCCGTTATCCACCGAACTGATGCCGGCGCGCACGATTTCGCCCATATAGGCGCCTTCGTTGAGCGAGAGGGCCAAAAAAGCTGAGGTGAAGGCGTTGACGGTGATATGGAAAAAGGGAAAGACGCTAAAGATAATCACAAGCTGGACGAGCAGCGGAGTGCCCCGGAAAATCCAGGTGTAAAAATCGGCAAACAGGCGCAGCGGAAAAAGCAGCCATTTGACAATTTGATCGAAGGGTGGGGAGGCTGTGATAACGAAGCGCGGGTCTTTGAACAGAGCGAGAAAGAGGCCAATCACGGTTCCGGTGGCCTGGGAAAGCACGGCCACGAGCAGGGTCAGCCACACGCCATTCAAGATGGGCTGGCTGAAGAGATATTTCCCAACCAGAGACCACTGGAAGTTGCCGCCCAGGGTGAAGATGTAGACAATAAAGCTCCAAATTTGATTGAGTATATCCACGACCCCTCCCTTGCAGATGAATGGTGTTGGGTGTTTAGGGAAACCCCCAGGCAGTGCCTGATGTGCTTCATGCTGCCTGGGGGTTGAGTTGCTCATCCTTACAGGATCAGTGTAGTCCAATGGGTGTCGGCAGAGACGCTAGCAGCCTATATCCTTTGCCGCGAGCGCGCCGCTCTGCTGCCCCCATTTATTAAGAATCGTGGTGTAGGTCTTGTCCTGAACCATGTCACAGAGGGCTTTCTTCACCGCCGTTTCCAGAGCGGGGTTGTCTTTACGCATGACAATGCCTTCTGGGGATGGAGCGACGGTGATGGGGCCTTGCTGCACCTTGCCAGGATTCTTGGAGACATAGTAGCCAGTCACCGGCTCATCCTGGTAGGTAGCGATGACACGGCCATTGAGCAGTTGGGTGACGACATCATCCTGAGAGGTGAAGCTAAGGATGTCGATGTGATTGGAGGCGCACTTCCCGGTCGTATTTTCGGCGTTGAGTTCGTCAAGCTCAACGGTTGCCTTCTCAACCGCAACGGACTTGCCACAGAGGTCATCGAGCGATTGGATGTTCTTGGGATTGCCTGGGGCCACCAGAAGCGACTCGCCAGCCTGGAAGTAGGGAACCATATCTACTTTTTGCAGGCGATCACTATTGATTGAGAATGCTGAGATGGAGAGGTCGTAGCGCTGCTGGCCGAGGGCCGGTGTGGTCAGGGCTGGGATGATGTCATCGAAGTTGGCCTTATCGATGGTTGCCGTCAGACAGATGCGCTTAGCGATTTCAGAGATGATGTCCAGGTCTGAACCAACGAATTTGGTCGGATCATTGGGGTCTTGGAATTCCTGCGGCGGATAGGTGGTGTCGCTGGCAACGTTGAGAGTGCCAGAAGCGACCAGATGGAACTTGGAGGTGTCTACCTTACATCCTCCTCCAGTGTTGGTAGTTGGGGTAGAGCCACAAGCGGCTAAAAGGGAAGAAAACATAAGAGCCAGGACGATCATGGAAATCGTGGTGGCGAAGCGCCTGGCATGAATTTGTGCAGACATGATCTGCACCTCCTTACCAATCTCTTTGTGAGCAGGTTGCTGGTTCTCTGCCTCATTTGAGGGTGGTAGGAGTTTAACATAGCGGAACCAAAAAAGCAATCAAGACTCAGGTTCAGGCTCTTCTTTATCTTCAGCGCTACCGGCATCGATGACTCCGCCCGGCGTAATCAGTGGTGAATTGCCCCAGGCAGGTGGGCCGCCATCTTCGACGGAGAGCGCTGCGGGGATGTCTGGCGCAGAACCTAAGAAATCCCCTTCGGCGCGACTGGACGCTAATCTGGCAGCATGTATCACTTCTTGTGGAGAGCCGAAGCGCTGGCTATCTGGCAAGTGCAGATAGAGTGCTTGCGGGAAGGCTGGATAGCTGTTTTTAATATCATTGCGGGTGAGGCTATGTGTCCAATCAAGACGCGCGAGCTGTGCGATGAGTTCGTATACTTTATCCGGCTGGTGCTGTTCCGGCTGCATAGAAAAGCCTCCCTTGACTATGGTGATAAAGAATTGCCTGCCAGGTGAAGCAGCAAGAACTGTACCTGCTCTGCGGCAGCGGGGACGCCCTGAGACGATGCCTGCTCAGAGCGCCCCCGTTGGATGGTAAGCAACGTTTCTTAGCCTTTGGTCGCCAGCATGCGGTCAAGGGCGATGCGCGCCCAGTGGGCGATGTCGTCATCGACTTTGATCTGGTTGATGACCTGTCCATCCAGCAGCGCCTCCAGCACCCAGGCGAGATAGGCCGGGTGGATGCGATACATGGTGGCGCAGGGGCAGACTACCGGGTCCAAGCAAAAGATGGTTTGCTCTGGGTGTTTGGTGGCTAAGCGATGTACGAGATTGATCTCAGTGCCGACGGCCCATTGCGTGCCGGCGGGCGCCTTCTCGATCTGCTCGATGATGTATTCGGTTGAGCCGTTGAGGTCGGCGGCCTCAACCACTTCGCGCCGGCATTCTGGGTGGACCAGCACTTTGACGCCGGGATAGTCGCGGCGCGCTTTGGCAATCTGCTCAGCGGTGAAGCGCTGATGGGTGGTGCAGTAGCCTTTCCAGAGGATGATGCGCGCTTGAACTAGCTGCTGCTCGTCCTCGATGCCGCCAAATGGCTCGCGCTGGTTCCAGACCACTATCTGCTCATCTGGGATGCCCATCTTGACGCCGGTGTTGCGCCCCAGATGCTCATCTGGGAAGAAGAGTACGCGCTGTCCGCGTGCGAATGCCCATTTCAAGACGGCCTTAGCATTAGATGATGTGCAGACGATGCCGCCGTTGCGCCCGCAGAAGGCTTTGAGGTTGGCGGCGGAGTTCATGTAGGTGACTGGAATGACGCCGGCCAGTTCGCGGCCATCGGGTCCGGTGATCGGGTCAAGAACGCCGGCGCTTTCCAGATCGGCCCAGCATTCCTCAACCTCGCCAATATCGGCCATGTCGGCCATCGAGCAGCCGGCAGCCGGATTAGGCAGGATAACCGTCTGGTGGGGGCCGCTGAGGATGTCGGCGCTTTCGGCCATGAAATGGACGCCGCAGAAGAGGATATACTCG
Organism: uncultured Ktedonobacterales bacterium; assembly: GCA_964522745.1. GTDB lineage: Bacteria > Chloroflexota > Ktedonobacteria > Ktedonobacterales > DATBGS01 > DATBHW01. The sequence goes on from CAZFWN010000002.1 coordinate 54,552, forward strand.
GCCTCTGGATGCGAGGCGGCGAACTGCGCCAGCTTAAACGAGTCGCCGCGCGCGTCGGCATACTTGATGATCTCGTCGCGCTGGTAGTGATGGCCCAGGATGAGCAGGCGGCTGCCCAACTGCGCGCGCGCAGTGGCGATGCGGCGGTCAAGCTCCTCGGCTGACATCAGCGCGTACTCGCGGGGAATGCTGTCGGCGCGCTCGGCGCCAGCATGGCGCGGACGGTGCAGCGTGGCGACCCCGCCGGTGTTCTCCTGGGCGCGCCAGTCAGCCAGCACGGGCAGAATGTATTTTTCCTGGCTTCCTGCGCATTGCGATTGAATAGCCATGATACAAGCCCTCCGCTCTTGCTACTCGCTGTATTCCAGCGAGACATCAAAGTTCGGCGCGGAATGCGTCAGCGCGCCGAGCGAAATAAAATCAACGCCGGTGGCTGCGACGGCGGCCAGCCGTTCGGGATTGGTTCCAATATTGCCGGATGCCTCAATCAGCACCCGCGCATCATGCTGGCGGATGAGTGCTACCGCCTCGCGCAGCAGGCCAACGCTCATGTTGTCGAGCAGGATCACATCAGCCTGGGCATCAAGCGCCTGGCGCACCTGCTCAAGCGTTTCGCATTCCACCTCGATCTTGAGCAGATGGGGCGCGTGCTGGCGGGCGCGGGTAATCGCTGTCACGATGCCTCCGGCAGCGGCAATATGGTTGTCTTTGATAAGGATGCCATCATCCAGGGCGAAGCGATGGTTGTGCCCGCCGCCCATGCGCACGGCGTATTTTTCCAGGGCGCGCAGGCCAGGCGTCGTCTTGCGCGTGTCGATGATGGCGGCTCGCGTGCCGGCGATGGCGGCGACGCACGAGGCGGTGAGGGTGGCAATGCCAGAGAGCCGGCCCAGGAAGTTCAGGGCGGTGCGCTCGGCGGTCAGGATGCTACGGGCATTGCCCTCAATGCGCGCCAGTTGGTCATTAGCTGCGACCCGCGCGCCATCGCCGACGAATTGCTCAATCTGAAGCGTGGCATCGACGGCGTGAAAGACGGCGCTGGCAACTGGCAACCCGACGATGACACCCGGCTGTCGGGTGATGATGGTGGCGGCGATGCGCTGCTCTGCCGGGACAGTGGCGAGCGTTGTGAGATCACCAAAGCCGATGTCTTCTTCCAGCGCTCGCGCGATCAGCGCCTTGTCAATTGGCGCCGCTTCGTATTTATACATGGCTGATCGCCTCCTGTGTCTGGGCGCTGACCAATGTGGAGCGGGTTGGCGCGGTATGCAGCAGCAGCGTGTGCCGGCCTGCTAGGGCCGGATCGGTTGTGGGATAGTCGTTGCGATAGTGGCTGCCGCGACTCTCGCGTCGCTGGCGGGCGGCGGTGATAATCACCTGCGCGATTTGCAGCATATTGCTTGTCTCGTAGCCGGCGAAGGGTGCTGAATCGACGTCTTCTGCGGCTGTGCTGCCAGCACGCGCTGTCGAATCCTCGCCCACTTCCTGGGCTTTCTCAATGAGCCGCTGGACGGTCAGCGCGGCTTGCTGCAAGCCTGCCTCGTCACGATAGAGCGAGACATGCTCCCACATGACGTGCTGGAGCGCGCTCTGGATGCGCGCATCGGCAACCGGCGCGTTGATGGCCGGCGGGCTGGTGGGTATCACCTGTGTAGAACTGGTCTTGCCGGCGAAGAGGTGTTCTTGTGTCGGCCAGGCTGGCAATGCCTCACCAGATTCATCAAATCCACTAAATCCATCAAATCCATCGCCTGTGAGGGTGTGGCGAAGTACAGCGGCGACCCGGCGGCCAAAGACCAGACCCTCCAGCAGCGAATTACTGGCAAGGCGGTTGGCGCCATGCACGCCGGTGCAGGCGACTTCGCCGACGGCGTAGAGTTGGGGCAAGGTAGTGCGGCCCCAGGGATCGACGGCCACGCCGCCCATAAAGTAGTGCGCGGCGGGCGCAACGGGAATCAGATCGCGTGCCAGATCAAGGCCATGCTGGGCACAGATGGCGGCAATGGTTGGGAAACGAGCGCGCATGGCTTCGTCGGGCAGATGGCGCAAATCGAGAAAGGCGCTGGGAGCCTGCTCGCGCAGCATTTCGCTGAGGATGGCGCGGGCGACGACATCGCGAGGAGCAAGCTCAGCATCTTTATGATAGCGCGGCATGAAGCGTTCCCCGGCCTGGTTGCGCAGATACGCACCCTCGCCACGCACGGCCTCGGAGATGAGGAAGGCTGAGTTCGTTTCTCCTGGTGTGACGAGGATGGTTGGATGAAATTGGGTGAACTCCAGATCGGCCAGTACGGCGCCTGCGCGCCAGGCCAGAGCCAGCCCGTCGGCGGTGGCGAGTGGTGGATTAGAAGTGCGCAGCCAGAGCCGGCCTGCGCCCCCATTTGCCAGGATGGTACTGCGCGCACGTATTTGAAATGGTGTGCCTGATGGGTCAAGAGCCTGTACGCCGGCGCAGACACCATCGGCGATCAGCAGATCACGCGCAAAGCAACCCTCATACAGCGTGATGTTTGGCCGTGTACGCGCAGCGGCGACCAACGCGCGCTCGATTTCCGCGCCGGTTGCGTCGCCCTGGGCATGCAGGACGCGCCGGCGGCTGTGGGCAGCTTCGTGGCCCATAACGTAGGCTTGAAATCCGCTGGTTGGCATGCTATCGGCAGCGGGCTTGCGGTCAAATTGTGTGCCCAGGTTGATGAGCCAGCGGACAGCAGCCGGGGCGTCATCTACCAGGATGCGTACGGCCTGCTCATCGCAGAGGCCGGCGCCAGCCGCCAGGGTATCGTGGAAGTGTAGCTCAGGGGAATCATCGCTGCTCACGGCAGCGGCCAGGCCACCCTGGGCGTAGCGGGTGTTGCTTTCGCCAATGGCGCCTTTCGTCAGTAAGGCGATGCGCAGCGAGATTGGCAGCGAGAGGGCGAGCGAAAGTCCGGCGACGCCGCCACCAATGATGGCAACATCATAGCGCTGCTCGTCTGCGCGCGCTGGTTGGATGAGTGACATTTGATGCTCCTCTGTCATCCTGCTGTTGATGGCGCGCTTCCCCGAAGCAGCCGGACCCGCATCTCAACAAGCTTTGGTCAACCCATGTCTTGAGTTGGTGTAGTTTTTACACTTTCTCTTGCGAAGAGTATAACCGCGAAATAGCAAAGTGTCAAGGGTACACTAAGTAAAATGGATAACATATTTTTAATGAGGTGCCTCATCGTGGCTGAAAAGAAGCCGCCGCCAGAAAAAGAGACGGCTTCACAGCAGCAGGGAAAATTCGCAGAAATGGATGGAGAACAAAGAGGAGTTATGACGGCTGATATGGGGGAAGCTCGAAGGCAGGCGCGGGTGTCTGGCGGCGCTCTGCGGCAAGGGCGCGCAGGCGCTCAACGCTTTCTGGTGGTACTTCACGCGCTCCCAGCGGCGTGGGATGGATGCCTGGCCCGTGATAGTCGCTGCCGCCTGTGGGGATGAGGTGGCACGTATCGGCCAGCTTCCTGAGGTATTTCACCGTTTTGGGTTCATAGTCGCCATAGTAGACTTCTATGCCGGCCAGGCCAGTCTGGGCAAGCGAGGCAAGCAACTGATCGAGATCGGGCAGCCCGGCGGGGTGTGCCAGCACAGGCAGTCCATGTACGCTCTGAATCAGCTGGATGGCATCAAGCGGGGCCAATTTGTAGCGCGCGACGTAGCCGGGGGCGTTGCGATTCAGGTAGCGATTAAAAGCATCGGCGATGCTCTCAGCATAGCCCTGTTCTACCAGAGCGGCGGCGACATGCGGGCGACCAACGGTGCCCGCTGCCAGTTCGCGCACCCGCTCCCAAGTGACCTTGATACCCAGCGCCTGGAGCTTGGCGACCATGCGCTGCGCGCGCGTGACGCGCATATCGCGCAAGGTCTGAAGGGTCTGTTGAAATGCCGGCTGCTGATAGTCAAGAAAATAGCCCAGGACATGCACTTCGGCGCCAGCAATATCGGTGTTTACTTCAATGCCTGGGATGACTTCAATGTGATGAGCCTCGCCTGCTGATAATGCGGCTTCCAGCCCGTTGGTAGTGTCGTGATCGGTGAGAGCGATCAGCGAGAGGCCGGCTTCTTTGGCATGCCTGACCAGTTCAGCCGGGCGATAGAGGCCATCAGAGGCGGTGGAATGGGTGTGCAGGTCAATTTTCATCAAGGGCACTCCGATCATCGTTTTCTGTTAAAACAGTGATGAGCGCCGGAATCTGGTGATCCGGCGCTCATCACTATTCTACGCTGTTTTGTGCTTGCTATCATGTTCTGAGTACAAGACGTTATTTGGCGTAATCCACTGAGCGTGTTTCGCGCACGACGCAGATTTTGATCTGGCCGGGATAATCCAGGTTCTCCTCAATTTTACGAGCGATGTCGGTTGCCAACCGCCCCGCCGCAAACTCGTCTACTTCCTCTGGCTTGACGATGATGCGCAGTTCGCGTCCGGCCTGGATGGCAAAAGATTTCTCTACGCCGACAAAGGAATTGGCGATGCCTTCGAGCGCCTCCAGCCGTTTGATGTAGAGGTCAATGGTTTCGCGCCGGGCGCCAGGGCGTGCGGCAGAGATGGCGTCTGCGGCCTGGACGATGGCGGCTTCAAGGCTTTGCGGCTCGGCTTCGGTGGCGTGGTGTGCCACCATCGCGTGAATTACTTTGGGCGAGCGATTGAAGCGCCGGGCAATTTCGCCGCCAATGACGGCGTGTGGGCCTTCGACTTCCTGATCGATGGCTTTGCCCATATCGTGAAGCAGACCGGCCTCCTTACAAATTTTGACATCGGCACCCAACTCAGCCGCGATGGTGCCGGCCAGCACGGCCACTTCAATGGAATGATTCAGTACGTTTTGGCCGTAGCTGGTGCGGAAGTGCAGGCGGCCAAGGATTTTGACGAGATCGGGCGGCAGGCCGTGTACATTGGATTCCATCATAGCGCGCTCGCCCTCTTCGCGGATGACGTTATCGACTTCCTGGCGCGCTTTCGCTACGACATCCTCGATGCGCGCCGGGTGAATGCGCCCATCCAGAATAAGCTTGGTCAGGGCAATGCGCGCTACTTCGCGGCGGACGGGATCGAAGCCGGAGAGGATGACCGCTTCAGGAGTGTCATCAATAATGAGATCAACGCCGGTGGCCGCTTCCAGGGCGCGGATATTGCGGCCTTCACGCCCGATGATGCGCCCCTTCATTTCGTCATTTGGGAGGGGCACGACGGAGACGGTCACATCGGAGACTTGATCGGAGGCGCAGCGCTGGATGGCGAGGGTGATAATTTCGCGGGCTTTCTGCTCGGCTTCATCGCGGGCAGTGGCTTCGATCTCATGCACCCGCCGCGCAGCATCCTGGCGAGCCTGCTCCTCAATGCTGGCGATTAATAGCCGTCTGGCTTCATCAGCAGTCATGCCGGCGATGCGTTCCAGTTCGGCCAACTGTTCGCGCTTGACGCCTTCCAGTTCCTCGCGCAGTTGGTCGAGTTGACGCTCTTTAGTGGAGAGGGCGCGTTCGCGCCGCTCAAGATTTTCTGTTTTCCGGTCGAAAGACTCCTCTTTTTGGAATAGCCGTTGCTCTTGTCGTTTGAGTTCGGCTCGACGCTCGCGGTTTTCAGTTTCAATCGTTGCACGGAATTTGGCTGTCTCTTCTCTTGTTTCGCGCAACACATCGCGCTGATGTTCCTGGACTTCCAGGAGTCGTCGCTCGTACTCTTCTTGCTGAAGACGAAGTTTCTCATTATACTGGCTTGCCTGGTGGACGTTGCGCAGGTACGTAACCACAGCGATTGCTCCGCCGGCCAAGAAAGCGAGTACAGCGACTATAATTACTGCCCAAGTGGGGATCAAGAGAGTCACCTCCGAATAAGGACAAAAAAGGCCGCAAAGGCTCGAAGGCTGAAATCGTACAGGACTGGCATCACTTTCACTTTCTGAAGTGAAACCTTCTCTTACTATATAGGAGCCACTTACACTGTGTCAAGCGCGCGAAGATGCGCGCTAAGCCACTTTGCGCCTACCAAGCAGACATGGTGTATGTTCTCTGATGCCCTGGCGGCTTCTCTGAGGTGAGAATGCTATAATAGTTGCGGCTTGTGTGCTAGTAGATAAGACGCTCTCCTCTGCCTGACGCGGCAGGAGAGTATGAGGGCTACCTTCTGAGGAGATCGCTATGGCGGATGCTGCTGATTTGAAAACAGAATTAGGCAATGCAGGGCGCTTTGAGTCGCTGAAAGCTATTATTCGAGATATTCCTGATTTCCCGCAGCCAGGGATTCTCTTTCGAGATATTACGCCGTTGCTCCAGGATGCGCGGGCACTCCGGCTGGCATTGGAGGGTCTGGCGGAGCCGTTCAGAAATGCTGGCATTGAGCAGGTGATTGGGGTGGAGTCTCGCGGCTTTATTTTTGGCGCGCCGCTGGCACTTCTGCTGAATGCCGGCTTTGTGCCAGTGCGCAAGTTTGGCAAACTGCCGGCAGAGACAATTCATGTCGAATACGCGCTGGAGTATGGCTCCAATACGGTAGAGCTGCATACCGATGCGATCAAGCCGGGGCAGAAGGTGCTGATTGTGGACGATCTGCTGGCAACCGGCGGCACGGTTGGCGCGGCGCTCGAACTGGTTGAGCGGTTGGGGGGTAAGGTGGCCGGCATCGCTTTTCTGGTGGAGTTGACCTTTTTACAGGGGCGTCAGCGGCTCCAGGGGCACAACGTTTTTTCACTGCTGCAATATTAACCTGAATATTTGTCAGCGCGATGTGCCATGAGCCTGGCAAGGAAACAGGAATCGATAGATAGGCAGCCCAACTCCAGCAATTCATTACTGGAGTTGGGCTGCCTATCGCTTTTTATCGCTTCCGAGCTAGGGCGTCGGGGTTGGTGTGATGGTCGTGGGAGTTGGTGTTGTCGGCGTCGGGGTGGTGCCTGGCCCAAGCTGGATTGAGGTGTCATCGAAGGTTTGCAGCGGTTCGACGGTCTCGCCGGTATCAAGATAGGTGCCGGTGACCATATCACCGGGCTGCACCAGCGGCAGCTTCGAGGAGAGCGTCAGATTTGCGGTGAAGATATGGCTCTGGCCCTCAATCCAGATGTAGTACACGGTTGATGTGCCCTGGGTGACGGGCGCGATGCGCTTGACGATGCCTTGCACGGTTTGTGTCTGGCCGTTTTGTGATGGCCCTCCTGCGGTATTGCCATGATTGGTCAGCCATTGCTGATAGTCGGCCAGCGCGGCTTGGCGTGTGGTTTCCATCTGTACATCGGAACCGTTGGGGTCTTTGGCATCGAGTATTCCGATAGCCTGAAAGGTCGCGCCGATATTGCTGGCCTGGACGAAGATGGCTACCCACGTTGGCTCGCCGTAAATCTGATACAACTGAATGCTTGAGACGGTATACTGGCGAATGTTGTGTGGGTTCCCTTGAAATGCATTCTTCACGCTGTCGCCCACTGCCAGGCCGCGCAAGGGGTAGAACTGCGCCTCATTTTTATGTGTATCGAAGAGAAAGACGCCAGTGCTGGAGTTATCTCCGCTGGAGCTAGAGGTCATAGGCACGAGCCAGACCGGCTGGTCAACGTCGTTATAGACCAGCTCAGGGTCGCCGGCGGGGGCCTGCTGCCCGCTGCCAGAGGGATTGAACCAGGGCGCGTTGGCGTACTGCCCCCACCATTGTAGATATTGGCTGACGGTAGCGGCGGGCATCACCCGATCTACCCAGGTGGGGACATCTTTGGGAGCATAGCTTTGAATGTCGCCGGATTGCGGATCGACCAGCAAGACTTTATCAAGCACATCACCAGTGAAGCCCCGGCTGGGCTGCATCAGCGAGATGGTATAAAACGGCTTCCAGTCGTCGCGGACTTCCAGGGTTGGGTCTACCAGATTGCCATCTGTATAGCCGCTTAGATAGACATGGCGCAGCAAATCCTGATTCAAGAGCGCGCCAGGGATATAGTGTAGTTGATACTGCGGGCCGGTGCGTAGCTGTGGCTGGGCATCTGGGTCTTCGGCATCGATAACTACGTAGCCTGGGGTATCGCTATTGGACAGGTTGGTGAAGATGTTGTTATACACCAGCGGGGCGACCCAATAGAGGTGGTGGTTGATGGATTGTAAGATGTACTGGTCTTGTTCAAGATGATAGGTTGAGCCGAGGTTTTGCCCGTTCTGTCCGAGTACCTGTTGCCCTTTATAAGCCGCCACATCCTGAGAGACCAGGACGATATGGTCGGGATTGGTTGGTGGCAAGGTAGCAGAGGCAGGCTCCGAGATGACATTGGGGATGTGCGCCAGCGCCTTGGCGTTGCCATCGAACCAGGTGGTAGAGACAGCCCAGATCGGGTTGACAAACAACAGCATCACGATCAGCACGCCGACCCCCACAATCCCGGCGCGAACTTTGCCCCGGTTGTGATCGGTGCCGTCAGCATTTGACCCAGCATCGACCACGCGATTGCGGTTGCCAGCGGCTTGCCGAAGCGCGGATGTAACTGTTCCGCCAGCGTTCATCCGCGACATGGCGACACGGAAGATCGAAAAGAGGCTGAGGGTGGTCGTGACCAGAAGCAGCCAGAGCGCCCATTGCCAGCCACCATAGGGGCCAGTCAGGGCGGGCTGAGCAAAATAAAGAATGAGCAGTGCGAAGAGATAATTGAGGACAAAGGTGATGCTGGCCCAGCGGGCGGTCTTCGGCCAGTCAATCGGAATCTGGCGGCCCAGGGTAAAGCGCCCGATGAGCATAATTGCCACAACCAGCAGTGCGCCAATGAGCGCAATGAGGAAGATATTCATCTTTTCTTGACCTTCTCTCTGATGCTGCGGCCAAAGGTCGCAGAAGGATGCGTGCATTGCACGCTCCCGCTTGTTACCTTACCAGGAGTTGCCCGAATCGTCAATGGTAGAGAAGGAGTAAGGCGCGACATCTTGGCCGACGGGTGTACAATGCGAGAAAAAGGGAGGTGGCCGTATGCCCTGGATACGAACGGTTCCAGAGGATGAAGCTGATGGCCTCTTGCGGCGAGAATATGATGCGGCGCTGAAACGGGCCGGAAAGGTCTTCCATGTCGTCAGTCTGCAAAGCTTGCGCCCGCGCGTTATGCGGGCCTCGATAGCGCTCTATCAGACGTTGATGATTGAGGAGGGGGCGCTGCCGCGCTGGGTGCGCGAGCTGCTGGCGGTGGTGGTATCGCGCACGAATGGCTGCCACTACTGAACGCGAGCGCACGGGGAGGATCTCCGACAGGCGTTAGTGGCGGCAGGCTTAGAGGCCAGGCTGGCCGATGTAGCGATGCTGGATTATCGAGAGGCAGCGCTTGAGCCAAAACTGAGGCTGTTAATGGATTTTGCCGTACAGGTGACGCTCGATGTTCACGCGGTCAGCGAGACGAACATTGCTGGGCTACGGGCGGCTGGCTGGGAGGATGATGCCATTCTGGAGGTGGTAGAGGTGATAGGCTTTTTTAATTATTATAACCGCATGGCTGACGCGCTGGGAATAGAACCAGAGCCGGAATGGGAATAGCTGATTGAGGAGCAGCAGCACGTGATTCTTTCTGATCGAGATTTGAGGACACGGCTGGCGCGTGGGGACATCAAGATTGCGCCAGCGCCAGACCCGGAAATCCAGATTCAACCAGCGTCGATTGATCTGCGGCTCGGCGATGATTTTCAGACCTTTAACTATACTCAGCAAGCCCTGATTGATCCGGCGGACCCAACAAGCTTTGAGCAGTTGACCAGTTTGAGCCACTTGCAGGAGGGTGAGCGGTTCATTGTCCATCCGGGCGAGTTTGTGCTAGGGACCACGCTGGAGCATGTCGAGATTCCCGATGATCTGGTGGCACGCCTGGAGGGACGAAGCAGCATCGGGCGGTTGGGCATCGTGATTCACAGCACGGCGGGCTATATTGACCCAGGTTTTCAGGGCAAGATTACGCTGGAGATCAGCAATCTAGGGCGAATTGCCGTAGCTTTGTATCCAGGGATGCGTATCTGCCAGATTGCCTTTGAGGAGATGAGTTCGCCGGTTAGTGAGGGCTATGGTGCCAGGCGCACCTCCAAATACCAGGGCCAGCAGACGACGACGGTGAGTCGGCTCTTTGATGATGATGAACTGCGCAACCGCCGGCAGCGCTAAGTAAGGCGCTGAGGGCGTGATCGTCCAGACATAATCACGCCCCTGTAAGGCGGGCTTTTGCTGTTCTGGTGGCTCTAGACGCGCTGCATAGCCCCCAGCGGTTCGCAGAGGCGAACGAAGGTAATCAGCGCTGCCAGTTCGCGTAGAGAATGGGTTGAGATCAGGATAGCGCCATCGGCAGCAGCCTGGCGGGTGGGCGCAACCTGATTCGAGAGCCGGGCGAGATGGCTCGCCTCGCTCTGGCTCTGGCAGGGGAAGGGTAGTCCCTGTGGCTTACCTACTACTGCTGAGTCGTCTGGTATACTTTCCTCACCGTTCTGAGGGAGATCATCGAGCGCTTCAGGGACGCCTGTGAGGCTGTGGCCCAATGCAACGCCTTGCTCAAAGATTTCTTCGTAAGTCATCAACGCGCTGGTCATGGTTTCCCAGAGGTCGAGCTTAAAGCCTCGGCGACGATTGTTCATCTCGAACGAGGGATGGCGAATGACTACCAGCTTATCCTGGATGGTCAGGTCCAGGGCGAGCGTATGGCTGCCAAAGTCGCCATAATCGCGGCGCAGTTCGCTAAAGACACTGAGCCGCCTGCCGGAAAAGAATCGTTGTTCGGCCTCCATGAGCGCGATAATTGGCTCAGCAGCCAGGGCGATCTCTTCGGCGGTGCTGGTGCGGCTGAAAGTGATACTGCCCAGACGGTTGCATTGCAAGCCGAACTCGTTGAGCGCGCGTAAGAGCAACGTATCAATCTCTGGGTTGGGTGGATATGGGGGCTGCGTGCTGTTGTTGCTACGCTCACCTGCCGGATTCGCAAATTCAAGCGAGCAAGTATGAGTGCTTTCGTCGGTAAAAAGCCAGCCATCAACGCCGATACTGTACCAGGCTGCCCAAAGCTCAAGCAGCCTGCGTAAATCGGTAAAGTGAATCTCCATAGCCTGTTGTTCCCTTGCAAAGCTAGCTGATGTCGTGATAGCATCAGCATGAGCTATTATCTCACCTGGAAGCCGAATTCGGTAGTGTATATACTGTCCTCTGAAGAAAGGGTAGGTAGGAAGTTATGCCACTCTATGAGTATTATTGTCGTGATTGCAACGCGCGCTTTGAGGTACTGACGAGCTATCAAAATGCTGATGCTGGTTTGATGTGTCAGGAGTGTCATGGCTCGCATGTGCGCCGCCTGCTCTCGATGGTAGCGAAAACCCGCAAGGATGGAAGCGCTGGCTATGAGTTTCGCGGCGAGAGCGATTTTGCCGGCGATGGCGATTTTGGTGGCGGGAGTTGTGGATGTGGTGGGAACTGCGGCTGCCATTGATGCGACCCCCTCTCTCCTGAGATGGGTTGCATGATAGTCTGGTAGCCCTGGGGATGTCAAGGGTTCTATTCCACCTTTCCTCCTTGACAAAGTGTCTGCTTTGCCGTTACAATGTTGACTAAGTAGATAAACATTGACGCAAAGAGATTTGCTTTGATGACGAGGAGGCGATCCGATGAGCAAACCGCTGGTGGTAGATACGACAGCCCTTCGGTTTAACCAGGCGTGCATTGTCGTGCTGGTGGCCCTGGCGTTTGTGTTTCAGCAGCCCTGGCTGGCGCTGGCCGTAGGCGTTGTGCTGGCCGTAGGGACGGCAGTGCCAGCGTTGGCATTGTTCCAGCAAATCTACCGAAAGGTGCTGCGGCCAGCAGGATTATTGAAGGCGCGGGTGCATCCTGATGATCCTGCTCCGCACCGATTTGCACAGGGCGTCGGCGCAGCCTTTCTGCTGGCAAGCGGCATCTGCTTGCTGGCCGCGCATCTGTCGCTCATTGGTTGGGGGCTGGCGCTGATTGTGGTCGTGCTGGCAGCGGTGAATCTGTTTGCTGGATTTTGCGCGGGGTGCTTTGTGTATTATCAGCTTGGGCGCGTGGGTGTGTTTCCTCCTGTGCGCGTCCCTGAGCAGGCGGCAATTCCCCAGGAGTAGCGATGGTTGAGCGAACGCTGATTTTATGCGCAGTGGCCGGGTTGACGGTGCTTCTGTTACTGGCTGGGCGTGCCTTTGTGGCTGCACGCAAGCGGCTTGCCCTGGCGGCAGCGCCTTTGCAGTCTCTTGCAGAGGCAGGCGAAGCGCACGAGGCAGTTGTGCCCTGGAGCATACGGGTGCTGGCCTTCTCAACGCCACGCTGCCAGCAATGCCGGCTCCTGCAAAAGCCGGCGTTGGAGGAAGTGGCGGCGCAGGCTAAGCATGTGGAGATACTTGCTGTTGACGCATTACAACGGCCTGAACTGGCCGAGCGCTATGGCATTCTTACGGTGCCATCAACGGTGGTACTCAGGCCGGATGGGCGCGCCTCAGCGGTGAATTTCGGCTATGCTCCCGCCAGCCAATTGCTTGGGCAGATCGAGGCTGCTGGCGCCTCTCTGGCTGCTCTTTAGCGCTGCGCCTAAGTCTGGCACATACTCCTGGCACTATTCTTGAAAAGACATGCTACAAATCAATAGGCATGTAGTGATTCGAGAAGAGTGCCAGGAGTGTATAGATGGTCAGTCTTGGTTTATTTGTGCTGCGCCTGATTGTTGGGGGTATCTTTGCGGCGCATGGCTATCCCAAGCTCTTTGGGGGGCCGGGCAAAACGGTGCATCCTACCGCCCAGCGCTATCTGGGGCCAGGATTTACACAGGCGATGGAGCATGGAAGTCCACAAGAGTTCTCGAAAATGCTTGCAGGGATGCAGGTGCCAGCGCCAGTGCCAACGGCTACCTTTGTGGGCTGGGTAGAATTTTTAGGTGGCATTTTGTTGGCGATGGGCATGCTGAGCCGATTGGCAGCTATGCTGCTGGCTGGAGATATGGCGGTGGCGATTCAGAAAGTTCACGCGAAAAATGGGTTGGTCGGCCAGGGCGGATATGAATTTGCCCTCGCGCTGCTTGCCGCCAGCGTGGCGATTCTTGTCGCCGGGCCAGGCAAGCTCTCGATTGATGGAAAATAAGAGGAACGTATCGAGGTAACAGTACGAAGGCTCCGTTCGCTATTAAGTTGGCGAGCGGAGCCTTCTGGTTACCAGGCTTTATCACGGTGCAAGACCGTGATGGCTTAGAGGCCGAAAGGCAGACCACGCCCGCCGCCGAAGGGATTTCCGCGCCCCCTGCCGCTTTTCTGCATGGCCGCCATTTGCTTCATCATCTGGCGCATCTGCTCAAAACTCTTGAGCAGTTGGTTGACGTCCTGCACGGTCTGGCCGCTGCCCCTGGCGATGCGGCGCTTGCGGCTGCCGTTGATGATCTCCGGGTGGCGTCGCTCCTGTGGCGTCATGGAGAGGATCAGGGCCTCGATATATTTCATCTGATCGCCTTGTAGTGCCTGGGTGACTTCGGGCGTATCGGCGATCTTGTTGAAGCCGGGGAGCATACCCAGGATTTGTGTCAGTGACCCCATCTTGCGCACCTGGCGCATTTGCTGAAGGAAATCCTCCAGGTCAAACGAAGCCTCGCGCAGCTTCTTCTCAAGTTTCTGCGCCTGCTTCTGGTCGATCTGCTCCTGAGCGCGTTCGATCAGGGTCAGCACATCGCCCATGCCCAGGATACGCGAGGCGAGGCGGTCAGGGTAGAATGGCTCCAACGCATCCGCTTTTTCGCCCGACGCCAGGAATTTAATAGGGACGCCGGTGACTTCACGGATCGAGAGCGATGCGCCGCCGCGCGCGTCGCCGTCCATTTTGGTCATCATCAGCCCGGTCAGGCCGACAGACTTGTTGAACTCATCGGCGACGCGCACGGCGTCCTGGCCGGTCATGGCGTCGGCAATGAGCAAGACTTCCTGGGGATGGACCCGCTCGCGGATGGTGGCGACCTCCTGCATCAGTTCGCTATCGATATGCAGGCGGCCAGCAGTGTCGAGAATGGCCGTCGTATAGCCATTGTCCTTGGCAAATTTAATGGCGCGCACGCAGATGTCGGGCGGCTTGTTGCCAGGCTCCTCGGCGTAGACTGGAATGTTCAACTGCTTGCCAAGCTGCTGCAACTGGAGGACGGCGGCGGGACGCTGCATATCGGCGGCAACCATCAGCGGGTGTTGCCCTTGTTTGCGCAGGTAGTTCGCTAGCTTGGCAACGGTGGTGGTTTTGCCTGAGCCTTGCAAGCCGACCAGCATAATGACGGTTGGCGGGGTGCCGGCATAGTTGAGTTTATTTTTTCCATCGGTGCCGCCAAGCATCTCGATCAGTTGCTCATGAACGATCTTGATGACCTGCTGCGCGGGCGAGAGGCTTTCCAGCACTTCGCTGCCGACGGCTCGCTCCTGGACACGGGCGACAAATTGCTTGACGACTTTGAAGCTGACATCTGCCTCAAGCAGTGCCTGGCGTACCTCACGCATCGCCTCGTTGACATCGTTCTCAGTCAGCCGGCCCTTCCCGCGCAGGCGCTCAAACACCGCATCGAGCCGCGTCGTCAGACTTTCAAACATGAATCTATCCTCCATCTGGGCCAGCAGATCGTAGCGTAGAAGTTGTACCGTAAAAAATAATGCTCCCTCTAGGGAGAGGAAAGGCGCTTCATCGTGTGGGCGCCTCGCTGAAAGCAAGGTAGGCGAGGCGCTGCGGGCATAGATACGTATACCAGCATTATATCATGTTCGCGGCTGCGAAAAAGAGCAGAACTGGTCGAAAACGTGCGTAATGTGTAAATAAGCACTTGCACAGACAGGCGGGTCATGTTATTATCAGTATAAGAGAGCAATGAAACAGTTGTTCTAATTCTTCGGGCCTAAAATCAGGGGGACCAGGCATGTCAGATGAGCTAACAACGGTGCAATATCTCAAAGGCGTCGTTGAGCAATTTGTAGAAGAACGCGAGTGGCGTGAGCGATTACAGCCGAAAGATTTAACGCTGGGTTTAGAGATAGAGGTGGCAGGAATAGCCGAACACTTTCAGTTTAAGGATGATGCGGAGATTGAGCGCGAGCTTGACGATGCGCGCACACGGCGCGCGATAGGCTATGAGATTGCCGATGTTTTGTATTACTTGCTGGCGCTTTCCTCAAAGCTTGGCATCGACATCAGCCAGACCTTTTTGGAGAAGATGGATCAGACTGAGCAGCGCGTGCCTGTCTATCTGGCGAGGCAGCAGGCTGGAAAAGCGAGCCGAATGGCAGCAGGGTAGGAACACCGTACGAGTGACCGGCTTTATCCAAGAAAGTGTCCTATGTACAGGAGCAATGGCAGACCCGGAGGGGAGTAGCGGTCCTCCGGGTCGCTTTGTGTATAAAACCCGGTTCGGCCTCTGAAATTAGAGCGCCTGGGGAGGCACTGTTGGCTGCACCATTGGCAGATGTTTGAAGGCTTCGGCGTAAAACATACCGTGTTCCTGTCCGACGGCACGCGCGCGTGCCCGCATCACTTCGCCCATATCACGGTCTCCCACCTGGCTGGCATGGCATTTGAGCGCGGCAATCTTTTTCTCTATCGTTGCCGTAATATCTACCCAGTGATTGGGGTGTTCGGTGGCGAAGAAATAGACGTCGCGGACGCGGTGGTCGCGTACCTCGGCGGTGATCTGCTCCGGGTAATACATTGGCATGCGGGCGTCGGCGACGGCATCCAGGGCGGCCTGGCCGATGGCGCGGTGATCAGGGTGGACTTGATAATGCTGCCAGGGGTCGAAGGTGAACACGATATCGGGCCGGCCCTTACGGATGACGTGCGCCAGTTCGCGGCGCATGGCGATGTTGGCTTCTACCTCTCCGTCGTTATGGCGCAGGAAGGTGACGTCACTCACCCCTACCGCTTTGGCGGCGGCTAATTGCTCGGCTTCGCGGAGCGCGCCCAGCTTTTCAGGCGTCATCTCTGGGTCGTGGCTGCCCCGGTTGCCGCTGGTTGCCAGCACATATTCGACGTGGGCGTCAGCGGCGGTATAGACGGCGACGGTGCCGGCACAGATAAAGTCAACATCGTCGGGATGCGCCATAATGACCATGACACGTTGGGAAAGAGATGGAGGCTGATTGGTGGACATGAGACGTTGTAATCCTTTCAGAGAAACAGATGAAGGCTGGTATACCTCATTATAGCGGAGCAAAGTTGGCAATTCAATTTGACGATTGCAGCGGCCAGTACGAGTGGTGCGAACCCTGAACCTGTGGAGCAGGAGAAGAAATAGTGCATAGAGGCCCTGATGGATGGATGTTTGCGCGGGCGTATGCCAAAATGAACCTTACCCTGGATGTGCTGAGGCAGCGGGCTGATGGCTATCATGAACTGGCGTCGGTGATGCAGACAGTCGCGCTGGCTGATACCCTGGCGTTTCGTGGGCTAGAGGATGGGCGCACCGAGTTGTTCTGCGATGTGCCCGCGCTGAATGGGCCGGAGAATCTGGTCTATCGGGCGGCACAGGTCATGCGTGCTATAACAGGGTGCCAGCGCGGGGTGCGTATTGAGCTGCACAAACAAACGCCAGCGCAGGGCGGTCTGGGTGGTGGCAGCAGTGATGCGGCGTGCGCGTTGCTGGCGCTCAATTCTCTGTGGGAACTGGGTCTTGATCGTGAGCAATTGATACAACTTGCTGCCAGCCTTGGATCGGATGTGCCTTTTTTTGTGCTGGGGGGCACGGCGTTGGTGGAGGGTCGGGGCGAGCGCGTGACCGCGCTGCCTGATCTGCCGGGCATGTGGGTGATTCTGCTCAAGCCATCTGTGGCGGTCTCAACGCCAGCAGCCTTTCGGGCGCTGACTCCAGCCGATTATACTAATGGGCAGGCGACAGCGCGGCTGGTTGCTGCGATTCGTAGCGGGGAGACTCCGCTGCTGGATGGGCTGATGAACGCGCTGGAGGAGCGCGTCTGCCAGGTTTATCCTGCGGTGGCCGAGAGCCGCGAGGCGTTTTGCAGGGCAGGTGCGCCCCTGGTACGGATGAGCGGAAGTGGCCCTACCCTCTTTGGCGTGTTTGCGTCGCTGGAAGAGGCGTCGCCAGTGTATCAAACGTTGCAAAACCAGGGGCGGCAAGTCTGGCTGGTACGCACCGCCCCGCGAGCCGAGGCGTTGGGCGTCTTTGTAGGCCATATTGGGTAGAAAGTCTTATCTTCGTGCCCAAGGGGCATCCTGGGTCGTCTATCTCTATACAGCGATTCTCTCTTTTGTAAGGCTGGAGAGTAGGAGCGGGTTGTGCTAAGCTATGAAGCTATTCGACGAATTCTGCCGCATCGCTACCCCTTTTTGTTGGTGGATAAAATAACTGAAATGAGCGATGAGCGGATTATTGGCGTCAAAAATGTGAGTGGCAATGAGCCGTTCTTTCAAGGCCATTTTCCTGAGTATGCGGTGATGCCTGGGGTACTGATTGCTGAGGCTGCGGCCCAGGTGGGGGCGGTGCTGGTGCTGAGCAAGCCAGAGTACCAGGGCCGGCTGGCGTTCCTGGCCGGGCTGGATGGCTGGCGCTTTAAGCGGCAGGTCGTGCCTGGCGATATTCTAACTATTGAGGTGGCGACAGTGGCTATGCGGCGCGGGGTCGGGCGCGGGCACGCGCGGGTGACGGTAGAGGGCAAGGTAGCGGCGGAGGGTGACCTGCTCTTTGCAATTGCGCCGGCAGCGGCGGTCAGCGGCGCGAGCGCTCCGGGCGATACGGCAGAAGCGACAGATGAAACCAAGACGGAAGGGATGGCACACCAGGCGTGAGGCGATTTTTCAGGCGATGCTTGCTCCTGCTGGTCTTGGTCGCCGGTTTTGCACGCAATGGGCTGAGCAAGCCAAAAAGCCAGGAAATTCGGCGGGTGCTGCTGATCCGGCCAGATCATCTAGGCGATGCACTCTTTACCACGCCGGCGCTGGCCGAACTGCGGCGGGCGCTGCCAGGGGCGCAGATCACGTTTCTGGTTGGACCCTGGGCACGGGAGGCGGTGGCGCGTAACGCAAACATCGATGAGGTGCAAATCTGCGCGTTTCCGGGCTTCCGGCGTGGGGCACAGCGCGTGCTTGAACCCTACCGACTGCTCTGGCGGCTGGCGGGCGAATTGCGGCGGCAGCGTTATGATCTGGCGCTCGTCTTGCGGCCAGATTTCTGGTGGGGCGCCTGGCTGGTCTATCTGGCGGGGATTCCTCGACGGTTGGGCTATGCGGGCGACCTGCAAACGCCGTTTTTGACTGGCGTGGCGCCACTGCGAGATGGAGAACACGCGGTTCTACAAAATTTGCGCATAGCGGAGTCAGCCATTCTTGGAATAAAGAGCAAACAATCAATTGCCTCTGTAGCTGATGTCGATGCGATGCTAGCCGGAGTGGCGCCCGCGCCAGGGCAACCTCCAATGGAGTTTATTCCAACCGAAGAAGAGCGCGCCTGGGTCCGGGATCGGCTGGTGCAAGCGAGTATAAGTGATGGCGCGCCGCTGGTGGTGATTCATCCAGGGACGGGCGCTGCGGTCAAGCTCTGGGATACAGCTTCGTGGGCAACGGTATCGGATGCGCTGGTACGTTCGCATGGCGCGCAGATTGTGCTAACAGGCACAGAAAGCGAGCGAGCAGAGGTTGGGACTATCTGCGCACAGATGCAGGAGCCGGCGCAGGTGCTGATTGGCGAGACGGATGTAGGGAAGTTGGCGGCGCTGCTAGCGCGGGCCGATCTGGTGCTGGGTGTGGATAATGGGCCGCTGCATCTGGCGACAGCGCAGGGGACGCCGACGGTGCGCATTTATGGGCCAACCGATACACATATTTTTGGTCCCTGGGGTGACCCAAAGCTCCATACGGTGTTGCAGGCGAGGAAACCATGCCCTGGCTGTCCTGCTATCCCCTGCGGGCGAATTGACTGGCGGCCTGAGGAGGTGACTGCGCACCCCTGTGTGCGCTCATTTCCTGTTGAGGCAATGTTGGCGGCGGCAGAACGGGTGCTGGAGCAGCAAAAGGCTGCAGAGAGGTACTAAAGAAGCACTATATATAACGGTGTCATATAAAGGTATCAAAAAGGATGATCATGGGTATTGTTGGGTACGATAGACGGCCACCGTTTTTGCGGCGGGTGCGGACGGTGCTGATTCATCGGCTGATAAAGCCGGCGCTCCAGCGGGTCATTTATTTCGGGCTGGGGGCGGTTGGGCTGGTCTCGCGGATTGGCCGCCTGGGGCGAGCGATGCCCCCGCTGACGCCGGCGACGTTTGCTCCCAGGCGCATTCTGATGATTCGCACCGATCTGATGGGTGATGTGGTGCTGTCGCTGCCGGCGGTGCATGCGCTCCATCGCGCCTATCCAGAGGCTGCAATTGATATGCTGGTGCTGCCGCCGAATGTTGGCATCATCAAGCATGACCCAACCATCTCGCATATTGTTACCTACGACCCCAACATCTGGCGCCGCCCCAATGCTTTCCTGTCTCTTACCTCGTATCAAAAATTTCTTGGGCTGATTCATGATCTGCGCGTGACGCACTATGATCTGTGCCTGAGCCTGGCCGGCGATTGGGCCAGTGTCTTTGCCTTCTTGAGCCGGGCGCGGCGGAGGGTGGGCTATCGCGGCGAAGCGTATCCCTTCTTTATGACCGATCCGGTGCCAGGCCGGCGCTATCGGACCCGCCAGCATGAGGTAGACTATATTGCCGGACTGGCTCGCGCTGCTGGCGCGATCATTGAGGGCGAGCAGCGCATGCCAGCCCTGAGCGTGAGTGAACAGGTCAGGGAAGAGGTTCGAGCGCTGCTGGCGTCCAATGGGGTGAAGGAAGACACGCTGCTGATTGCCGCGCATGCCGGGGCCACCAACGGCTTGGCGAAGCGCTGGCCGATTCCGCATTGGGCCAGGCTGGCCGATCAGTTGATTGAGGAGCTTGGGGCGACGATGGTGATGACCGGCGCGGCGGGTGATGCCGAGATGGTCGATGCGGTGGTGGCGCGGATGCACAAGAAACCGCTCAATCTGGTGGGAAAGACGAATGTGCCCCAGCTTGTGGCCTTGCTGGAGCGCTGCAATCTGGTCATTAGCGGGGATAGCGGGCCGCTGCATATTGCTGGCGCGGTGGGTACGCCGGTGGTCGCCATTCACGGGCCAACAGACCCAGTGCTGAGCGGGCCGGTGGGCAAAGATGCAAAGGTGCTGCGGCTGGGCCTGTGGTGCAGCCCATGCTATGATGCCAGCTATTGGGCGGAGTGCCGCTTTTTCAATCCAGTCTGTATGAAGGGCATCTTGCCTGATGAGGTGCTGACAGCAGCGCGTGAGCAGTTGACAAAAATGAAGGTAACATATGAATATCGCGCTTGATCTGGTGGCCGTTGAGCGGCTGGATGATGGTATTTATACCTCAAGCATGGCTTTGCTGCGCGGCTTGCAGCGTGTGCCGGCGGAGCATCGCTATCTCCTCTTGACGGCACAGCCTGAGCGCTATATCTCGTTTGCCGAAGATGCTCGCTTTCAGATTGTCCGCGCGCCGATTCCCATCCGGCAACGCGACGCTATCTTGTTGGAGCATCAATTGTTTGAGCCGCTGGCGCTGCTGCGGCTGCGCCCGCACGTGGTGCATAGTCCCGGCCTGGCAAGCCCGCTGCTTTGGCACGGGCCGCGTGTGCTGACGGTACATGATGTGGCTTTTTTGCATTTACCAGAGCAGACTTCGCGCGCCAGCCTATATTACTGGAAATATCTGGCGCTGCCCAGCGCCCGGCGCGTGTCGCGCATTGTGACTGACTCACATCAAGCCCGCCAGGAGATTGTGCGGGAGTTGGGAATACCGCCAGAGCGGGTTGAGACGGTCTATATCAGTATTGAGGACCAATTCAAGGCAGAGATTTCTGCTGAGGAGGTGGCCCAGGCGCAGGCGCGATATCAACTCGCCGCGCCTTATATCCTGTTTGTCGGCACGCTTCAGGCACGCAAGAATGTCATTGCGCTCATCCGCGCCTTTGAGCATCTGGCTCCAGAATTGCCAGACGTGCAACTGGTGCTGGCGGGCGGGATCACTGGCAATTCTGAGGCGATTGTACGCGAGGCACAGCAATCGCCAGGGGCCGAGCGTATTCGATTAACAGGGCGGATTGCGGCTGAAGACCTGCCGGCGCTCTACGCGGGAGCGCGGGTGCTGGTGCTGCCCTCTAAGTTTGAGGGCTTCGGGCTGACCATGATTGAGGCAATGGCCTGCGGCACGCCGGTAGTTGCCAATAATGCAAGCTGCCTCCCTGAAGTGGCAGGAGATGCGGCTTTGCTGGTAGAGGCCGATGATAGCGCGGCCTTTGCATCGGCCATCCGGCGAGCAATACAAGATGACGCCCTGCGGGCAGACCTGATTGCGCGTGGCTTCAAGCGGGCAGCACAGTTCCGCCCGGAGAGTTGTGCCAGACAAATGCTCAGCATTTATGAGCGGGTAGGAGGAATGTCCACGCCAGCAGGAGATCGGTAAGACCAGTAGGCGTTATAACAGTAGTATTTTTATTAGAGGAGACAGGGTAATGCCCAGCGCACTTATTACAGGAATAACCGGCCAGGATGGCAGCTATTTGGCAGAGTTTTTGTTGGAGAAGGGCTATCAAGTTTATGGCATGCGTCGCCGTTCGAGTACCTTCAATGGTGAGCGTATCCAGCACCTGCTTGATCGCATCGAACTCATTGATGCTGATCTGCTTGACCAACTCTCCATTATTCAGGCGCTGCGGCAGTCGCATGCAAGCGAGGTCTATAATCTTGCAGCTATGTCCTTTGTTGGCACTTCCTTCCAGCAGCCTGTGGCAACAGGTGAATATACCGCGCTCAGCGTTGCCCGCATGCTGGAAGCTGTGCGATTGGCAGACTGGCCGATTCGGTTTTATCAAGCCTCCTCTTCAGAAATGTTTGGTCTGGCGCAGACCGTGCCGCAAAATGAACGCACACCCTTCTACCCGCGCAGCCCCTACGGCGTAGCCAAACTCTATGGGCATTGGATCACGGTAAATTTTCGAGAAAGCTACAATTTGTTTGCTTGCAGTGGTATCCTCTTTAATCATGAGTCACCACGCAGAGGGCTGGAATTTGTCACGCGCAAGATTGCTCACGGGGTTGCCCGCATCTCGCTGGGACTACAGGAGAAATTGGTGCTGGGCAATCTTGATGCAAAGCGCGATTGGGGATATGCCGGCGAT
Organism: uncultured Ktedonobacterales bacterium; assembly: GCA_964522745.1. Lineage (GTDB taxonomy): Bacteria > Chloroflexota > Ktedonobacteria > Ktedonobacterales > DATBGS01 > DATBHW01. The sequence continues at coordinate 76,717 of CAZFWN010000002.1, forward strand.
TATGTGGAGGCGATGTGGCTGATGCTTCAGCAAGAGCAACCCGATGATTATGTGGTTGCAACTGGCATGAGCCATAGTGTCCGCGATTTTGTCATCGCTGCTTTTGCCCATGTGGGCATTGATGATTGGGAGCGGTATATAGAGATCGATCCGCGTATCTTCCGGCCTGCTGAAGTAGATGCGCTTGTTGGGGATGCTTCAAATGCCCAAGAACGGCTGGGATGGCAACCCAGCGTGACGTTTGAGCAATTAGTGGGCATGATGGTTGAGAGTGACCTTCAGCATCTCTCAAGAGAGAGAGAAGGCGCTTTGGTCCACAGGAAGAGAATTTGAGCATCTATGGACAGATCGCCAGTAGAGCGTATTCTCATCACAGGCTTCTCAGGCTTTGTGGGGAGCTATCTGGTTGCAGCGTGCCACGCCCAGTATCCAGAGGCTACCTTGTTTGGGATGAGCTTGCACACTCCGCTGTTATCTGAGGAACAGAGCGCTCTTCCTCTTATCTGCCTCGAAGCCGATCTGCTGAGCAGCGCACAGGTCCATCAAGCCATCGTCAGGTCTCAACCGGATCTCGTCTTTCATCTGGCCGCGCAATCATCTGTAGCAGCCTCCTGGAAAGAGCCAACGCGCACATTGGAGATAAACGCTGGTGGTGCGATCCATCTCTTCGAGGCGTTACATGCGGAGCGTCTGGCACCCCGCATCCTCCTGGTAGGGTCGGGAGAGCAGTATGGGCTGGTCTCTCCAGAAGAGAACCCTATCAAGGAAGAATGTCTGCCTCGTCCCGCCAATCCCTATGCTGTCTCTAAAGTAGCGCAAGACCTCTATGGCTATCACTATTTTGTGGCGTATGGCCTGCCGATTGTGCGTGTGCGTCCGTTTAATCACTTTGGCCCGCGTCAGAAGGAATCATTTGCGATTGCCAACTTTGCCCGGCAGATTGCGCGCATAGAAGCCGGGAAAGCCGGCCCGCTCTTGCCGGTTGGCAATCTGCAAGCTCAGCGAGATTTTCTGCCGGTACAGGATACGGTTCGGGCCTATCTGGCGCTCATCGAACACGGGTATCCAGGGCAAGCCTACAACGTTGGGTCTGGGATCGCTCGTTCGATGGAAGAAGTCCTGGCCGCTTGCCTGGAACTAACAGACGTGCCGATTAGCACCCGCATTGATCCTGCGCGCTTTCGCCCGGCAGATGTCCCACTGCTGGTAGCTGATACAGCGCGCGTGCGCGCTCATACCGGCTGGCAACCAGTTGTTGATTTCAAAGAAGCGCTCAAAGAGACACTCGATTACTGGCGCGTCAGCGTACTCAAAGAGCAGGTAACTCCAGATTGATTGCTCGTGCTTGCGCTCGCTGCACGGGCATACTGAAGTTGCCGATACGCAGGTCGGGGAGTTCGTGGTGTAGTGTCTCGATCATCGCCGGTATGCCGATGGCGCGGCTCTGTGGCAGGGGCAGGCGTGGCAGAAGCACCTCCGGGTCGATGTTGAGGTTGCGCATCTGCACCAGGCGCACGCCGGTTTCGCGCAAGAAGGCGACCATTGCTTCTACCTCTTCTTCTGCATCGGCCAGGCCGGGGTAGACCAGGAAGTTGATCGACGTGTAGACGCCGGCCTCGCGGGCCAGGATGAGTGAGCGCTTGACCTGCTCGAAAGTGTAGCCCATCGGGCGATAGTAGGCAGTATAGGTGTCTGGGCGCGCTGAGATGGTGCTGGCGCGCAAGCTATCCAGCCCGGCATCGTAGAGGCGTTGAAGCGCGTGCGGATTGCTGGCGTTGGTGTTGATGTTCAGCGTACCACGCGAGGTGCGGGTGCGAATGGTGCGGATGGCCTGCTCGATGCGCCGCGCCTGAAGCAATGGTTCGCCCTCACAGCCCTGGCCGAAGCTCAAGATAGCCTCAGGCGCCTGCTCCAGATGGGCAACGGCCACCTCTACGATCTCCTCAACTGTTGGGAGAAACAGCAGGCGATCCTGTGGGGAAATCAGATTCTCCTCATCTTGCTTGGAGATGCAGCCAATGCAGCGGGCGTTGCAGCCAGCTGAGACGGCTATAGCCCCTTCCCAACGTCGGAAAAAGATATTGCTGGCTGTTGGGCAGGAATAATCGAGCGCGCAGTGGGCATGGTGCGCCAGCACGCGGTTCCCTGGCTCGTCGGCCAGGCGCTGCTTTACCAGGCGCTCCAGCCGGGCGCGGTTGAAGGACTTGGGATGCCATTTGTGCGGTTCATCAGTGGCAAGCGCGGCGGCGTAGAGCTTGCCATTCATGGCCGCGACGGCGGTATAGCCAAAAAAAGGTAGTGGCTCGGTCTCCGGGGTTTTTGTGTAGGCAGGAAGGCGCGTGCGGGTGTAGCCGATGGGCAATAAGGCGGCCAGCGCCCAGCCCTTCTTCGCTGGGATGCTGGCGCGACTGCCATTGCTGGTTAGCCCGCAGGCCAGCCGCTGAGGCAGCATCGAGAGTGGGGCGCCATCAGGCAAAGGAATCAACTCGTGCGGTTCGAGCGGCTGGCCGGTAACATCAATGGCGCGCAGGCGCATCTCTTCGCCCACTCCGCCATCAGGGGTGCTATAGACGACATATGGTGTATTCATGCTCCCTTTTCTGCCTGAGCGCGCTATTGGATGGTGTCACTATTGTCGGTCATCGGCGGAGGGTCTGCTGGGTCGAGCTGCGTATCTTCCATCGTCTCTTGAAAAACGTCTGGCACTACCGTCGCTGCTTTGGCGACCTGATCTTCGATGTCCGAGGCGACCTCAAAGACAAAGCTCAGCACGATATGGTTGCCAACGGGTGTCTGGCTCATCAGGCGAATACGCGGGCGTTCCTGCTCGATCCAGACGTTCACTCTGGTTTCGAGCGACTCAATATCGCCAGCGCCATCTCTGCTATCGAACGCTTTGAAGCGATACACGCTGCCAGCCCCCTTTCCTTCAGGAGAGACGCAGTACGCAGAAGCTTTCTACGTGAGATTTCATCAGTGCCGCAGCCGGCGCCGTAAAGGCATTGTATCACTCTGGCGCGGTTCCTGCCAGGGCGTGAGGTGGTTGTGTGATTGCTAGAAAGATCCTGTCCGAGAGGCCAGTAGCGTGGATATATCTCTGGCGCGTACAATACAAATATTGCAGAGGAGGTAGTATCGTGTTATGTCTGAGCCTGTTCTCACTCCGATTGATGGGGCGTTGTTTCGCCAGACGATGAGCCGCTATGCGTCTGGGGTAACGGTGGTAAGCGCCTTGGATGAGCAGGGCAAACCCTGGGGGCTGACGGCCAACGCAGTCAGTTCAGTCTCGCTGCATCCGCCGTTGGTGCTGCTCTGTATCGATAAAAAGGCCAACACCTATGAGGTGGTGACGAAGGCGCACCACTTTGCCATTAATATGCTGAACCGAAGGCAGGATGAGCTGGCGCTGCTTTTTGCCACACGCGGAGCCGATAAATTTGCCGGGATACCCTATCAGCAGGGCGTAACAGGCGCTCCACTGCTGCCGGAGGTATCAATTGCGGTAATTGAATGCCGGATGTATGCGCAGTATGATGGCGGCGATCATACCATCGTGGTTGGCGAGGTCGTGGCGGCGAGCGTAAGCGAGGGACAGCCGCTGCTCTTTTATGATCGCAAGTTTGGCACCTTCGCGCCTACTCCCCCGAAACCAACGATGCCACCGAGCGAACCCGATCCCTGGGCGCTCGATTATTTTTGATAGAGGGTTCCCTTTGCGCTCTTCTCAGCAAGAATGGGTAAGAGACGTTAAAACGTCAGCCTCTTGTACAAAAGTTCAATAATGGGTACAATTGCCTGTGTATGGAATCGAAGACATCTGATCGGCTTCTCGTTGGCGCTGAGCAAGCCGCCAATTCGCCCGTACGTCTGCGCTTCGAGCGGGGAACACTTTTGATTGAGGGCGCGCCAACGCCTGCATCATCTGTTGCCGAATCGCGCCCGCCCTGGCTGCCAGCATCGTGTGTCTTTGATGGTCGGGTCGGGGCGTATCGCGCGTTTGCTTATCAGTATCGGGAGGTCGTGCTGGCGCTGCGCCGGGCCGGTCTGTCCGTGTTCGATCAGGCGCCGCTGTACGCGCCTGTCTCGCTGCGGCTGATTGCTGCGCCGGAGCGTCCCTATTCCCACCAAACCGAGGCGCTGAGTGCCTGGAAGCGCGCCGGGATGCGCGGCGTAGTGGTCCTGCCAACGGGGGCGGGCAAAACGCATGTAGGTGCGCTGGCAATGGCCTCGGCTGGGCGCCCGGCGATTGTCCTGGTCTATACCCGTGAACTGCTGCGCCAGTGGCATGCTGTTTTAACCACCACATTCGGGACGCAGGTGGGCATCATGGGTGATGGGATGCTTGACGCCGATCATGATCTGGTGGTGGCGACGTATGATTCGGCCTATCGGCACTTCGACCATTGGGGCAACCGTTGGGGTCTGGCAATCTTTGATGAGTGCCACCGGCTCTCGGCCAGCACCTATAGTCAGGCGGCGCAATTTTTGCTGGCGCCGCTGCGGCTGGGGCTGTCGGCGACGCCAGAGGGCAGCGATGGCGAATTGCCGCCCAGTTTGCCTGAGGTGGTTGGGCCAATTGTCTACCGCCGGACGGCAGATGAGTTACAGGGCGATACGCTCGCGCCCTACGAGATCCGCCGCATTGCGGTGGACCTGACCGATGAGGAGCGGGCGCGCTATGCAGAGTTGACAGTCGAGCGCGATGCGTTTCTGAAGGCGCGCGGGATTCGCCTGGGGGCGCCAGGTGGCTGGGAGGCGTTTTTGCGGGCCAGCGCGGGCAGCGTTGAAGGGCGCAAGGCGCTGCTGGCGCACCACGAGCGGCGCTTGCTGGCGCGTGGCGCGGCCACAAAGCTGGCCGTGTTAGCTGAACTGCTCCAGCAGCACCCACGCGAGCGGGTGCTGATCTTCACCGATGATACGGCGACGGCTTACGAAGTGTCGGCGCGCTTCCTGCTGCCGGTGATTACCCACGAGACGCCGGCCCGCGAACGCACTGAATGGATGACGTTGTTTCGGGAGGGAAAACTGCGGGCGCTGGTGGCGTCGCACGTACTGGATGAAGGCATCGATGTTCCTGCCGCCGCTGTCGGTATTTTGCTCTCTGGCAGCGGCTCGGTGCGCGAGGCGGTGCAACGGCTGGGCCGGATTCTGCGGCGCAGCCCGGAGAAACGCCAGGCGATTCTGTATGAGGTGGTAGCCAGTCAGACGGCTGAAGAGGCAACGGCGCGCCGTCGCGGCAGCAATCCGGCCTATCAGGCGGGGCGCAGTCGTCCTGAGAGCGAGCCGGTAGGGACCAAAAAGGCAACGCCGTTCAAGGGCCGCCGGCGTGCTAAGCCGGATCAGAGCGATAGCCGCGTGAAGAAGGTGGCAGAATCGAGCGAACCGTATGAGGTGGGCATCTGGGAGTTGGCTGAGGATGAGGGCGAGCCGCCATGCTGACATCTGATCTGGTGCTATCGAAGCGCGAGGGGGATCGGGTGGTGCCCTTTCGGCTGGACCCGGAGGAGATGGCCCATCTGCGGCTGGCCGAGGCGCTGATTGAGCTATTCAGCCGGCATGTGGGACAGCCACGCGAGGTGCTGAACGCCGCGCTGTCCGATTTTGTGGGAGCGTCACCGGCGTTTCGTATTCCACGCGGGCTGGTGAAACTGCTGGTGGATGACTGCGCCGAGTTTGCGCCGCCGCCCACGCCGCTGCCATCCTTTGAACTGCGGCGGCGGGTCTTTCTGGCGGCCTCTGAGCAGCATCCGCTGAGTCTGGCGCCCAGCATGTTGACGCCGGTGACGGCGCTCGATATTCACGCCGAAGTGGCTGCCGCGCTGGCGGCGGAAGTGGGGCATGATGTCCAGGCAGAGGAAGTGGCTGCCGGGCTGTTTGCTGACCGGCGCGACCAGCAGCGGCTGACCTCGTTTGAGGCGCCTACGCCGCGCTGGCTGCTGGACCGCTATAATCTGGCGCAGGCGCAGGGCACGCTTTATCGCTGCGTTCGCATGCAGTTGGTGGCGGAGCGCAACATTCCAGCGCGCTATCAACAAATGTTCCGGCTGATTAAGTTTCACCGGCTGATTCATCAGATCACCGGCGACCCGGAGCATGGTTACGAGATTGAACTGGATGGCCCGGCCAGCGTGTTGCAATGCACCACGCGCTATGGCGTGGATATGGCGATCTTCCTGCCGGCGCTGCTCTGGTGTACCAAATGGCGGATGAAGGCGGAGATTCAGGAGCCAGATGGCCGCACGCGCTGGCTGGTGTTGGAGAGCGCCACAACCAATCTGGTCTCGCACTATAAAGACCAGCCGCTGTATGATTCAGCGCTGGAGCGCAATTTTGCCGAGCGCTTCGAGCGGTTGGAGAGCCTCTGGCGGCTGGAGCGCGAAACGGAGATCATTCACGCGGGGCAGATGGTGATGATTCCCGATTTTCGCTTCCGGCATCGAGAGGATGGGCGCACGGCGCTGCTGGAGATTGTCGGATACTGGCGGCCAGAGTATCTACGCCGCAAGTTTGCCAAACTTGCGACGGCTGGCCGCGCTGATTTAGTGGTCGCGCTGAATGCCGACCTGCATGTGGGGGCGCGTGAGCGCGAGCGGCTAGATACATTGCCAGGGCCGGTGGTCTTTTTTAAGCAGGCGCTGGACCCGAAAGCGGTGCTAGAGGCGCTGGAGCAGGTTCCTGCTGCTCCGGCTAATGCTGGCAATTAGGGTATGTCTGCAAGAAAAGAAGGTTGAACAGCCCCTTGTCTGAGTGAAGAAAACGCATGTACCCAGGCCCGTTGTTGCTCGGTATCGGGGACAGCACATCCACGCGCCTCCTCCACCAAAGCGAATGCCTCGTCCGGCTGCTCACCCAGAACGACGAGAACGCTCGCTGCAATCATCGCTGCGCGGCCAATGCCCATCCGGCAGTGGATCGCCACATGCTTTCCCTCGCGTAAGTGCTGCGCAGCCTCATCGATGGTTTGTATGGCATCCCTCATAGCTGCTGGCGTTTGGCGATCCAGGACAGGCAAGGAGATAAACTGAATCTGCTGCTGCCGACAGAGAATGCCCTCTTCACTGAGGTCTAGTTCCTCTTGCTCTGCCGGGGTTAAAAGTGAGATGACCATCGTAATTCCCACCTCCTGCCAGGAGGCTACGACATCAGGCAGCCACTCACCGCCTCGCGGACGTGCCATCACGCTCAATGGTCCATAATTGGGTAGCGATATGGTATATACTTCCGCACGCATAGGGTGTTCCTCCCTACTCGGCCACTTCAAAGCGGTCGTCGAAGAGGCCAGGGATGGGGTCGATAATGACGACGCGAGCAGCAATATCGACGCGCTTGACCATCTCTTTGACGGCGGGCACCATGACATCGCGCCCGGTCTCAGCCTCGCGGATGACATAGACATCGTTGCCGCCGGTTGCCAGAATATCGACAATGGCGCCTAGCGTCTGCCCGCCAGAGGTTTCGGCGCGCAAGCCGATCAGATCATGGATGTAATACTGGTCGGGCGGAAGCGTTGGAAGCTCGGCGAGCGGGATCATCAGCGCCTGGCCGATCAGTGCCTCGGCGTCATTGGCCGTCTCGACGCCGGCCAGCGTGATAATGAGCATATCTGCTCGGTAGGGGCGCGATTTGGTGAGACGATAGCGCCGATGCTCTGGGCCGATGTGGAGCGCGCGCAGGTGAGCAAAGCGGTTGGGGATGTCGGTCTGAGGCAGGACTTTGAGTTCGCCATGTACCCCGAATACGGCCACAATCCGCCCAATTGTGACCCACTCTTCTGCTGCTGGGGCAGATGAGGGGGCTTCTGCTTGACGGCGTGGCCGGTTGTCGGGCCGTGCTGGCGTGGAGCGCTGTTTGATGGCTGACTCCTCAGCTTTGGGTGGGCGGGTAGGCTGGTCGCTCATCAATTTCCAGTGAAGTATGTTTGTCCTGCCTGGCTCCGGCAGCGCGCAGCACGCTGCGCATGGCCTTGGCAACCCGACCCTGGCGGCCAATGACTTTGCCAAAGTCATCTTGAGCCACCCGTAGCTCAAGCGCCAGAACATTGCGATCATTGCGCACTTCGCGCACCTGGACGGCTTCGGGGTGGTCAACCAGCGAGCGGGCAATATATTCAATCAACTTGCGCATAGCGAGCAGCTTTCTACTCTGGCTGTGAGCCAGGGCCTCAATGGCATCGTGGCCCTGGGAGCGAGGGGCGTATCAACTACGCCCCGGCACTCTTCCTCTGCTATTTCAACCCTCATCCCGCCTTTAGGCCGGATGCGATACATCGCTGCAAAGTGGGCGCTAGTGAGCAGCAGCGCTCTTTCTCTGCTGAAACTTGGCGTTGATGCCGTTGCGATCAAATAACTGGCGGACGGAGTCGCTCAGCTGCGCGCCGATCAGCAGCCACTTGATGGCCTTCTCTTCATCAACGACAATCGTGGATGGCTCGGTGCGTGGATTGTACCAGCCGATGTTTTCGACGATGCGGCCATCGCGCGGCGAGCGGGCGTCAGCCACCACGACGCGGTAGGATGGAGCCTTCTTCATGCCGGTACGCATGAGGCGAATCTTGACCATGCTTCTCTTCACCCCCTCTCTGCTTTTACTCGTGAATTAATTTTCGCTCTTTAGTTCTTGAGAGAGAATCCCTCTTTTTCAAAACAATGCCATAGTAGAATAGCACGCCGCTGCTACGCTGTCAATGGCAGCATGAGCCGCAGAAAGCCTGCTATAAAAGCCTTTCGGAGCGGGGCGAGTTTATGCTATAATCAACCATTGGCACACACTATGAGCGTAGCGGCCCAGATCGTCTTGACCGTCCCGCCGTCGCCCACTGATGTGCGACGGGCGCGCGTTGAGAGTACCTATCTCACGCTGCAAAGAGCGTTACCTGGAGCAGCGCCCGCCCTATATTACGCTTTGATTTTCTAGGGAGGATTGGATGCCTTACGATGTGACCCTCATCCCCGGCGATGGCACCGGGCCTGAGATTACCGAGGCCACCCGGCGCGTTTTGGAGGCTACCGGGGTTCAGTTTACCTGGCATGTCCATCAGGCAGGGCTGGAAGTGCTGGAGAAGTATGGAACCGTGCTGCCTGATAATGTCATCGAGTCCATCAAGAAAACGAAGATTGGATTGAAGGGGCCGATTACTACCCCGGTTGGCAAGGGCTTTCGGAGCGCGAATGTGGCGCTGCGCAAAAGCCTGGACCTGTATGCGAACCTGCGTCCGGCAAAATCGTATCCGGGCCTGCGCTCGCGCTACGACAGCGTTGATATTATCATTGTGCGTGAGAATACCGAAGATCTGTACGCTGGCATCGAGTATCAAAAAGGGTCGCCAGAGATGGCCGAGCTGCTGGACTTTATTCAGCGCACCACCGGCACCCGGCTCAATGATGAGTCGGCGATTAGCATCAAGTTTATCTCTGTGCCAGCCAGCCGGCGGATTGCCAAGTTTGCCTTTGAGTATGCCCGTTCCAATAAGCGCAAGAAGGTGACGGCGGTGCATAAGGCGAACATCATGAAGTTCTCCGATGGCTTGTTCCTCTCAGTGGCCCAGGAAGTTGCTAAGGATTACCCCGATATTCAGTTTGAAGACCGTATCGTGGATAATATGTGCATGCAACTGGTACAGAAGCCGGAACTGTATGATGTTGTCGTGCTGCCGAATCTGTACGGCGATATTCTTTCGGACCTGTCGGCTGGATTGATCGGCGGCCTGGGAGTGGCGCCAGGCGCCAATATCGGTATTGATTACGCCGTGTTTGAGCCGGTGCATGGCAGCGCGCCGAAATATGCCGGGCAAAACAAGGTCAATCCAATGGCAATGATGTTCTCTGGGGTACTGATGCTGCGGCATCTCGGCGAGAAAGAGGCTGCCAACCGCCTGGAGGGCGCAATGGCGTCAGTGATTGCCGAGGGCAAAAATGTGACCTATGACCTGAAGCCCCGCCCAGATGATCCAACGGCGGTTGGCACCTCGCAAGTGGCCGACGCGATCATTGCCAGGATGAAATCGATGTAGGTTGGCTGCACCACTTGGTCTATCCATCAAGTGGCAGGCAGAGAGCCAGGACACAACAGGCAGCGCAGATGCCTGTTGTGTCCTGGTTTCTTGTTGCGGTTGAATGCCGATTAGGACCAATCAGATCTGCGCGTAACGTTTGTGGACGCGGCAGTGTTCAGCGGTGATGATTGCTTTCACCTGCTCGACGGCTTCATCAAGGCGGCCCTGGCGATTGATGACCAGATAATCATACCAGACCTGCTGCTCTAATTCGTGCGAGGCGTCGGCCAGACGGCGGGCACGCTCGGCCTCTGTTTCGCTGCGGCGCGAGGTCAGGCGGCGGTTGAGTTCATCGAGAGATGCAGGAGCCAGGAAAATAAAGATCGCCTGGGGCACTTTTTGGCGCACGGTGGCCGCTCCCTGCACATCAATCTTGAGCAGCACATCTTCGCCAGCAGCCAGCCACTCGCGTGCTGGTTTGCGTGGGACGCCGTACCAGTTGCCATGTACCTCAGCATGCTCAAGCAGTTCATTCTGCGCCAGCAGGCTATTGTATTCCTCACGGGAAATGAAGTGATAGTCTCTGCCATCGACCTCGCCAGAGCGGGGCGCGCGGGTAGTGACGCTGACCGAGAGGCGCAGGTCTACGCCCTGCTCCTTCAGGCGGCGGATAACCGTATCTTTCCCGGTGCCAGAGGGGGCTGAGAGAACGAATAGCAGGCCGGGGGGCTTGCTGGTCATCGACAATTCTCCATTTACAGGTGCTATACTTCAGCCATGAGGTGAGATACCATGTACGTTGATGCGCTAACACTGGCTGCGATTGCTGGTGAGCTTCAATCGCTCATTGGCGGTGCGCGCGTTGAAGATGTGATTCAGCCGACGCCGCATACGGTGGCTGTCCAGTGCTGGACTGGCTCAAGTAGTCCCTGGCTCTATTGCTCTGCTCATCCGCAGCTTGCGCGGGTCGATCTGACGACTGAAAAGCCGAGAAAGCTGGCGACTGATCCTCCGCCATTTGTCATGCTCTTACGCAAATATCTGGAGGGGTGCCGCGTTGTCTCTGTGAAACAGCCGCGCTGGGAGCGGCTGGTCGAAATTGGTTTTGGCCGCCACTCAGGCGCGAGCCAGGGCGAATCTCTCTCGCCCCAGGTATGGCTTATTATAGAAGTTATGGGCAGAATAAGCAATATCATCCTACGCGATGCCGATGGGGTGATCCTGGGAAGTCTCAAGCAGGTTGGGGCGGAAGTCAATCGCTATCGGGTGATTGCGCCGCATGAGCCATACAAATATCCGCCACCCCAGCAGCGATTGATCGCCGGGGAGCATGTGCCTCGCCTGGATGCAACCAGCGTGACGGCTGATGAGCTGCGTATTGGGGCTGAGGCTGGTGGCAGAAACCCAGGAACTGAGTCGCGTTTGTGGCAGCTTTTGACCGAGCAGATAATGGGGTTTAGCCCGCTGCTGGCGCGAGAGATTGCCTATCGGGCGACAGGCGATGCCGAGGCGCCAGCACAGGCAGATACGCCCTGGACGCGCGTGGCTGAACAGACCCGTGCGCTCGGCTCGCTGATAGAAACGCATGCCTGGAAGCCGGTGTTGGTTGAGAAGCCGGAGACGGGCGTGCCGGCGGCCTTTGCCGTCTATAACCTGCAACAGTATGCCGATTGGAAACAGCGCCCCTTTGGGCGCGTCAATGATCTGCTGGATGCCTATTTTCGCGGTGCCGAATGGCGCGATGCCTTGCAGAGCTTGAAGGCCGATGTGGCGCGTGCCTTGCAGACCCATCGAGAGCGCTGCCTGCGCAAAGCCAACCTGCTGGCGCGTGATCTGGCGGAGACGCAAGCGGGGGAGCGGCTGCGCGTGGAGGGCGAAATCTTGTTGGCCTTTGGGCAGGAGATCACGCCGGGCCAGACGAGTTTGAGTATGGAGAATCCATTTGGGGACGGCGACCCGCCAGAACGTCTGACGATTGCGCTAGACCCGCATTTGAGCGCTGTCGAGAATGCAAATCAGCGCTTTGCGCGCTACCATAAGCTGCGCCGGGCCGGCCAACAGATTCCAGAGCAGATCGAGCATAATCAGGCCGAACTGGCGCAGATCGAGCAATTTGTGACTGATCTGCTGCTGGCCGAGACGCCGGCGGAGGTGGCGCCGGTGCGCGCTGAGGTAGTAGCGGCGGGCTATCTGCGCGGCAAGCAGGAGCGCAAGGATGCGAAGCACCGTGCCGGCAAAGGCGGCAAGGGTAGCAAAAGGCAAAAGGGCGGCAAACGCGACACGGCGGGAGAGCCGCTGCGCCGGCAATCGGCAGATGGCTTCCCCTTGCTGATCGGCAAGAATAGCCGGCAGAATGAAGCAGTGACCTTTCACGAGGCGGCCAGCAATGATCTCTGGCTGCACGCGCGCGGCGTGCCGGGCGCGCATGTGATTATCAAATCTGGCGGGCGCCTGGTGCCTCGCCAGACAATAGAAGAGGCGGCGAGTCTGGCAGCCTATTACAGTCAATCACGCGGCAATACGAGCGTGCCAGTTGATTATACGCAGCAGCGCTATGTGCGCCATATGAAGGGGGGTGGCCCTGGGATGGTGATCTACGAGCGCGAGCGGACGATTTCTGTGCCACCACGAGAGGAGAAAGGTCTGGCGACCAATGCCTGAAAAATATGTTGAAGAAGAGATTTCGCAGCGCGAATTGGATGAAGTAGCGCTGACACGCGCTGAATATAATCTGGTCGTGAAGCAGCTTGGTCGCCGGCCCAATCGGGTAGAGTTGGGCATCTTTGGCGCAATGTGGAGTGAACACTGCGGCTATAAAAACTCAAAGCCGCTGCTGCGCCGCTTCCCCACACGCAGCCTGCGTGTCCTGCTGGGGGCGGGGGCCGAGAATGCTGGCGCGGTGGATATTGGCGACGGGCTGGCGGTCGTGATGAAGATCGAGAGCCATAACCATCCCAGCGCCATCGAGCCATATCAGGGGGCGGCAACCGGCGTAGGCGGCATTGTGCGCGACATTTTCACGATGGGGGCGCGCCCGATTGCTCTTCTGGACTCGCTGCGCTTTGCCCCGCCCACTACGGCGCGCAATCGCTATCTGCTGCATGGGGTGGTGGGCGGCATCGCTGGCTATGGCAACTGCCTGGGGCTGCCAACGGTTGGCGGCGAGGTCTATTTTGAGGAGACTTATGCGGGCAATCCGCTGGTCAATGCGATGTGTGTGGGCATCGTGCCGGTTGACAAGATCATTTCAGCGCGCGCAACTGGCGCGGGCAATCCGGTACTCCTGGTCGGCGCGGATACGGGGCGTGATGGCATTCACGGCGCAACGTTTGCCTCGGTTGAACTCAATGAAGCTTCTGAGGAGCGCCGGCCCGCTGTGCAGGTGGGTAATCCCTTTACTGAGAAACTGCTCATGGAAGCGTGCCTTATATTGCGTGATAGCGGTTTGATTGTAGGCATGCAGGATTTGGGGGCTGCCGGCCTGACCAGTTCCTCGGTGGAGACGGCGCATAAGGGGCATGCCGGCATGGAACTGGATATGCTGCATGTTTCGCGGCGCGAGAGCGGCATGACACCGTATGAAATCATGCTTTCTGAGTCGCAGGAGCGCATGCTGGTGATCGCCAAACGCGGCTGTGAGCAGCAGGTGCAGGCACTCTTTGCCCGCTGGGGTCTGCATTCGGACCTGATCGGGTCTGTGACAGAGGATGGGCTGCTTCGTATCAAAGAGGGCGAGCAGACAGTTGCAGAAATTCCAACCGAACTACTTACTGATGGCGTGCCGCTCTATACGCGCACTGGCGTTCCTTCGCCAGAGATGGAGCAGCGCTGGGCGTTTGACTATGGGCGCCTGCCGCTGCCTCAGAACCTTAATGAGATACTGCTGACTCTGATCGCCTCACCCGATCTGTGCAGCCGGCAGGACATCTATCGCCAGTACGATCATATGGTGGGTGCTAATACGCTGATCCCTCCTGGCAGCGACGCTGCCGTGCTGCGGGTGCGTGATGAGGAGGGGAAGCTGACCGGCAAGGCGATTGCTCTCTGTACCGATGGCAATGGCCGCCTGTGCTACCTCGATCCATTCAATGGTGGCGCGCTGGCAGTGGCCGAGGCGGCGCGTAATGTGGTCTGCACCGGCGCCCTGCCGCTGGCGCTGACCAATTGCCTCAATTTCGGCAATCCCGAAAAGCCAGAGGTCTATTACCAGCTTGAGCAGGCGATTGAGGGGATGTCTGCCGCCGCTCGCGCGCTGGAGACGCCGGTTATCAGCGGCAATGTCAGCCTCTATAACGAGAGCTTTGGGCAGCCGATCTATCCAACCCCCGTTGTGGGGATGGTGGGGCTGCTAGAGGGCGATACCCCACTTCCAGCAGCTTTCCAGCAGGCAGGTGATGTGGTGGCCCTGCTGGGGGCGGGGGGATCTATCCCCGGCGACCTGGGAGGCAGCACTTATCTCAAGGTGATTGCTGGCGAGATTGCTGGCCGCCCTGCGCAGCTTGATTTGCAACATGAAGTAGCCGTGCAGCGGTTATGCCTCTCGGCCTATAAGCAAGGTCTGCTGCGCTCGGCGCATGATTGCAGCGATGGTGGGCTGGTGGTGGCGCTGGCAGAAGCCTGCATCTGGGGCAATCTGGGGCTGGCGCTTGATCCAGGCGCGCTGCCTGCAACTGATGCCGGGCGGGTTGACCTCAAGATGTTGGCGTTGTGTTTTGGCGAGGCGCCATCGCGGATTGTCGTCTCGCTTGCGCCGGACGCATGGGAACGTCTGGCCTCGCTGGCCGATGAGATTGGGGTTCCTATCCAGCGTCTGGGGACAGTTGGCGGAGCCTCGCTCTCTCTGGATTTGGCGCTCGATGTGCCTGTCGCCGATCTGGCGTGTGCCTGGCGGCAAGGTCTGGGCGAGGCGCTGCACGGCCCGCTGGCCTGACGAAGTGCGCATAACGCTTCGCGCAGGATATGACACCAACAAGCAACCTGCTGTATTTCGATTGAAGAGATGAGGCGCCGGCATGCCGGCGCCTCATCTCTTCAATCTCGAAGGAATCCTTCGTCAAATGGGTCGTCTGCTTCGGTTGTTGGTGGCGCTGGTCTATGGACTGGTGGATTTTGCGTGGGGCGCGGTGTTGTCACGTCGGGTGCCGAAAGGTATTGTGATGGCCTGGCGCGGCGTTCTCCAGGCTGCTGCGGGTGTGGTGCCTGGGTTGCTGGTGACTGGCGGACCTGGGGGCGCTTTGCTGCGTCAACAACTCGTGAGGGAGCGCGGGTGCTGGTTGGTGGCCGCCGTGTCGATCTGTGTCCCTGGATAGCTGGTGCAGGCCGGCGGCGCCACAGTGAAGAGAGCAGGAGACCTCCTAGCGCCAACACGACGAGGATGCCCAGGCCAATGACGACGTAGGAGTTCATTGAGCCGTTATTCCCAGTTGCAGACCCTGCCGACTGAATAGTGACGTTGAAGGTTGCTGTCCCCGGCACATTTTGCTCATCAATAGCCTGCACCTGTGCGTGATACTGCCCCCCTTTGGAGTAGCGATGGGTGGTCTGATTCGAGGTGGTTGTTTGCTGAGGGGTCTGGTCGCCAAAGTTCCAGATGTATTTGGTGATTTGATCGCCCGGTTGTAGCTGCACCAGAGAGGTCGTAAAGGTGATCTCCTGACCGACCTGAGCCGTTGTCGAGGATGCCTGGAGATGGACCTGGGGAATAGCCTGAACAACCTGCACTGGCACAACTGCTGTGCTGATCGCGCCCCGGCTGTCGCTGACGATCAGTGTGACCTGGGCGTTGCCAGGAATGGTAAAGGTATGGGTGACGTGTGGCCCTTCGGCCTCCTGGGTGTCGCCGAAATTCCATTTGTAGGAGGTCAGCGAGCCAACCAGTGCCCTGGAGCCGCCAGCATCGAAGGTCACTGTATCACCGATAGCGACCAGCGTTTTATCGGCGGTTGCCTTGGCGATAGGGGGATTGTCCCAGGGATGGGCGAGCAAGGTGATGGTTGCGCTATCAAAATCGACCCAGCTTTTGGTGACAGGATCATAGGTACTTACCTTGACGGCAAATGAGCCTGCGTGTTTGTATGTGTGTGCTGGGGTTGCGCCGGACGCTGGGGCACTCCCATCACCAAAGTCCCAGCGCCACTGGATGCTCTCTTTGGGCGGGGCGTTTGGCACGGCTGAGAGGTCTTCGGTAAAGGTGATCCCTTGATTGCTATAGTAATCCCCTGGAAAGAAGCCCACTGGCTGGTTCGGATCAGAGGTGGGGGTCACCGGCGTTGGAATGGCCGGATAGCTGTTTGCTATCATGGTTGGCGTATTTGCCAGGCCACAGGCCAGCGCGAGGGGCGTCTGCCCTGGGAGGGATGTGGTTCCCAGCGCCAGAGTCAGCGCAAGCATGATGGAAATACTGAGGACGAGCGTGGTCGAGACTGGTAGCGCCAGCATTCGCCGCCAGGCCGGGTGATGTTGCTCAGTCATGAGCCCCTCTCCTGTTGTGCTTTCCACAGGCTGGCTTCCGTCAAAGCTGCCTGCTCAGGGTATCTATTAGGGTATCTATTTTTGTCCTTCCTGAGTATAACGAAGCACGCTGCCAGAGGGGATATATGTAGGACTTCCGTACTGCGATCCCAGGAGCAAGCGATCAGAGGCAAGGGGAAATCTCTCCTTGCCTCTGATCGCTTGCTCGCACTCTACATCTGCTAATGCTGCAAGCCGCTGACGACCCGCGCATATTTATCCGCCAGCGCTTGCGCGGAATCGCGTGAGCGCGACTCGGCCAGCACATGGAACAAAGGTCGGTCTGCATCGGGGAGAACCAGCACCCACTCCTCGCCAAGCTCGATCTTGATGCCGTCGATAGGTTTCTGACGGCGCTCCCGATACTGCTCGCTGAGGATGCGCATGACCTTGCCCTTATACTCCCAGGGGCAGGCCACTTTGGTGCGAATCAGATAATACGGTGGGAGATCATCAACAACCTCGGAGAGTTTGACATCATAGGTCGCCAGCAATTCGAGAATTTTGGCGACAGCAAGCATGCCATCAAAGGCCGGCTGCAAGGCCGGGATGACAAAGCCGCCATCGGTGTCGCCGACAAGCACCACGTTATCACGCGCGGCGGCGCTCATCAACGCATGCGACATGACTTTGGTAGGCAAGAACTGCCCGCCGTTGCGCTGGGCCACCTGCTCAATGGCGCTGGGCGCGGTCACTGGCGCAGCGATGATGCCATTTGGCGCGGCGCGGCTCATCAGGTCGGTGAAGGCGGTGAGTAGTTTACCGCCCTCCAGCACACGTCCGCGATTATCGACCACATAGATGCGCTCACCGCCGGTATCGAAGCGCACCCCCAGATCGGCATTGAGCGTGGAGGTGATCGAAGCTAGCACGGTCATATCGCGTTCAAACTCTTCTGCGGTGCGCGAGAATTTCGCCTCATCGCGGCTGGAGTTGAGGGCGATGACATCGCAGCCAAGTGCGTTGAAGATAGGCGGCATCACCAGCACGCTGCTTCCATGCCCATAATCGACGACAATCCGGTAATTGCGCTTCTTGGTGGCATCGGCATTCACCACACCCAGGAAGCCGCTGGTGTAGCGCTTGATGACCTCTGGCGCGTATTGGATGATACCGATGTCCTCCAGATAGACCCGGCGGAAATCTTCGCGGAAGAAGAGGTTTTCAATCTTGCGCTCGGTTGGCTTGTTGATATCCAGCCCGTGCTGATCAAAGAACTTGATGTCTAACACACGCGGGTCGTAAGGCGAGAGCCGGATATGGACGCCGCCGGCAGCATCGGTGGTGCGCACGTAGTAGCGCGCCACCGGCACCGGCACGGATTCAAGATCATTGACGTGACAGCCCGCCGAGGGAAGGCCAGAAATAACGGCGCGTTTGACCATGCGCGGCGTGCGGTGGGCATCGCGGTTGACGCAGACCCACGAGCCTTTCGGCAGGATGGCGCCATAGGCCGCGCCCAGCTTGGCAGCAAATTCCGGGGTAATATCGACGTTGACCAGGCCGGTGACGCCATAGCGCCCAAACAGACCGCGCCGGCCCTGCGAACCCCAGATGACGCTGGAGGTGACCACCGCGCCGGTCTCGATCTCTTTGTTGGGCCAGATTTTGACGCCTGGTTGGATGATCGCGCTTTCCTGAATCACCGAGTTATCGCCAACGACGGCGCCTTCAAACATGACGGCCTTGCTCTTCACGCTGGTAGAGGAACCGACGATAGCGCCGCGCAATTCTGAGCGCTCGCCAATATAGGAATTGTTCCAGACGAGGCTGCGATCTACCTGCGCCCGGTCATCGATGATGCTGTAATGTCCGATGCAGCTTGGTCCATGAATGATGACGCCACTCTTGATTTTGCAATCGTGTCCCAGGAAGATTGGCCCGTAGAGTTGAGCATCCGGCGCGATTTCGACGCCTTCTTCAGCCCAAATGCCACCACCCAGGTCTTTGCCGGGAATCTGGACCTGGACCTGCCCTTGCAAAATGTCTGCATTGGCCCGCATATACTCCGCAAGGTTGCCAACATCGCACCAGTAGCCATCGGCGACATAGCCATAGATCGGGTCGCCATTCTTGAGCATGAGTGGGAAGAGTTCCTGGCTAAAGTCGAAGGGTTTGCCTTTGTCAAAATAGGAGAAAATTTTGGGGTCGAGAACATAGACGCCGGTGTTGATGGTATCGCTAAAGACCTCACTCCAACTGGGTTTCTCCAGGAATTGCGTGATATGCCCTTCCTCATTGGTGATGATGACCCCATACTCCAGCGGATTGGAGACATGCGCCAGGGTAAGCGTTGCCAGTGCCCTCTTCTCGGTATGAAAGCGGATAATATCGGTCAGGTCGAAGTCGGTCAACGCATCACCGCTGATGACGATGAACGGCTCATCGAGAAGTTCCTCGGCATTTTTGACGCTGCCGGCTGTGCCCAGCGGCACTTCTTCGCGGGAGTAGGCAATGTTCATGCCGAACTGAGAACCATCACCAAAATAGTCCTCAATATTGTTCGCCAGATACTGGACCGTGACGACGACATCTGTAATGCCGTGAGCTTTGAGCAGGTGAAGAATATGCTCCATCACTGGCTTGCCCACAATCGGCACCATTGGCTTGGGCCTTGCCACGGTTAATGGGCGCAGGCGAGATCCCTCGCCGCCGGCCATCACGACCGCTTTCATCGCACTTCCTCCTTTGGGGTGCTTGCAGTATCGACAGAACAAAAAGTGTGAGCGCGGCATACTCTGCCATGCCGCGCTACTCTCTTGATGATAATCGCTACTATTGTACACTGCGCGTCTCAGGGGGCGCAAGAAGCGAGAGCGCCGCGCCTGGTGAGGCGGGTACGTCTTCTAGGGGAAGAAGCCTTGCCTGCGCCGATACTGTGGCGAACCTGCGCGGGCTATTGTCAAGCCAGGTGGAGTGGGCGCGCGATGGTCTCGGCCAGTCGCGCGACTGGTTGCAGCAGTCGATGCAGCAAGGAAATAATCCAGGCTGAGAGCAAGCCGATGATGGCGCCTCCCACAATGTCCAACGGGTAATGGACGCCGACATAGACCCGCGCATAGCCGATGGCGATTGCCACGAATAATCCTAGCGCGGCTAAGATGCCTGTTCTCAGGCGCAACGCGCTCTTCTCTTGGGCAGTAAGTATCTGGCCGCCACTCTTATACTCAGCTTGTGTCGTTTTGGAAGATGGGGCCGGAGCGCGGCGGGCCATCAGATAGCGGATGAGCAGCACTCCTGCAATGGCAAAACTCACGGCAGCGTGGTCGCTGGGGAAAGACGCATCGTTGGAGTGCGAGATCAATGGATGTACCTGATGCGGCCAGGCTACGAAGGGGCGTGGCTCATTGATCAGCGCCCCCACGCCGACGTTGACGGCCACTGCCAGAAGGACGGCTGCCACTGCCCAGATGACGGCTTCGCGGCTCTGGCTGCCCTCGGCCTTGGCGGCTGAACTCCGCCCGCCAGGAAGCCACCATAAGAGCAAGACAAAAAGGGGAAACAGATACAGCGCATCGTTTGCCAGCAGGGGCATCAGTGTGTCCGGTAGGGGCGCATGCCCTGCCGGAGCGTTAATGGCAGTAAAGAGCAGCCAGTTGATATTCAGCAGTGGTTGAAAGATGGTTTGGAGCATAGGATTGTTTCGCACCTCAGCCTATAATAATCGCTTTACGTCATTTTAACGAATGTGAGATGAAACTTGTATCAGGTGTAGCAGAAGAGAGGGAGAAAAAGATGGCCCTCTTGTAGAAACAAAAAGGGCTTGATGGCTAAAACGTTGGTGCTGACCGCTATCTGGGGGCAACTCCTAACCCCGGCTCGCTGGGCAAGATCAGCTTGCCTGCCTCAACACGCACGCCCTGGTAGGGATCGTTGTCAATCAACAGGTGGCCGTCGAGATCGGCATGGTCCACCAGTGGGCTGAGGTGCGCGGCTGCGGTGATTGCCAGCGAGCTTTCGATCATGCAGCCCAGCATGATCTGCAAGTGATGAGCGCGGGCGGTGTGAATCATCTTGAGGGCCTGTCTCAAGCCCCCACATTTCATAAGCTTCACATTCACTCCATCGACGCAGCCGGCCATGCGCGGAATATCCTCTACCGTCACGCAGCTTTCATCGGCAAAGATGGGTATATCGCTGTGTTCGCGGAGCAGGCGCAGCCCCTCCAGGTCGGTTGGGGGCAAGGGCTGCTCAACCAGCTCAATCTGATAGGGTTGCAGCGCTTCGATAAGCTTCAACGCTTCTTTGACCGTCCAACCGGCGTTGGCATCGACGCGAATGGTAGCATTTGAGACGTCACGAATGGCTTTGATGCAATCGAGGTCTTGACGTGAACCAAGTTTCACCTTCAAGATGGGAAAGTCTTCTGCTTGCCTGGCTTTGCGCGCCATCTCGGCTGGCGTATCCAGGCCAATGGTGAAGGAGGTTTGAGGCGTTTTTGCCGCATTCAATCCCAGCAGCTTGTAGACGGGAACGCCCAGCAGCTTGCCAACCAGATCATAAAACGCCATATCAATGGCCGCTCTGGCGGCGGCGTTGCGGCGGATGGTTTTCTCCAAAGAGGTAAGTATGTCCTCTAGCGCAAAGGGGTCATCTCCCAACTGCTCTGCATAGGTGGGCATGCAGGCCAGCACGGTCTCCTGTGTTTCGCCGTAGAAAGTAGAAGGCGCAGCCTCACCAATGCCGGTCTGACCTTCAGCCGTGATGCTTACGACCACACGCTGCGCGTAATTCTGGACGCCGCGCGAAATCCGAAACGGTTCCGTAAGTTTGAGGCTCATGGTGGTGGTTTGTAATGTCAACATAGCGCTGGTTTTCCCACTCAGTTTGTCGTGCGCGCTAGAAGCGCGTCGATCAATGTTCCGGCGCCGAAGCGCACGCAGTCCGTTGTTGGCAGGCCAGTTTCCTGCTCTGCGCGATGAATCTCATCAAGCGCGCTGGCCTCGTCTAGTTCGTAGGTATTTAAAGCGATGCCCACTACCGGCGCCGGGCGCAGCCAGCCAGTGGCTTGCTCGTATATCTCGATCAGCCTGTGCAGGGGCGGAATGGGCACCGGATAGCTCCTGATGGTTGTCCGACGCGCCTCGTGGCAGAGAATCAACAGATCAGGCATCGAGCCATGCAGCAATCCCAGCGTCACCGGGGAGTAAGCCGGGTGAATCAATGATCCTTGCCCTTCGACAAAGACCCACTCGTACTGCTGAGTGCATTCCAGCACTAATGCCTCGACGCCGCCGGCGGTAAAGTCGCTAATCAGGCGGTCTACCGGCACGCCCCGACCAGCGATCATGATGCCAGTTTGTCCGGTAGCGGCAAAGCCGGAGGAGAGGCCGCGCCGCTGCGCCTCACGGTCCAGTTCCAGCGCGGCGGTCATTTTGCCCACGTTGCAGTCGCTCCCGGCGAGATAGACCGTGTGGCTGCCGGGTCGGTGCGGCGTATATTTTGCGATCAACATGGCGCGATCAGCAGTTGGACGGCGCACATCCCAAATCAGGGCGCCGCTGCGCTCTGCGGCGGCATGCAGTTCGGGGTCATCGTCGAGGAATTCATGCAGGCCACTGATGATGTGCAGGCCAGCGTTGAGCGCCTGCATGACTTGCGCCCGCCAGGGGTCTGGCAGTCGCCCGCCGATGGGTGCGATTCCTATCAGGAGGGTATCAGGCTGGTGCGTGAGGGCTTCGCTCACATCGCGGACAATGGGGATGCCTGCCCCGACGCCGTTGCCAAGTACCTCCGCGACGTCTTTTCCAGCCTTGGTGCTATCGATGACGGCCACAATGTCGTCTTGCCCATAGCGGATCACTCCGACGGCTGTTTTCGCTCCTCGCCAGTGGAAGCTGCCTTCAGCCAGTATTGCGATTCGGCGCATTGCTAGTACGCCTCCCTGGTGTTAGAAATATGAGAAGATTGGATATAAGACGTGACGGGCAGCCAGTGCCATCACCGATGTATACCCTGTTGTGTTCGCATTATAACATGGCTTGAGTCCTTGAAATATTTGGGGGAAACTGCGATGATGCGACGTCAATCTTTTGATATGGGTGCCTATGTTAATCGTTCTCGCAATGGTCCTTGTTTCATCTGTGAGATGCTTGCGGGAAATCCACTCTACCGTCACCACGTTGTTTATGAGACTGATGCTGCTGTGGCCTTTCTGAACAGGTATCCAACGCTGTATGGCTACACGTTGGTAGCACCGAAAGCGCACCGGGAGCAGGTGACAGGTGACTTTCCCATTGATGAATATCTGGTGCTCCAACAGTTTATTTTCGGTGTTGCCGAAGCGGTCAGGCAAACCGTGCCAACCGAGCGCATCTATCTTCTCTCGTTGGGCAGCCAGCAAGGAAATCGGCATGTTCATTGGCATATTGCTCCTTTGCCTCCAGGTGTGCCCTATGAGGAGCAGCAGATGGATGCACTCAATCCTTCGAGAGGTGTACTCAAACTATCAGATGAGGAGATGGCGATACTTGCCAGCAATATTCGCCAGGCTCTGGAGATGAGTGATACGCTTTAGCAGAGCGAGGGCTACTTTTTTCTTTGATCTTTCGCCACGTTGACGCGCCGCGTTGCTAGTGCCTACAATGAAGAGTGGAATATCATAGTCACAACTACGATAGTGCGATTGCGATCAACGTATCTCGGTTCTGGGAGGCTCTGATGAGTACCGGCAGGCAAATTCGCCTTACGTCGCTCGCCAGCTGCGCTGGCTGAGCGTCGAAGATGGGGCCTGCGGCCCTGGCGCACGTGTTGCGTCCCC
>CAZFWN010000003.1:0-99744 GCA_964522745.1 uncultured Ktedonobacterales bacterium
GTTCGCATCGAACCAACACCCGACCACGCTCACAGTGCAGCCGATAGGGATTGGTGTATGGCGTCATTCTAGCAGAGGATGCCAACAAACGCAACCCAGCGGCCATGCACCCAAGCCAAGAGCAACGGGCATGGCCGCTTTCCCTCCATAGAAGCAATCTACCGAAAGAGAAAGGAGGCAGATCAGCAAAAAACAGCGAGGCGCTGAGGCACTGGGGAGTCACGGTCCCCAGTGCTAAAAACAGCGAGGCGCTGGAGCGTCACGGTCCCCAGCGCTCTAGCGAATCCGCCACCGAGCCAGCACCAGCCATCATACCAGCACCAGCCGCAGCCGGGTTCGCTATCAAGAGTATACCCCAGGTTTCTGGGGTCTGGCATCGCCGGGACCGTCCGGCGTACAGGCAGAACAAAGGGCACAGCACGGCGCGCTGCTTATGTCGCAGCGCGCAGGAGATAGGGTTATGATCGAGGCACGCTACGAAAGCGTGACGCATGGCATTCATATTCGTCACGGGGTTTGCTCCGCTCCCAGTGGGCACCATGAGGCCATTGCATACCGAACCTACCAGGCGGGAGTTACGCCGTGGGCTACGGTGCTGGTCGTGCCCGGTGCCTTTGAAACCGGTGCGCTGTACCATCCCCTGGCGTTTTGGCTCGCCGAGCAGGGGATGCGGGTCATCCTCTTTCATCTGGGCGAGCACGGGACTGCGGGATGGTATTCGTTCGCTGGCGGTCATCTGGAGGCGCTGCATCTGACAGACGAGCTCTGGCACTTGTCGCTCGTGCTCCAGCAGCGCGAGGACGTGGGGGCGCCACTTATTCTCGCTGGGAGTGGCCTGGGCGGAGTGCTGGCCCAACTGGCGGCCCTCTCGCACCCTCGCGTCGCAGCTCTCGCCCTCTTTGGCACCAGCACGCCAGAGCAGGCTGGAGAGACCTGGGCAGCGCTGCTCACCCCCCGCGTCCGGCGCTGGCCCTGGCGCACCAGACATGAGTGGAAACCGCTCGCTCGCCTCTGGCCGCCGGCACAGCAGCACTTGCGCAGCATCTGGCTGCCAGCCACCACGAGCGACTACGGCCTCTTTGCGGTGTGGCACCTGCTCGGTGAGGAGTCACCGCACCTGGCCGCTGATGCTGCCGCACTGGCACATCAGTCGCCGCTGGCCCGTCTTCCAGCGCTCGTGTGTGTCGGTGCCCAGGACCCCTTCGTCTCGCTTAGCACCGCCTGGGCGACGGCTCGTGCGTATAACACCGGGCATCTCCTGCTGCCTCATGCCGCCCACTTGTTGTTGACCGGCCCGGCCTGGCTCGAAAGCGCCAAGCGGCTGCTGGACTTTAGTCGGCAGGTGTCCCATGCCTATCGTACAGATCTGTTGGAAAGGAGTGGCTTATGACCATACCGATCATCTCTGAGCGTGCCCTCCCCTGGAGGGCAGCGGCTGACATGCCCGACCCCTGGAGACTGAATGTTCTGGCCCAGATCCACACCGAGCACGATGGCCTGGTGCTGGAGGTCGAGCACACGACCCTGGCCGAGCGCATGGTCGAACGCTGGCGCCTCGCGTTTGAGGGGTGCGTCGCCTTCAAACAGGAGCCGGTCGGGTTCCCTGGCAATCCCCGACTCATCCGCGTTGACTGGAGCCGTCCCCTCTGCCCGCCGCCCACGACGCTCTGGATCATCCAGGGGTCTGAGTGGCTGCCGACCTGCGGCACGGGCGAGCTGGAGCCAGGGTGCTTGCAACACTATGTGGTCTTTGAAGCCACCCGCAGCCGGGTCTGGCACATCGCTGCCAGAACCGCTCAGGCAACGCGCCTGGAAGTACCATCGCGCCCGCCGGCGGCGCTGATGAACGGCGTAACTATGGGTACAACTGAGGAGGTCCACCAGCCATGATGCTCACATCGTCTCCCGTCCGCCCCACATCGAAGGGCCGGCGGTGCCCTATGCCGCCATTGAGGCTGCCGATTTCCGGGTGGGGCGCATCCTCACGGCGCAGCGAATTCCCGAAGCGCGCAAGGCCCTCTACGAACTGACGGTAGATGTCGGAGGGCCTCGCCCAGCAATCCGCACCATCCTCAGCGAGATCACCGGGCTGGACGACCCGGCGCACCAGCTTCCCGGCCTGGTGGTCGTCGTGGGATGCCACATCCAGCCCAAGTCCATCCTGGGTCGGGTCAGCGAAGGATTGCTGCTGACGGCCTACCGCGACCCGGCGCGCCGGCAGGGGTCCATCCCGATCCTGGCTCCAGAGGAGGTGCCCGTCAGTAGTCCCGTGCGCTAGCATCACCCCTACCAGCATGCAGGAGGTGATGGTAGCGCACGGGAGGTGAGCGTGGGGACAGGTGAGAGCGCCCCCGGAATCAACGAAGCGTTGGCAGTGATGCAGGGTCTGAGCAGGTCACGAGCCTGTTCTGTCCGTCTGAGGGATCATCTCCCTCCTCGCTCCGGGCATGCTGAGAGGCCGCCTGATGCATCGACCAGCCATGGCTGGTTGTGTACCTGAACAACTGAATCTGCTGGCCGAATGGGGAAGGGACTCCTGGCACCGAGGACCGCAGGCTTGTACCCTGCCGACTCGTTGCCGCGTGCGGTGCCGAAGGCTATCATCTGGAGCGGTTCTATCGCAGCGGGTTGGAATCCCAGCGCGATGGAAGACCACCAGCGTGGTTCAGAATTCCGAGTCACACGCTCGGCCAGCAGCGCTTCAATTCAAGACCAGAGCCGCCTGCGCATGCCCTGTGAGAGGTGCATGGTCGCTCCCAGCAGTTGTGCCCTCAGCACCGGGGTGCAGGTGTGGCTCCGTGGTTTCTTGCGCGAGGAGCGACGCCTGAGCTTGCCCCTGAACAACTGCCGATCCTGCATTTCTCTTCGCTTTGTGCCTCATGTGGAGCGGCCCCGAACCCAGAGTCAAAGGGAGAGGTTAAGGCTCGCACTTCTTCAGAGGTAATGGCTGGGTGCAAGTGTTCTGCCGGTGTCATTGGATGTGTGGCGAATGCAGGTGCGTGTAGCGTTGCACAGCCCGCTAGAGTTCTGACCAGGGCCGAGGCACACACAAGTGGTTTTGTGTGAGGACACTTGCTAGCTTGACTAAGCTAGCAGATGCCAGCGTATCTCTGGCATGAGTCATCGAGTAACTTGTTGAGAGTGATAAGAACGAGGGAGTGATACCATGGTACAGAATCAAGTTCAACCGCCACCTGCCCAATTGCTTCTCACCGTCGAAGATGCCGCACATGCGCTGAGCATTGGGCGTACGCTGTTATATGCGCTGATTGCCAACGGCCTGATTACCAGCGTCAAAATTGGGCGCGTTCGACGAGTTCCCCTTGCATCACTGGAGCGATTCATCGAGCAGTTGGAGAAGCAGGGAAATGGGTAAACGAGGCAATCAGGAGGGAACCATCACAAAGCGAAAAGACGGGCGATGGGAAGCTCGTCTTTCCCTGCCCAATGGGAGGCGCAAAAGCTTCTATGGCAAGACGCGCCAGGAAGTTGCGCGCCAACTGACCCAGGCGCAGCAGGGGCTGCAAACAGGCTTGCCGGTTGTCTCTGATCGGCAGACGGTAGAGCAATATCTGTTGTCCTGGCTGGAGGTCATGAAAAGCCAGGTCCGCTTTAGCAGCTGGCGGCGCTATAATGATGTTGTCAGCCTCCATATCAACCCGGTGCTGGGCAAAACGCACCTGAGTAAGCTGCTACCCCAACAGATACAGCTGCTCTATACCCAAAAGTTGCAGGAAGGACTCTCGCCCACCACCGTGCGCAGCATCCATCTCCGGCTGCATCACGCCCTCAAAGATGCCCTGCGGCTCGGCCTGGTTGCGTTCAACGTATCGGAGAAGGTCTCACCCCCACGCGCAGCGCCTCACGAGATACAGACGCTTTCAGAAGACCAGGCGCGGCAGCTAAGAACTGCCGCCATTGGTGAGCGCTTTGAAGCGCTCTATGTGCTGGCGCTGACTACTGGGATGCGCGAGGGCGAACTGCTGGCGCTGCGCTGGCAGGATGTTGATCTAGAGCAAGCGCTCTTGCAGGTGCGCGTCACGATTCAGGAAAGCCGTCGCCAGGGCGAGAACGGAAAGCTTGTCAATGTCTACATTCTGGCGGAACCGAAAACCGCCAAATCGCGCCGGCGCATCAGTCTCGCGCCAGTGGCTGTCGAGGCGCTGCGCGCCCATCGGAAGCGCCAGAATGAAGAGCGGCTGCTGCTTGGGCCGGCCTGGGATACGACCTACGATCTCGTCTTTCCCAATACGATTGGCCGGCTGACAGACCCACACAATTTTCTGGTCATGTTTCGCCGTGTGTTAAAAAAAGCCACCCTGCCGCGTCTGCGCTTTCACGATCTGCGGCATACCGCTGCTACCTTGCTGTTACGACGTGGCATCAATCCCAAAGTTGTGGCTGAGATGCTGGGGCATGCGAGCGTCAGAATCACGCTGGACTTGTATTCGCATGTGGCCCCAGACATGCAGGAGACAGCGGCGATGGTGATGGAAGCCGTGTTTGGAGGCTAATGCGTCTGGGTTGTGGTCACTCTTGTGGTCAAATCATCGGGCGCGCGCCGAGAGCGCGCAGAAATACAGGGAGTCATTCAAGAAAACGTGGGATCAAACTGATCCTGAGTGGGTTCCGCTCAGCAGAACCAGGATTCGGTCAGGTGGGGAGTCGCTTTCCTGGCAGGAGGCAGGCTGGTCTGTCGGGCTGCGCTTCTGGACAAGCCAGCAGCCTCTTCGGCCAGCGCTTTGATCATAAAAAAAGCCTCTGCTGCTGGCAGGCCGTCGCGCTCAGCCTGTTCTACCTGAATGGCAACGTCGCGCTGCAAGTGATCCATACGTGAATCGGGATGCACCCAGCCATAGCTGAAGGAGGCAGCATCCAGGTCCGTCAGGAAGGGGTGTATTGCGGGCTGGTCTAGCAGCGCTGAGCCAGGCGGCAGCAAGAGCCTGATGGAGTAGTGAACCGGGTCGATCTGGTCGATCAAACGCGCGTCCTCAACGAAATTGAGCAGGTCCAGATAATCGTCAAGCGTGGTCCAGGGGGTGAACGGGAGGAGCGAGGGGCGCATGGGGATGTCGGCGCTCTCCAGAATGCCTACTGCTTCGATGACATCGGCTCTGGTATGGCCTTTGTCCAGGTGTCTCAGCACATGATCGCTCACCGATTCAACTGCCGAAACGATGAAGGCGCAGCCCAGTTCATGTAGCTCCGGGAAGAGCGAACGCTGCTCCAGAATATGCTCGATCTTGATCGTGGCATCGAAGGTGAGTGCCGGAAATTCGGTGTGCATGGCCCGTAGAATCTTTAACGAGTGGCCTGGGCCGTTGAGAAAGTCGGGATCGCCGAAGGTAATATGCTGCGCGCCTGACTGGACCTGCGCCCGAATATCCTGCAAAACAACCTCACGTGGGAGGACAAAGAAGCGTCCCTGGTAGACTGGAGTGATCGGGCAGTGCAGGCAGGTATGCAGGCAGCCCCGGCTGGCTTCAACATAGCCGGTCAGCGCCAGGTGATCGCCACGTTGCAGGCGCGCGTAGCGCTGGAGCGGCGGAAGTTTCTGACGGTCGGGCTGGACGAAGGGCAGGCGAGCGAGAACGGGTTTGGCTCGCCGCCGGCGGGTGCTGACGCCCGGCATGGTTTCGGTGTCGCTGGTTTCCAATGCACGCGCCAGGCCAAGCAGCGCTTGCTCATATTCGCCGCCAATGACAAAATCAACGCCCTGCTCGAAGAGGTACTCGGCGTTCAGGGAGGCATAGAGGCCATAGAAGCAGAGCCGCGCACGAGGGTTGACCCGCTGAACTCGCTCCGCAACGCGCATTGCCAGCCGCAGCGCGGTGTGCATTGGCACGGAGATACACACGAGCTTCGCCTGGCTGATCGCCTCATCTGACAGCGTTTCTACGCTGGTATCGACAGCGACCGGGGCGTATCCGGCGTGCGCGAGTACCGCAAGCGGCGAGGCCAGGTTGAGTGGCTGATGCCCAAGCTCGTAGCAGGAAATGAGCAGAATGGCCCCTGGTGTTCTCATTTCTTGCGTGGGGGTGCGCCGCCTCCGCCCTTGCTTCCGGCGCCCACTGGCGCGCCGCCGCCTTTGCTGCCCTCTGGGGTCCACCCTTCGGGCATGCGCGCATCCTGGCCGAAGAAGAATTCTTCCATCTGCTCCCTCAGCAGCTTGCGCGCCTCCGGGTCGGCCATATTCAAGCCATAATGATTGATAATCAAGGTAGACTGAGCCGGCCACATGGCGTAGGCTTCGGCAGAGATATGCTCGTAGATGCGCTGGCCGAGTTCGCCGGAGAAGGGCGGTTTTTCCAGGCCCGGCAGTTCGCGGCCCAACTTCACACACTGAACCATTCGTGGCATAGCGTTACTCCTGTCGCCGATAATGGCATCTTCTATGACATAGTATGGTCTCAGAGGATACTATGTCAACTACCAAACCAACTGAAAAGATGGCACAGATCAGCCCGCGTGTTCTCTATCTGGGCACCACAGGTGCTTTTTCCATACCCCCGCTGGAGGCACTGCTTGCCGATGGGCTGACCGTCTGCGCGCTCGTCGTGCCGACCCAAGGAGCGCCGACCAGCGCGCCGGCTCGTCTTGTTGTGCCGCCAGCGCCGCCAGCGCAGGGTCGCGCCACTCTCCCTATGCGCTCACCGTTCATGAATCGGACCATCGTACAGATCGCCTGGGAGCAAGGCATCCCGGTGGTGGAGGTTGGTCGCCTTGCCAGCCTGCAAACGCTGGAGATGCTGGCAAGTTTCCGTCCCGATGCGATCTGCGTTGCCTGTTTTCCCTGGCGTCTCCCACCAGCGCTCCTGAAGATACCTCCGCTGGGTTGCCTGAATGTTCATCCCTCGCTTTTGCCGGCTTATCGGGGGCCGTCGCCGGAATTTTGGGTCTTGCGCAACGGCGAGCGCACCACCGGCGTGACTATTCACCTGATGGATGAACACCTGGATACCGGCGATATCTTGCTCCAGGAGGCGTTTGAGATTCCAGAGGGAATCACCGCCGCTGCCCTTGAGCAGCACTGCGCGGTGCTGGGCGGGCCGCTGCTGGCGCGAGCGGTGCGCGCCCTGGCTGCCGGCACCGCTGCCAGAGTGAAGCAGGATGAGTCGCGGGCCAGCTATTATTCCTGGCCCGCTGAAGGGTAGCGCGGCTCAGCGCAGCAGCACATAGTCCTGAAGAAAGCGCTCCATCCGGGTGATATAGGCGCTGATGGTGGCGGCGCGTGCCCAGCCGTGTCCCTCGCCGGGATAGATTTCCAGTTCGACGGTTTTGCCATTGCGCTTGAGCGCGTCCGCCATTGCCGTTGCCTGATCTTGCGTGACAACCTTATCTTTCTCGCCTTGCAGCAGCAGGACCGGCGCCTTGAATTGCTCGGTGTGGAACCCTGGTGACCATTCGTGATAGCGCGCAGCGGCCTCTGGCAGCGGCCCGACGATGCGGTCAAGATAGTGCGCCTCCAGCCGGTGTGTGGTGCGAGCGAGGCTGAAGAGATCGGTGACGCCAAAGAGGCTGACGCCGGCTTTGAAGCGCTCTGGATAAGTTGCCAGCAGTTGCAGCACGGCATAGCCGCCGGCGCTTCCTCCCCAGGGCACCACCCGACCTGGATCGGCCCAGCCCCGCGCCAGCACCGACTCTACACCGGCAACAATATCGGCCATATCTGCCCCACCCCACTCGTTGCGCAGCGCCTGCGTATAGGCCCGGCCATAGCCAGCGCTGCCGCGCGCGTTGGGCGCAAAGACGCCCCAGCCACGCTGCACAAAGTATTGGATGGTTGGGTTCCAGTCGGCGAGGGTCTGGCCGGTGGGGCCGCCATGAATGTAGACCAGCAGCGGTGTGCTAGCCTTGCCTTTGGCAGCATGCTCCGGGCGATAGAGCAGGCCATGACAGGTCAGGCCATCTCCGGCCTGCCAGGTGATCGATTCGGGCCAGATGAAGCCTTCGCCGGTCAGTCCGCCAGTGGTTCCGGTAGCGAGCGCGCGCTGCTGGTTCGATGCCACGTCAAGTGTGATGACCGTTGGGGGCTGGCCTGGGCCATGTTGCAGCGCCAGCAGCCTCTCTCCGCCTGGCGACCAGCGCAGACTAGAATAGGAGCAGCGCTCCGGGCCAATGTCAGAACTGGAGGCGATCTCGCCGGTGGCCTCATCGACATCGAGGATGCTCAATCGCCAGTACCCATCGACGTTGCGGTTGAGCGCAATCCTCCGGCCATCGGGCGACCAGACATATGTGCTGGCGCCAGAGGACCATTGTGGCCCGCCATGCTCGTAGGGTTCTTCTAGCCAGGGCTGCGGCGCTGATCCATCGCCGTTGGCGCGCCAGAGATTGAGGAATCCGCCCTTATCGCAGAGAAAGGTCAGCGTTTTGCCGCTGGGCGACCAGCGCGGCTGCGCACAGGAAACGTCAGGTTCGCTCATGATAACGCGGCGCTCGCCCGTCTCCAGGTCATAGGTGACAATGCGGCTTTCATCCCAACCCATGTTGGGCACAGACCATTCGAGCCAGGCGAGCTTGCGGCCATTGGGCGACCAGGCCAGGTCAATGGCAAAATCAGCCTCGACAGGGGCGCGGCGCGGCCAGTCGTGCCCTGTTGCATCGGCGATGCCAATCGAGCTAGCTTTGCCATCATCAGAGACATAGGCGATCAGCCGTCCATCAGGTGAAAAGGTGGGGGCCGAGATGCGTCCTTCGCCAGTGAGGATGTGCTGGGCAATTCCACCATTGGGCAGAGGCAGCAGCCAGAGGCCATCATCTGCGCCAACAAACGCCAGCGCGTCGGCGCGCACCGTATAAAAGCCGCCAGCATAGGCGCCTGCCGGCGCGGGCGCTGGATCGGAGGTCAGGCGTAGGAGAGGCCGGCCATCCAATGGGAGCATCAGCAGGTCTCCGCGCCCATCAAACGTTTCCAGCACGAAAGCTGCTGCGCCATCCGCTGACCAGCGCGGCTCGCCCAGCGCGCGCAGGCGCGCGATCATGCCTGGGGTAAAGCCGGCCTGGTAGAAGCCTGGCCGGGGGGTAGGATATGGCAATGTAGTTCTCCTTCGCTAGTAAAAAGCCTCGCTCTTCATCGCGTTATTGATTATAACTTCTGCGCCGGCTTTGCTCCATGCCTTGATGCTCCAGGGTATATATCTTGCCGATACGGTTGGTGAAACGTCTGTAGGCGCTCCTGCTACGGGTATTTCTGCCTCACAGGCGTTTTGAAAGCCATTACAGCAATGTACCTCTCACTTGGACATATACAGGAGCAATACTCATGCAAAACAATCCTCCTCAACAACCGCCGGTTCAACCGCCTGAGTATCAACCGGGTAGCTCATCGCAGAGTTTCCAGCCGCCGTCTATGCAACCACCAAATGTCTCTTTCCCGTCCTCCCAACCGGCACAGCCGACCCCTCCCGGGACACATTGGTTCTCATTCTCACAGATACGTGGGCATCCAGTAGTTGATGTCAGCACTGGCGAGAAGATTGGAGAAGTCGGCGACCTTTTGCTCAATGCAGAACGGCGGATGGTTGAGGCATTTGCCACGAAAGTAGGGCTGCTGCATCTGCACGGGCCGGAGGTTATTCCAGCCGCGAGCGCCAGTATTGGTGCGGATGCCATCACCTTTCGACCGGGTGGACAAGGGCAACCAGATCACGCCGCGCTCAAAGCGCTGCCGAAAGTATCGGATATGATCGGCGTCCATGTCCTGACCAACACCGGACGTCTTCTTGGAACAGTTGATGATGCGCGCTTTGACCAGAACACCAAGATGCTGCTGGCGCTTGAGGTGAAGCCAGCGGATGCTGGCATTGAGCGTCATGTGCTTGGGGGCGGAAATCTAGTGGTGCCGCTGGAGAGCGTCATCAGCCTGGGCGAGAACTATATGGTTGATGCCAAAGTCCTTTCCTGATGCTCATCACCCTGGACACGCTGGCAGCGCTGGCGTATCATGCTCCCACGTAGGCTCTGATGATCTACGAGAGGAGCAAAGGTTGCTATGGCGCTGGACCTGATCATTCGTAATGCCCACTTGCCCCACCAGACAACGCTGGTTGATCTTGGCATACAGGAGGGTCTGTTTGCCCGCATTGGCTCGCACCTGCAAGAGCATGCCGCGCGCGAGCTTGATGCCGGCGGCAAACTGGTCTCACCGCCCTTGATTGATTGTCATGTGCATCTGGATGCCGTACTCACCGTTGGGCAGCCTCGCCATAATCAGAGCGGGACGCTGATCGAGGGCATTCAAATCTGGAGCGAGCGCAAGCCCTCTTTGACCCACGAGGATGTGAAGCGGCGCGCTGTTGAGGCTATCAAATGGGAGGTGGCTCAGGGTACGCTCTTTATTCGCTCGCATGTGGATGTCTGCGATCCCAAGCTTACCGCCTTGCGGGCGATGCTGGAAGTGCAGCAAGAGGTGCAAGACATCTGCGAACTCCAAATCGTAGCCTTCCCGCAGGATGGCATCCTCTCCTTCCCCAACGGCAAAGACCTGATGGAAGAAGCCATGCGGCTGGGTGCGAATGTGGTTGGGGGCATTCCACATTATGAGTGGACGCGCGAGATGGGTGTCGAGGATGTGCATATAGCCTTTGAACTGGCGCGCCGCTATAACCGCGACATTGACTGCCACTGCGATGAGACCGACGACCCGCATTCCCGTTTCACCGAAGTGATGGCTGCCGATACGTTGCAGCATGGTTGGGATGGACGGGTAACGGTCAGCCATTGCACGGCGATGCACTCGTGGGATCACGCTTTCGCCTTTAAGTTGATCCACCTGCTGGCGCGTGGCCGGATGAATGTCATTTGCAACCCCTACGACAACATCATCCTGCAAGGACGCTTTGATAGCTACCCCAAGCGCAGAGGCATGGCGCGGCTCAAAGAACTCTTGCAGGCGGGCGTCAATGTCTCATTGGGCCATGACTCAATCATGGACCCCTGGTATCCGCTGGGCCGGGGCGATATGCTCGCAGCCGCCAATCTGGCCCTGCATATCGCGCAGATGAGCGGGCATGAGGAGATCGCCACCATGTACGATCTCCTCACGACCAACGCCGCCCGCACACTCAACATCACAGAGCGTTATGGCATCGAAGAGGGCAAGCCGGCCAACCTGATTGTCGTCGATGCTGATGATGCGCACGATGCCTTGCGGCTAGTGCCGGCGCGGCTGCACGTCATCAAGGCCGGGCGTGTTGTTGCCAGCACTACACCCAGCCAGAGCCGCCTCTTCCGCGAGGGCGCAGAGGAAACTGTTACTTTTGTGCCAGGGCCGCAAGTGTAGAAGTGGAGAACCGTAGAAGTGGAGAAATGAGTCGTATCTTTTCTCCACTTCTACACTTGTGCCTGCCCATGAATCAGGCCACATAGCGAGAGAGCAGCCCGATGTGTAGGGCTGCTCCCTTTAGGTTCAAAAAACTACTTGCCAATGGCTAGCGCTTGTAGCGGGAAAGCTCCCAGCGGCGCAGTACATAATAGAGTATCCCTGCAACCACAATGGCGAGCGGGAAACCCAGGTCGGCATCCGCCAGGTGTTTGGCAATTGGACCCTCGAACAACTGCTGACTGACACCAAGGGTAGCAACAGCGAGGCTAATGATCATTGCTGCTACTGCTGCGATGCCCACAGGAAGTTTGCTGGAGGTCTCGTAATCCTCTACCGGGTACTTGCCTTTGCGGAAGACGAAGTGTTCAAGCAGCACAATCGCATTCCAGGCGCCCAACCAGTAGGCGATCAACAGGAGAAAATCCTGGAGGTTGAGCTTAAAGTTCGGGATAAGATAGACGGCCAGAATAACATACGCTACTGCCCCAATGATTGTCAGTATCCAGCGCTTCACGTTCTTCAAGCCCAATACCTGGGTAGAGAGCGCAAAGCTATAGTCATTGGGGACGTTGTTCGCAATGGTGCTGAAAGCCAGCAGCAAGATGACCAGGCCAGCAATAGGATTGCCGCGCAGTGCATGGGCAATCAGCGCGCCAATATCACTATCGTTAAACCCTGTTGTCAGCAGAACCCCCAGCACTTCCAGCAGGATGCAAGGAACGATCACGCCAGAAAAGGCGTACCAGAAGACGCGATTGGCTGGAGTGGTAGCTGGCTGGCGGCGAGTGTAATCGGCGGCATAGGAGGTCCAGCCGACAGCATAGCCAAAGATGGCACCACCAAAGGTGGCGATCCCGGCAAAGAGCGCCAGGCCGCTCGCAGTTGCAGGAACATTGGTGGTGAAATGTGGCGCAGCGACGATGGCGACGTAGCCAAAGAGGATGAGCATCGGTATCCAGGCATAGCGTTCATACCGATGGACGATGAAATAGCCAAAGACACTGACCAGTGTGGTCACAATCGCCAGGAAGATCAGCGCTGCCCATTGAGGGATGGTATTTTTACTCCAGGCAACGATAAACTGGGAACCGATGACGGCGTTGACCGCGCTCCAGCCGATGCAGGCTAGCATATTAAAAATGGCCGGCAGCCTGGCGCCGTTGAGACCAAAAGCAAAGCGTGTAAGGGGCATCTGAGCCAGCCCTGTTTTTGGCCCCAGCGTGCTGAGGAACGCCACTGGCAGGACACCGAGAACATTAAAGATCAGAATGACAAGAATGGAACCCCAGAATCCCAATCCGAAAAAGGTATTGATGGTTCCCAGGGCAACGGTTGCGACGACGGCGTTTGCCGACCACCACAGCCACATCGTATCCCAGAGCTGGGTGTGTTGGCGGTTGGTTTCGGGAACACGCTCAATGCCCGATACCTCAAAGGTGGTGGATTCATTTTCGGTGGTGACAGCCATACAATCCTCGCTTTCAGCAGGTGGATTGAATCAAATGAGTCCGGTGTTTGCTAGCTTGTCAGAAACGCGCAGATTTTCCCGATGGAAAATCTCTGGGCTTCATGAGTTCTCCAGGCTCCTGAAGACTTCTGCGCCAGGATGCCGAATATGCCAAAACGCTGGTCCCTCGGAGCATCATGCAGTGAAACTCTGTCGGAGGCCAGCGTATGTGCCATGAAGAAAGAGAACATCAATGCTCTCGCTTGCCGTTTGATAAGAAAAACAAGTGCGGGCGCGATAAAAAGTCAAAGCACCGAGAAAGCAAGCGAGAGCCTGCCAGATGTGGTCTCTCTTAAAAAATGGCATCATTAAAATGGCACCATTAGCAAATTGGCGGGGATTTCATTTTTGAAAGGATGGGGTCAGGTATCTGGCACCCAAGCATAGTATACACTATGAAGCGCCAATACGGAACCCTTTTTCAAACAGTGGAAAGTCAAAGCAATTACGTGGAGCGGAGCTTTCAGCTGACTAAAAGGGCAAGCCGGTTGAAAACTCCGCTCTAGAGGTAATACATCTTATGATGAGGTTCGCTTGAACCAGTCGCCGACATTCCATTGATTGCCAACGCTTAGCGGATTGGGAAAGTAGTTGCCCACCCGCCCATCGGTTAGCGTAATATTGGGCCGCGTATACAGCGGAACCTGATACGCCTGCTGAATCATATAGGATTGAACATTCTTGTAGATGCTGCTGCGCTGCTGTTGGTCAAGCGTTGACCGCCCCTGCTGGAGCATCGTATCAAGTTTGGGATCACTCAAGTGCTGGAAGTTCTGGCCGGCTGGACTCTGGATGGTAGGAATCTGGCTGCTGTGGTAGCTGTAGTACAAGTTCCCATCGGAGTCCAACCCCAGCGTATAGCCGAACTCGGCCAGGTCGTATTTGCCGGTTGCCAGAGTGCCGCCGCTGGCAAAGTCGCCAAAAAGGACGCCTGCCGGGTAGACATTGCCATCCAGGTTTACCGGGATACCCAACTT
This sequence comes from uncultured Ktedonobacterales bacterium, assembly GCA_964522745.1. Lineage (GTDB taxonomy): Bacteria > Chloroflexota > Ktedonobacteria > Ktedonobacterales > DATBGS01 > DATBHW01. Next base: position 13,811 of record CAZFWN010000003.1, read on the forward strand.
CCCCAGATCGGCCTTGATGACCAGCACGGTATTTTCCCGCAGGGTGTTACCGCTCGTGGTGACCAGTTGCAGCGTCGGGAATGCCTGGCCGTTCTTGGTGCAGGGATTTGTGGCGCAATCCCAACCTGCCGCCTTCATATCCGCTTTGGCAGCATTCAGATCAAAGGAGTAACCACGAAGGCTGGTGTTTGCATCCGGCAATCCAGGCTCCAGATTATTCAGGAGGAGTTTGTTACAGGCTTGATGCAACAAGACTTGGATGACCTGGCAGCGATCAATCGCCTGCCAGATGGCCTTGCGAACATTCACGTCTTGCAGATACGGTTTGTTCATGTTGAAATCAAGATGTTCGTATCCGGCGCCAGGGCTTACCTGGAGGCCAGGCAGCCCGTTCAATTTCTGCAAATCGCCCAGGGTGAAGTCCTCAGCGTGGTCAGTCTCACCCGCCTGATAGCCTGCAATCAAGGAGTCTTTGGACTGATAGCCCTTGAATACCAACTTGTCAAGCACAGTAGGATGGAGCGAGGTCGAGGTGTAATATTTGTTGGGCGCCATAGTAAAGCTCTGGCCGCTGGCGTAGTCCTGTACCAAGTAGGGGCCACTGGTGACCCTGGGAGCTATGTTAATGGCTGCGGTGTTCAATAGGTCTTTATTGGGAACACTTCCCCAGAGATGCTGTGGCGCTGCTAGCGGCAGATAGTAGAGGAACGGTGCGAACAATTGCTTGTAGTGCAGGACAACGGTGTGAGGGTCGGGTGTGGCTATCGAAGATATCTGGTCATACCCTGTCGTGCTGGCTGCGCCGGTATTTGGATCTTGATTGATAGTCCACCAATATTTGAAATCAGTTGAGGCGAGCGGTTTGCCGTCAGACCATTTGAGGTTGGGATTCAGCCGCATTGTGACGGTCAGACCATCCTTGCTGACATCTCCGTTGGCCTGCGAGGGAATCTCCGCCAGTTCATCTGGGATGAGCTTGCCGTCTGGAGTCACGGCGTAGGGTTGGCCCCACAGGGCGCTAGAAAGCTCGACGCCCGCTACCGACGTGTTAAACAGAGGGTTCGTGCTGGTGGGAAACTCCCAATCTGAATAGAGAAGAGCGCCACCCTTGCTGGCCGGTGTCTGATAGTGATAGGCTTGTGTGCCGCTGGTGTTTGTTGTGGCTGATGAACTTCCACTATCACAACCGGCTATCAGAATGCCCAGTACCAAGAGCAGCGTTGAGGCGAGGGCAAAATGTCCCTTGTTCAAGTAGATACCTCCTTGAAGATACGGATGGTAAGGAGTAGAAACCAGGCGCGGGGGAGACGCGGCAGAAAGCGTGCCAGGACAGACGCCTGGGGAAGCGGGGATAGATAGATCAACCGACCGGTCTTATTTAAGACCAGTCGGTTGATGGAGAATGAAACGTTTTTGAAGGGCGCAACTTATCGTCTTGCTAGCCTCCACTATTTTGCCCTGCTGTCCCTGGAGGTCCGCCCAGAGCGATAAAGACAGCAGCGTTCGTGTCGGGAAAATCGGCCAAGAGTACCTGCTGATCCGTGGGATCGGCAGTGGCCTGGGCCAGAGCTGGTGCTGCTTGTGCGCGGGGCATGTTGGGCAACTCTGGCAGGGAAGGACGCGGCGGCCCCAGATAGAGTTGATCCATTGACTGGTTCATCAGATCTATCAGCCGTTGAGGAGTAGACTCGTCACGCTGATCGGCGGTAATCCAGAAAACCAACCCTGCTGTCTGATAAAGCATTTGAGCCTGTATCCCATACTCCCAGACCGTCTTTCCCTTTTGGCGGACCCAGCGCCCGTTGATATAAATCGCCTGCATGGTATCCGTGAATACGATGGTTTCCACCGCATCGGGAGGCGCTGTCTCCAACGTGACGTTCTCCCCTGCTGCCGGGCGAAACTCATACAGGCTGAGATCACCATACCCAATCATTGGGTCATCATGTCCATAGCGCACTTCAACGATTGGACCGTCACTCCACCTCTGATTCATATGCAGCAGCAAAGATTGATAATTGTAGTTTTCTGGCGCCACACCCAGCCAATAAACATTAAACGAGAGAGCGGTCTGAACTTCGGAGATCGGAAGATAGTGTGTAAGCGCCAGGTTCGCCACCGACTTTGGCTGTGTATATTCAGACGGAACCTGCGTTGGCGTTTGTGTGAGCAGCCATTGCAGATCACCAATGAGCGATGGACTCAGTGCCAGCAAGCACATCAAGACGACAACAAATAAGGCGCCTAGCGACCATGCTCGAGGTAGGGAGCGCAATCCGCGCCTGCGAGCAGGCTTTTGCACTTGCTCCTGGGGCGCCGTGTTCAGTGGTTGCTGAGGAAGTTGAAGCTTGCGAAAGACCCGGTAGCGAAGGCGCTGCTCCAACCGCGCTGGCGCCATCAGCCCTGTTTGCTCGTTATGAAGCGTTTGGATAAAGAGCGGCGGAAGCTCCTCCTGCTCAGGGCTGAACAAACTGTTCAACTCGCGCACAAAATCAAGCTCATCTTCCAAGAAATCATTGGCAGGTAAGTTCCCATTTCCGGTTGCTTCCTCACTGATTTCGTTATCAGGATTGAATTCGTTTGGTTGTGGTGACTGCGGTATCATGCACCTGCTCCTGAAGGGTCTCGCGCAGACTCTTACGCACACGCCAGAGTCGGGTATCTACAGCGTGCTTAGTAATGCCGGTACGTGCTGCGATCTCTTCAATGCTGGCGAACTGAAAATAGCGGAGATAGACCATTAACCGATCAAGTTCAGGTAATTGTTCTAACGCCTGGCGCAATTCCTCGCGTCGCTCGCGCTGCTCCAGCAACACATCCACGCCAGCAGCCGTTGGCTGGTTCCACGCTTCCTGTAGCCGCTTGAAGCTCTCTGGAGATTGTTGATCCTGAGCTAGCGTGTATTCTTCATAAAATGTGACAACAGGCAACTCGGCGGGCTGGCGTCGGAGCAATTTCCGCCGCCGATCAAGCGCAATATACTTGGTGCGCATGGTGAGCCAGGTTCTCAGCGAGCCGCGAGCCGGGTCGAAGCTCTCAAACTCTTGCCAGACAGCCACAAACAGGTCGTTGAGACATTCCTCAGCGTCTTGCACTGATCCAGCTCCAGCTAATATCAGCCGCGCAAAATAAAATAGCTCGCGCGAGTAGTGGTTGATGAGGCTCTCCAGGCTCATCGGGTCGCGCGAGCGCAATCCTTGAATGAGTTGTTGCTCATCTAGCCAGGTCTCTTCGGCCATGCCTCTCCTCGCGTAATAGTATTCAGAACTGGAAGGAAGTTGATCCCTACGATATACGTCCGCAGCAGAAAAAACTCACATGCCTTTCCCACACAGAGAAACAATATGTTAGCAAGTGCCTAATAATTGCGGGCAGGTTCGGCGCTTCAGAGGAGGTGGTGCGTGCGCTGGTAGGAGACTGTTGGCCTTGATTTACAGTGATGCTCCAGCGTAGGATGAAGGTTAAGAAGCCGCGCTAGAAATAGCTCGAAGGAGATTTTGCCATGCGAGCGCTCTCACAGACAGAGCAGTGGTTTCTCAACACGCATCGGGTGGCGCGATTGGCAACGGTTGACGCTGAAGGGCAGCCGTTTGTCGTGCCGGTGTGTTATGTCTTCGATGGGAGCCTGCTGTACTCGGCGCTGGATGAAAAACCCAAAAGCGTCGCGCCTACCCACTTGAAACGGGTACGCAATATTCTCGCTCATCCGCGTGTAGCCCTGGTCATCGATGAGTATACAGAGGACTGGAGCCGCCTGTGGTATATCCAGGTACGCGGGCAGGCGACACTTGTAGAGAGAGGAACAGAACAGCACAGCGCCGCAATTCGCTTGCTGCGCGCAAAATATCCGCAATACGAGCGGATGGCGATTGACCAGCAGCCCGTCTTGCGGATCACCCCAGAAGCAATCTCTTCCTGGGGGATGGAATTCGCGGCTAAACCATCTCCTGCGCAGCCGGAGTAACCCCATCCCAGGCATTCTGGGCATTCTCCCTGTGGCATTTATGCGGTCTTCGTTTTGGCAACTACCTCCAGCCCTAGCTCCTTGATGGCCTGCTCGCGCAGCACAAACTTTTGCACCTTGCCGCTGGCCGTCATCGGATAGGACGTGACGAATTGAAAGTAGCGCGGGATTTTTTGATGGCTGATCTGCCCCTTAGCAAACTCGCGCAGCGCTTCCTCCGTAAGCTCCTCACCAGCTTTAGGCATAACGACAGCCAGCAACTCCTCGCCAAAGAAAGCATCAGGCACGCCCAACACCTGTACATCTGCAATCTTAGGATGGCGGATGAAGAACTCTTCAATCTCGGTTGGGAAAAGATTTTCGCCGCCGCGAATAACCATATCTTTCAGTCGCCCGACGATATTCACATAGCCATCTTCGGTCATGGTGGCAAGGTCGCCGGTGTGCAGCCAGCCGTCTGTATCGATAGCGTCTGCCGTTTTCTCTGGCATCTGATAGTAGCCGGCCATAACCAGATAGCCCCGACAGCACAACTCGCCCCGCTCACCGCAGGGGACGGCTTCGCCCGTCAGCGGGTTGACGATCTTCACGTCGGTATGAGGCAGTGGCTTGCCAACCGTTGCTGACTTCAGTTCAAACGAATCATCATTTAAGGTCTGTGTGATGGTTGGGCTGGCCTCCGTCTGGCCGAAGACGATGCCAATGTCCGCGCCCCACTGTGCCTTCACCTGCTCCATCAGGGCCACTGGGACGGGCGAGCCACCGCTGAAGACGCGCCTGAGATGGCTCAGGTCTGCCTCTTTGCTGTGCGGATGTTGCAGCATGGCGATGAGCATGGTGGGTACGCCTCCAAAGAGGACACAGCGCTCATTTGCAACGGTATCGAGCGCTTTCACCGGATCAAAGGCCAGCAGGGGCAGCAATGTGCCCTGGCTGTAGAGGGCAGAGAGAACGCCCAACACGCAGCCGCCAGTATGAAAGAAGGGCATGGCAGTGCAGAAATGATCGCCTGGCTTATTTCCCAGTCGGTGCGCGACAACGGCAGCGTTATTCATGATGCTGTAGTGTGTGAGCAGTGCCCCTTTGGGGAAGCCAGTCGTGCCAGAAGTATATTGCAACTGCGCGGGATCAGCAGGCTTGACGGTTGCCTGGCGCGCCTGCAACTCCTCATCGCTGATGCTGGCGCCCAGAGCAATCAACTCGCGGAAGGGCGCTGGCTGCCAGGGCGCATCAGCCGGGGCTGGCGGGCCGATCAGGAAGGCATAGCGCAGTTTGGGCAGGCTTGCGCTGCGCAGGGCGCCAGCGCCGTCGGCGGGCGAAACGCGCTCCCCGACGGTTGCCACACAATCATGATCGCGCACCTTCGCCTGGAAAAAGAGCGCGGCAATATCGCCCTGGCGCAAGACATACTCTAGCTCATGGCTGCGATAAGTGGGGTTGGCTGTTGCCAGCACAAGGCCGACCTTTGCGGCGGCCATTTCGAGCAAGAGCCATTCAGGCCAGTTCAGCGCCCAGACAGCGATATGCTCGCCTTTCTGCAAGCCCAGGGCTAGCAAGCCCTTGGCAACTTGATTGGCCCGGTCCCGATACTCCCGATAAGTCCAGCGGCCATTCAGCAGCGGCCCAAACTCAGGATAGGCCGAGTAGACCACCGCCTCTTGCTCTGGCGCGCTGGCGGCGCGCTCGTCCAGCAGATCGCCAATCGTGGTGTTGAGCAGTTCAAACCCATCGGATTCCGCCTCCCAATAGGAGAGGCCATCATTGCGCATGCCCATAGCGATTTTCCCCTTTCTCAAGTGGAGAAGTTCATGCCTGGTTGCGACGAGTATACGTCTGAGATGGAGAGAAAGCAATATAAGCAGCAGGGTAGGGATTGCTGGGACTTTCAGGCCAAATGCTCCGTTGTTCCTGGCTCTCCAGAGGATTGTCTGTTATTCTGCCTCAACCCTTAGAGCAATCTCTAGCAGCACAGTATCGGCCTGCACCATGTCGCCGTTTCGGTGAGCAATAGCGGTGACGACCCCATCATACGGCGCTCGGATGGAATGCTCCATCTTCATCGCTTCCAGAATCATCAGCGTCTCGCCTTTGCGCACCCTCTGGCCGGCAGTTGCCAGCACGGCGCGGATATGGCCGGGCATGGGTGCGCGCAGCGATCCCTGGCCCTCGCGTCGCTCATCCGGCTCAGGCAGCGGGGACAACCAGGTCAGCACGCTGGTGACGCCATCGGCTTGCACCCAGTAGCGGTGGTGCGGCGCTGCTACAACAATCGCGCTCAGATGGCGGCCATCAAGAACAAGACGGAGATCAGGGCCATCATGTTCCAGCACCTTGACCGCATGTGCCGTTTTGTTCCCGTGTTGCTCAAGGGTGCAGTAGAAAGTGGGAGAACCTGGGGAGCCTGGGAAAGTTGGGAAAGTTGGGAAACTCCCGTCTTTGCCTGGAGTCAGCGAGACGATACACTCCTGGCTTCCTTCCGTCCGAAAGCGAGAGGTGAGTGGGGCATTGGGATTATTACGCCACTGGCCGCGTGGACTGGCAGATGCCAGGTAGTGCGCCAGCGCAGCGGCTAGCAGGGCTGCCGCTGGCGCGGGTGTTTCTGCTGGCGTTGAGGAAAGATAGCGCTCGATAAAGTCGGTGCTGAGGCGGCCAGCGACATGCTCAGGATGGAAGAGGACACGGCGCAGAAAGCTGATATTGTTGCGCAGACCCAGCAGTGTGGTATGGCTCAGCGCTAGGTCCATGCGGCGCAAGGCTTCGGCGCGGTCTGCGCCATAGGAGATGATTTTGGCGATCATTGGGTCATAATAGACCGAGACAGCGCCTCCCGTGCTGGCACCGGCATCCACACGCATGCCCTCGCCTGCCGGCTCGCGCCAGAGCAGAATATCGCCAGTAGCCGGCAGAAAATGATTGTCTGGGTCTTCGGCATAGACACGACATTCGATAGCATGGCCGCTGAAGCGCAGTTCCTCCTGGGCAAGCGGCAGAGGTCGCCCCTCAGCTACTTCAATCTGCCAGCGCACGAGGTCCAGTCCCGTCACATATTCGGTAACAGGATGTTCGACTTGCAGGCGCGTGTTCACCTCCAGGAAGTAGAAGTTGCCCGCTTCATCTACAATAAATTCGACGGTGCCGGCATTCGTATAGCCTATCTGGCGCCCAGCAGTGACGGCGGCCTGGCCCATACGCTCGCGCAGTTCGGGAGTCAGCGCGGTGGAGGGTGTCTCTTCGATGATCTTCTGGTGGCGCCGCTGGATGGTACATTCGCGTTCGCCCAAATGGATGATGTTGCCGTACTGATCGCCAAAGATCTGAAACTCGACGTGGCGCGCTGGCGCGATAACGCGCTCCAAAATCAGCGTATCGTCGCCAAAGGCGCTCAGCGATTCGCGCCGGGCGGCAGCCAGCGCGCCGGGCAATGCTTCTGGCTCTGTGACCACGCGCATACCCTTGCCCCCACCGCCAGCGGCGGCCTTGACCATCAGCGGATAGCCAATCTTGCGCGCTGCCTCAATCAGCCGCTCGTCGCTTTGATCTTCACCCTGGTAGCCCGGCACGGTGGGCACATCTGCCGTCTGCATCAGCAGCTTGGCCTCGCGTTTGCTGCCCATGCGCCGAATGGCGTCGGGCGTGGGGCCAATGAAGATCAACCCGGCTTCCAGGCAGGCGGCAGCAAAGTCGGCATTTTCGGCCAGGAAGCCATAGCCAGGATGGACAGCATCCGCGCCGGTGCGTTTGGCCGCCTCGATCAGCGCCGGAATATTGAGATAGGAAGCAGTTGCCGGATTCTCGCCAATATGCACTGCCTCATCGGCCTCGCGCACATGCCGCGCCTGCTCATCGATGGTGGAGAAGACAGCGACAGTGGCAATGCCCATGCTGCGGCAGGTGCGCGTAATGCGGCAGGCGATCTCGCCGCGATTGGCAATGAGGACTTTACGGATGATTTTCAGGTTTGTCATTGCGGCACCCAGCGCGCCGGGCGCTTCTCCAGAAACGCTTGCATCCCTTCCTGCCCCTCCTCGCTGCGGCGCAGCCGGCCAAGCAGATCTACGCGGTAATCCAGCGTCTCTGGGTTCTCCAGCACCTCAAAGAGCAGCTTTTTGCATTCGGCTAGGGCATTTGGTGAGCATTGCAGCACTTCATGAAGGGTGGCAGTCACGCGCTCATCCAGCGTGGCCTCATCGCAGACTTCGTGAATCAGCCCAACCTCACGCGCCGCCGCTCCATCGCATTGCGCGCCGGTGAGCATCCAGCGACGCGCCTGGGTCACCCCCAGCCGCTGGACGACAAAGGGCGAGATGAGTGAGGGCGCCAACCCTAGACGGACTTCCGGCAAGCCGAAGCGCGCCGCTGTGCTGGCAATGGCAATATCGGAGACACAGACCAGCCCGATGCCGCCGCCCATCACCGCGCCATGGATGCGCGCAATCACCACCTGCGGCGCCCGATTGACAGCGCGCAGCATGGTGTCTAGATTGCCTACCGCCGCATTTTCCTCGGCATCTGTGCGCGGCGTGCTGAGGTCACGGATGTCGCCGCCCGCGCAGAAGGTTTTGCCAGCGGCGCGCAAAATGACGGCGCGCACCTCGCGGTTATCGCGGATGTTTTGAAAATAAGCCAGCAAGTCCTCAACCATGCCGTGACTCATGGCATTACGCGCCTCAGGCCGGTTGAGAGTCACAGTGGCAACTGGCCCGTTCTCCTCTATGGCAATGGTTTCATATGCCATGCCCTACTCCCATTCCATATATAACAGCGCGCCGGCCATTGATTTGCCTAGCGAGTCGATACGTAGCGAGCGCGTGCCACCGCCGTCCAATGCCTCGTACAGCACGAAGTTGAACGCCTCGATGTTGTCCAGGTCGAAGCGCTCCACCTTGCCCCTGACAAGCGGCCCAAGATGGGCCTTGACCCGCTCCGCTGTCAGCTTTGCCTTCAGTTCGGCGTAGGCTTCAGAGGAGCGCGCAATGACACTGACGTTGCAGATATTGCCCTTATCGCCGGATCGTCCATAGGCCAGATCATAGAGGCGGCGCGCCGGGCGTTCTTGATTGCTCATCATTCCACCTCGCAGACTTCTACTTTTGCCTGGATTTTGTCTCGGCCAACCAGCGCGGGCCAGAGGCCCAGCACCGGGCGCGGCTCGGCGCCAACCGTTAGCCCGGAGACGGACATGCCCGCCGGGCCGCTTAGCCCCAACGCCATCATTCGGCGCACTGCCTGCTTCAGCGTTTGGGGATCGCGGGCAAAGGCCGTCACGCGCACGGCCAGTTCCAGCGGGTCGTCATCCAGCGCGCCAAGCGCGCCGTAGAGGCTGTTGACGCTCAGATAATCAAATTCGCAGCGTTCGATGGGCAGCCCTTTCCAGGCTGCGCGCACCATGCCCTCAAGCTGGTGCGCCTTGCGCCGAACCCTGGGCCAGCCGAGCGTAAAGATCAATTCGCGGGTGTAGCCTTCAAATCGGCCAAGATTGACCTTGAGTGATTCAGTCTTGGGCTGGCCTGTCACGCCCGACACGCGCACGCGATCTAATCCATCATTTGAGAGCATCAGCGTAGTAAAGTTGGCGATCACATCGGGCGTAATATAGGCGCGGGGGTCGTGAATCTCGTAAAGCATCTGCTCTTTGACCGTCTCCAGCGAGACGCGCCCAGGGGTGTTGGGCACTTTCGTGACAACAAATTCGCCGCTCTCTTCTACTTCCGCGATAGGATAGCCCAGGTGTGCCAGCGCCTCTGCTTCGATCTCATCGACCAGGGCCAGGCTGTTGCCCCCAACGACCTGGCCGGTACATTCCAGCAGATGTCCGGCGACAATGCCGGAGGCCAGGCGGTTCCAATCATCCGGCTGCCAGCTGTAGCGATGAATCATCGGCGCGAGATACAGGCAGGGGTCGGCAACGCGCCCGGTAATGACAATATCCGCGCCCTGGCGCAGCGCCTCAACGATAGGAAACGCGCCGAGATAGGCACTGGCGGTCACGATGGCTGGCCCATCCAGCGTGAGCGGCGCGCCTGTCTCGATATTCGCCAGCGTCTCACCCTCGGCCAGCAGATCAGCCAGGCGCGGCAGTAGATCATCGCCGGTGACGGTGGCGATCTTCAGGCCATGCAGCCCCAACTGCTTTGCTTTGGCGCGCACCGCCTCAGCCGCGCCTGTGGGATTGAGGCCGCCGCCGCTGGTAATTAGCGGAATATGGCGCTCAAAGGCCGCCGGCAGAATCTTCTCAGCAATGATGGGAATGTCCCAGGTGAAGCCGCGTGCCGGGTCTTTGAGCATGTCTTTGCGAAGAATCGCCAGGGTCAGTTCGGCGAGTGCCTCAAAGCAGACCACATCGACGTGGCCGCCCTCGATCATGGGCAGCGCCTTCATGACATCATCGCCGTAGAAGCCCTGCGCTGAGCCGATACGTAGCATGTTTGCTGCTCCTTGCTATCTCTTGGGGATCATGCCCTCGATCTTGGCGATAATGCCAATCATCACCTCGTCGGCGCCACCGCCGATGGAGAGCAACCGGCCATCGCGGAAGCGGCGCGAGATCGGCGTTTCCTCCATATAGCCCATGCCGCCATAGAATTGCAGGCAGGTGTCGTTAATTTCCCGCCCCAGGCGCCCGGCCTTGAGCTTGCCCATCGAGACCTCGCGGGTCACATCCTGTCCCGCAATCAACATACGCACGCAATGGTAGTTTAGCTGGCGCAGCGCCTCAAGCTCGGTGAGCAGTTCGACCAGCTTGAAGTGAATCCACTGGTTTTCAATCAGCGGGCGGCCAAAGGCTTTGCGCTGTTGTGTATAGGCGATGGTATCACGCACGGTGCGCTCGCCGGAACTGTGCGCCATGACGTTGGCGATCAGCCGCTCCTTCTGGAACTGCTGCATCTGGAGGATGAAGCCCTGGCCTTCGGGGCCGATGCGATTGCATTGGGGCACTCGCACATTGTCAAAAACGAGTTCGGCTGTGTCGCTGGAGAGATTGCCCAGCTTCTTGAGCTTGCGCCCCACGCTGAAGCCTGGCGTTTTGGTGGGCACGATAATCAGCGACATGCCGCGATAGCCGCCCTCGTTGCTGGTGCGTGTCAGCAGGCAGATAAAGTCGGCCTGGGTGCCGTTGGTGATATAGAGCTTGGTGCCGTTGATGATATAGTCGTCGCCGTCCCGTTCGGCGCGGGTGCGGATGGCGGCGACATCCGAGCCGGCATCCGGCTCGCTGACACCAATCGCGCCAACGATCTCGCCTTTGATCGCCGGCTCCAAAAACTTCTTTTTCAGTTCGTGCGAGCCATGCTGGGCCAGCGCGGGCGTACACATATCGGTATGTACGACGATGCCCATTGGCACGCCGCCGCAGTTGGCGCGGGCCAGTTCCTCGGCAAAGACGACGGTATACCAGTAATCGGCGTTGGCGCCGCCGTACTCTTCTGGATAGTTCAGGCCCAGGAAGCCAAGATCACCCATTTTCTTGAAGAGGTCATGGGCAGGGAAGATGCCCGCCTCCTCCCACTCATCGACATGCGGATTGATTTCTTTTTCGACGAACGCGCGCACGGACTGACGGAACATCTCGTGTTCTTCGGTAAAGTACATTGGGCTGTAGTGCATGGCTGGCTCTCCTGTTGTGTGCTGGGCGATCAATATTACATACGGAACACGCCGTAGCGAGGCGCGCCTTCGGAGACGAAATCGCGGTTGTAGGCCATCGACAGGCCAATGGACAGCGCCATGCGCGTCTCGCGGGGATCGATGATGCCATCATCCCAGATACGCGCAGTAGCATAATACGGGGACGCTTCCTCCTCAAACTTGGCGATCACCATTTTGCGCTGCATCTCAAGCTGCTGCTGGTCGGGCTGCGTGCCCCTGGCGCGGGCGGCATCCTCTTGCACAATCTTGAGGACGCCTGCGGCCTGCTCGGCGCCCATTACCGAGATGCGGCTGTTGGGCCAGGTGAAGAGCAGGCGCGGGTCGTAGGCCCGGCCACACATGCCGTAGTTGCCGGCCCCAAACGAGCCACCCAGGATAACGGTAAACTGCGGCACAGTGGACGTAGCGACGGCATTGACCATCTTAGAGCCATGCTTGACGATGCCATCCTGCTCATACTTCGTGCCGACAATATAGCCTGTAGTGTTTTGCAGATAAATCAGCGGCGTGCGCGTCTGATTGCAGAGTTGGATAAACGTTGCCGCTTTATTGGCTGATTCGGAGAAGAGGATGCCATTGTTGGCGATGATGCCAACGGGGAAGCCGTTGAGATGCGCGTGGCCGACAACGAGCGTTGGGCCATACTCGCGCTTATATTCGGTGAAGCGCGATCCATCTACCAGCCGGGCAATCACTTCGCGCACCTCGTAGGGCTTGCGCGTGTCGATGGGTACGATGCCCAGCAATTCGTCTGGGTCATAGAGCGGGTCTTCTGGCGGCGCAAGCTGCGCCTTGATCTCTTTGCGCCAGTTGAGGCGAGACATGATCTCTCGGCCAATGCGGATAGCGTCGGCGTCGTCTTCGGCCAGGTAATCGCCCAGGCCGGAGACGCGGGTGTGCATCTCGGCGCCGCCGAGCGTCTCATCATCAGCATCTTCGCCGGTCGCCATCTTGACCAGCGGCGGCCCGCCCAGAAAGACTTTTGACTTCTTGCGGATCATCACCGTGTAGTCCGAGAGGCCGGGCACATAGGCGCCGCCAGCGGTGGAATTGCCAAAGACCAGCGAGATTTGCGGCAGTCCCATTGCAGACATTTGCGCCAGATTGGCAAAGGTGCGCCCGCCGACTTCGGCAAACATTTCCGCCTGATAGAGCAGGTTGGCGCCGCCAGATTCGACCAGATGGATGCTGGGCAGTCGGTTCTCCCTGGCGATGGTCTGAGCGCGCAATCCCTTCTTGACGGTCATGGGATAGCTCGTACCGCCCTTGACCGTCGGGTCGTTGGCGCCGATCATGCACTCGACGCCGCTGACGATGCCTATGCCGGTGATCTGCGAGCCGCCGGGCGATTCGTCGTTATACATGCCCCAGGCCGCCAATGGACTCAGTTCTAGAAAGGGCGTACCGGGGTCAAGCAGCAATTCTACGCGCTCGCGCGCCAGCAGCTTGCCGCGCTCGCGGTGCCGCTTGACATATTTTTCGCCGCCACCCTCGTGCACCTTTGCCAGCCGCTCGCGCAGTTCATCAAGCAGCGGTTCCCACGCTGCCCGGTTCTGCTGGTACTCAGCGCTCTGGGTGTCAATCTGCGAGCGGATGATGCTCAAGGTCTACTCCTCGAAGCCGTTATAAGGTGGGGCCGGTGTATGCTCAGAGACATCGTAATTGGTGCGCCAGAGGGAACTGGCGCCATCGACGCGCAAGGTCGCGCCGGTGATATAGCTGGCGCCGGGCGAGAGCAAGAATGTGACGGCTGAGGCTACCTCGCTCTCGCTGCCCAGGCGTTTGGTGGGAATAAAGCTTTCAAGATTGGTGAGAATGGAGGGATCATAGTTTGCCAGTCCGCTGGAGTTGATGATGCCAGGGGCGACGCTGTTGACGCGGATATGATAGGGTGCCCACTCGACGGCCAGCGTTTTGGTGAGATTTTCGACGCCGGCGCGGGCAGCGCTGCTGTGGGCCATGCCGGGGAAGCCATCCCATAGGTCCATGAGGATATTGACGACAGCGCCGCCATGCTCGCGCATGTAACAGAGCATGGCGGCTTTGGTCATCTGGAACGCGCCGGTCAGGTTGGTTTCCAGCACGGCATGCCAGCCGTTGGGGCGGATCGCCTCGGCGGGGCTGACATACTGGCCGCCGCCGTTGTTCACCAGCCCATCGATCCTGCCGCACTGCTCCAATACGCCTTGCATCAGTGCGTCGATCTGGTCGAGGCTGCGGATGTCACAGGCAATGGCAAGGGCTTTGCCGCCGGCGGCCAGAATCTCGTCGCGGGTTGGCTCCAGCTTTGCCAGCTTGCGAGAACACAGCACGACGGTTGCGCCCAGGCTCGCCAGTTCATGGGCGATGCAGCGGCCAATGCCGCTGCCCCCGCCGCTGACGATGATCACCTGCTCGCTAAAAAGGCTATCTCGAAAGACCGAGCGATACGCCATCGTATCCTGCCTGTTGCGTGTTTCTGTGCGCCTACTTTGTCTGGCCGTTCACGCTGACTAGTTGTACATCAAAGATCAGCGTCGCGTTGGCTGGAATCTGCGGCGGGCTGCCCTGCGCGCCATAGCCAAGTGCCGAGGGGATAATGAGACGGCGCTTGCCGCCAACCTTCATGCCAGCCACCCCTTCATCCCAACCAGGGATGACCTGCCCTTGTCCAAGGGTGAACTCAAATGGGCTGGGCGGTGAGTGGTCGTATGAGCTATCAAACTTGACATCATCTGATTGGAGCCAGCCGGTATACTGCACATCAACGGTATCGCCAGATTTGGCAGTTGGACCAGTGCCGACGGTAACATCAATATACTGGAGCTTATCGTTTGTGGTAATGACTGTGCCTGTAACGGTGGGTGGAATGGCTGGCCCGCCCGCGCTGGTGGCAGTGGGCCTGGCGCTGGCGGTCTTTGATGGTGTGGCCCCGACGGCCCGCCAGACAAGCACGCCAATGATTGCCAGAACCACCAGCACCAGGAAGGTTCCGCCTAACCCTTGATTCAATTTGCGCCGCTTGGCGCGGTCCATACGCATCTGCTGCTGTGGTGTCAGCTTGCGCTCGCGCAGCGGTTCTTGCGCTTCCACGCGGCGAGATTTCGCCGCTGGCGCCTCTGCTGGCTCTTTACTTTCCAGGCTTGCTGATGGTTTCTTCGTTTGTGGTTGAGTTGTCTTCTGGGCTGGTTTTGTAGATGTGCTTGCATTGGCGGCAGAAGCTTTTATTGGTTTCTTTGCTGGCATCTTTATAGGTCTCCTCTAGAGATCGTTTGAGTGGCCTTAGTAGTATACACGCAGACTACGGTTGAGGCAACGTCTTCTTTCTCTCACTGATGAAAGAACAAGGGGGCTAGTCAAACTATCTCGAAATAGGTATACTTCTATACAGACGAAGGCCATCCATTTCCTCATTTTTTGTCCGTTGGAGGAATTATAGATGCTGGTACTTCCTTCCACGCAGTCCTCATCCCTTCCCCCGCGTATCCCTGATCGGTCTGATCGATTTGTTTCCACGTTTTCCATTGTTGGCTGTGACCCTGCAACTGGCGATCTTGGCATTGCAGTAGAGTCGAAATTTTTGGGCGTGGGCGCCGTCGTGCCCTGGGCCAGAGCAGGCGTGGGAGCCATTGCCACGCAATCCTGGGCCAACACAAGCTATGGCCCCAAAGGGTTGGAGTTGCTTGCTCAAGGCCAGTCGCCTGATGAAGTCATGGCGGCGCTCACCGGCCTGGATGACCACCGCGCGCTGCGCCAGGTGGGGATCGTCGATGCGAAGGGGCGGACCGCAACCTTCACCGGGAATGAATGCTTTGCCTGGGCCGGTGGATTGACCGGCCCAAATTATGCCTGCCAGGGCAATATTCTGGTAAGCGCGGCCACCGTGCAGGCACTCGCCCAGACATTTGAAGCGACAACGGGCGGGCTGTGGGATCGCCTGGTGGCCGCCCTGGCCGCCGGTCAGGCCGCTGGTGGAGATAGCCGAGGCCAGGAGTCGGCAGCGCTGCTGGTGGTGCGCGAGGGCGGAGGGTATGCCGGATTTAATGATCGCTTCATCGATCTGCGCGTGGACGATCATCCCAGGCCGATTGAGGAACTGACGCGCTTGCTCGACCTGCATAAGCTCTACCTCTTCAAAACCAATCCTGAAGACATCATGCCCATCGATGAGGCCATTGCCCGCGAACTACAGAGCCTCCTGATGCGCGCTGGCGATTATACTGGCCCATTACACGGAACCTACGACGAAGCCACCCGCAAGGCTTTTTATACTTTCAGCATGCGCGAGAATCTGGAAGATCGCTGGGTGGAGGGCGCGCAGATCGATGGAGTGGTCCTGCGTTTCATTCGCCAGCGATTTGCTCAGGAATAAGCCTCTCTCTTGCACGTTGGGAGAAATTGTAATCAAAGAGCGTATGTGTCTGTAGAGAGCGCTTCCCTCGCTGGCGAAGTTGCCGCCAGGCAGTCTGAGGCCATGCCAGCAAAGGAACTTGCTCTTTCAGAAAGGAGCTAGAGCTTCTCGAAAGTCGCCTATTTTCAGTTTGAGCAACTGGTTTGCGATCACCGGTTTTCTTCCCCTGCATCACTGGTTGGTTTCCCTTCTGTCAGCTTGTCCATGTAAGATGCTGCCACATCGTAGTTGGCCGATTGCTCTCGTGTGGAAACGAGAGTACAACAAGAACGGAAGGATACAGATTTATGCGGAAGAAGATGTTTCTTGTCTCGCAGATATTCCTCTTCCTTGGACTGGTTTCAATCATCCTCGCGGGCTGTGGAACGAACAACAGCAGTGGCCCCAACCTTGCCAAGAATCAGGTCCTCAGACTTGCCAACATTGGTACGCAAGACATCAAGACGATGGACCCGGCGGCGCCGGCTGATCTCAACTCGGCCCAGGCAATCAGCCTGGCCTATACTGGCCTGGTGAAGCTGGATCAGAAGAATCTGGAGATCAAGCCAGATATTGCCACCGGCTGGGATGTTTCCAATGGCGGCATGACCTACACCTTCCATCTGCGCAGCGGCATCAAATTTTCCAATGGCGATCCAGTGACGGCGCAGGATTTTGCCTACACGATTGATCGCACACTTGACCCCTGCCTCCAGCCTCAGCCGTCTCCGGTGGCTCCCACCTACCTGGGCGACGTTGTTGGGAATGCTGATCGCTACAACGCCAAATGCACCAATCCCCCAAGCGCCCCATCCGTCATTGGCAAAGGGGTGGTGGTGATTGACGATCACACCCTGCAATTCAATCTGGATAAGCCCATTGGCTTCTTCCTGGATCAACTGACGTATCCAACCGCCTTTGTGGTTGATAAGAAGATTGTCGATCAGGCTAAAGGCGATTTGTCCCAGGTGTCGGCGGGCACCGGGCCGTTCATGCTGCAATCCTGGCAGCACAATAGCAAGCTGGTCTTCGTTCCCAATCCAAACTGGTATGGCGCGAAGAGCCACCTGACTGAAATCGATATGCCGATGTTCGCGGACACCGGCCCGGCCTTCAAAGCGTTCCAGGGCAAGCAGATCGATGTGGACAACCTCCTCGATTCGATCAATTATCCCATCGCCAAGAATGGCGCCAACAAGCTGTGGAATTACTTTGAGGGGCCATACCTGGATATCAACTACGTCACCGGCAACGACAAGGTTGCGCCGTTCGATAAGCTCGCGGTGCGCCAGGCGTTTGCGGAAGCCATAGACCGTAATACCGTTTCCACCCAGACGCTCAATGGCTTCTATATCCCCTCGGATCACATCATCCCCGATGGCATGCCAGGCTATAATAAAAACTTGCAAGGTCTGCCCTTCAACCCGACTGACGCCAAGCAAAAGCTGCTGTCAGCCTATCCCGACCTGAGCAAGCTTCCCCCAATCACGCTTGAGTATGCCAAGATTGCCGATCTTGATAAGGCATACACGAAGATGCAGCAGGACTGGCAGACGTACCTGGGGGTCAAGGTCACGCTGGATGCCGTCGATTTTGAGAAGCTGGTCACGGATGTCCTCACCAACAATGTCCAGTTCTTTGGGCTGGCCTGGATCGCCGACTACCCCGATCCGCAGGACTGGACAACGCTTCAATTCACCACGTATGGCCTCTATGACAACCAGAACTTCGATGACCCACAGATTGACCAACTGGTTGCCAAGGCCGATGTGGACCAGAATCAGGCGGAGCGCTACAAGCTTTACCAGCAGGTGGAAGAACTGGCGGTCCAAGAGGAAGCCTGGGCGCCCTGGAGCCAGCAAAAGAACGTGTACGTGTATCAGAATAACGTACATGGCTATGTGCTAGATGCTGGCGGGCTGACCCCGCCGGATGTCTGGGCAAACGTCTACATTTGCAACGGCGCTTGCAATAGCTGATTGGCCTGATGGGTAAGCCTGGCTCTGGTCTCACGAGCCAGGCTTGCGCGGCTGGGCGCTGTTGCTTTCTCTCTGTTTGCTCAGCGTCCCAGCCTGCGGAAGCGCTTATCCGTTGGCAAGAGAGGTACTCTGCCATGCTTCAATTTTTGGTCAAGCGAATTGCCGGCCTGGTCTTTGTGCTGCTCGGTATCTCATTTATCACCTTTATCATGGGCTACTTTGCCCCAGGCGATCCGATCATCGGCTTGCTCGGCGCGCGTGCCAACAACCACGCGCTTTACGCGCAGCTTGCCCATCAGTACGGACTGGACCAGCCCTGGTACACGCAATACTGGCACTTTCTTTCCCATGCCCTGCGCGGCGATTTTGGGCTTTCCTTCCAAAATGAGGGCCAGAAGGTTACCGATCTGCTGGCGCCAACCGTTCTGGTTTCGGTGCAGCTTGGCTTGATGGCGTTTGTTCTGACGCTTCTCGTGGGCATTCCGGTTGGGATTTTGGCGGCGCTCAGGCGCAACACCTGGATTGATACCACCAGCATGGGTGTAATGCTCTTCCTCTATTCGCTGCCAACGTTTGTCTTGATCCCCGTCTATCAGTTGTTGATGGTCTTCTTTGTTCAAAAATTCAACCTGAACAGCCCACCTCTGCCGATTTTTGGCTGGTCTGATGGCCCAGAATACAAAATTATGCCGGTCTTGATTCTCGCCGCTGCTGGTATGGGGTACTATGCACGCCTGACGCGCACCGTGATGTTAGAAGTGTTGGGCCAGGATTACGTCCGCACAGCCCGCTCGAAAGGGCTGCGTGAGCGCGTGGTGGTGTATGTCCACGCCCTGCGCAATGCGATGCTGCCGCTGCTTTCAGTGATCGGGCCATCGCTGGCGTATATCGTCAACGGCGCTTTTGTCGTCGAGTTGTTAATGGTTGTACCGGGGATCGGGCAATACTCGGTCAGCGCTATCACAGAGCGCGATTGGCCGGTGGTGCAGGCAACCGTGATTCTGCTCGCGTTGGCGGTGGTGGTCATGAATTTCTTAACCGATATTTGCTACAGTCTGGTTGATCCGCGTATCCGGCTTGCCTGATCGGCCTCGCCAGGTCTGTACTCAGGAAGCCACCTGAGGAGGTTGCCCGCATGGATATACAGAAGCCCTCAGAAGAACACTATGCGCAGGAACGCGCAGCGGAGGCCAGTGTCCTTGAGACGGAGTTGGAGGCGCCGGCAGAGCTAGAACGAGAACAGGCAGCAGAAAAAGCAAAGGCCCGTTCGCCGCTTCAAGAGTCGATGCAACGCTTCCGGCGTGATAAGCGCGCGATGGGTTCCCTGGTTGTCCTTATCGTGATCCTCTTTCTTTCCCTGGTCTTTCCTCCTGTTTATCAGCAGATTGGTCAGCCGCTTCGGCGCCAGGTCGCGCCGGGATTTGTAGATGTGACCACCTCTCAGCAATATCACAGCCCCGACTACATTGACTCTTTTCGTCGGACGCAATACCCCAGCGGACTGCACTGGCTAGGGACTGACGATAACGGCCAGGATATTCTGGCACGGTTGCTCAAGGGGTGGCAGGTCTCGCTGTTAGTCGCATTTGTGGTGGAGATACAGGATGTCGTCCTGGGCGTCTTTTTGGGCGTGCTAGCAGGCTATTTTGGTGGCATCATTGACTCGCTGCTCTCGCGTTTCACCGACTTGATGTTTGCCTTTCCCGGTCTGCTCTTTGCCATTCTCGTCACCGCAATTTATGGTGAGAGATTTGATAACTTTTCTTTTTTAGGTTTCCAGTTTGGTAACTATGGTCGTCTGGTATTGGCCTCATTAGTCTTAGGCTTCACCATCTGGCCGCAGATGGCCCGCTACGTGCGCGGCCAGACGCTCCAGTTGAAAGAGCAACAATTTATTGAGGCTGCTCGCACCAACGGAACAAACAATGCCAAGATTATCTGGCGTCACA
Organism: uncultured Ktedonobacterales bacterium; assembly: GCA_964522745.1. GTDB lineage: Bacteria > Chloroflexota > Ktedonobacteria > Ktedonobacterales > DATBGS01 > DATBHW01. The sequence continues at coordinate 33,719 of CAZFWN010000003.1, forward strand.
TCCTCCCCAATATCTCCAGCCTGATCGTGGTGGCAGCCACGCTGGATATGGCAACGACGGTAGTAGCCGAGGGCACCCTTAGCCTGCTTGGTCTGGGGGTGCAGGCGCCTGGCTCCAGCCTCGGCCTGATGGTCTCCCAATATTCCAATGACATCCAGGGCTTTTCTTACGAGATTCTCTGGCCGGTGCTTGGGATCGTCATTCTTGTGCTGGCACTTTCTTTCATTGGCGATGGCCTGCGCGATGCCTTTGATCCGCGCACCAAAGATTAACCCCACTGCGAGGAGAGGGCTTGTGACACAAAATCAGCATCTTCTGGATGTGAAGAACCTCAAAACCTATTTCTACACCCGGAGCGGTGTGGTCAAGGCCGTCGATGACGTCTCGTTCAGCATTGGCGAGGGCGAGATTCTGGGGGTGGTTGGTGAGAGTGGTTCAGGCAAGAGTGTGACAGCGCTCTCGATTATGCGCCTGATTGCTATGCCCGGCAAGATTTTGCAGGCAAGCGAGATCACTTTTCAAGGCGACAATATTCTGGATCTGACCGATGAAGAACTGCACCAGTTGCGTGGTGGCAGAGTGTCTATGATCTTTCAAGATCCGATGACCTCACTGAACCCGGTCTTTACGGTGGGCTTCCAAATTTCGGAGACCATTAAAACGCATCTCAAGCTCAACAGCAAAGACGCTGGCATACGCACGCTAGAGATGATGCAAAAAGTCGGCATTCCTGATGCCAGCCGTCGCCTGAAAAGCTATCCTCATGAGTTTAGCGGGGGCATGCGCCAGCGGGTGATGATTGCTATTGCGCTCGCCTGCAATCCCCAACTCTTGATTGCTGATGAGCCAACGACAGCCCTGGATGTGACCATCCAGGCGCAGATTCTCGAACTGATGAAGGCGCTCAGCCGCGAATTTCAGACAGCGGTGATGCTGATTACCCATGATCTGGGCGTCGTTGCCGGGATGTGCCAGCGGGTGGTCGTGATGTACGCTGGGCGTGTGATGGAGCAGGCGCCAACGCGCCAGTTGTTTGCCCAGCCTGCTCACCCCTATACGCAAGCATTGTTGCAGTCGATCCCCCGCCTGGATCAGACGAAACAACAGCGCCTTGCTCCTATTAAGGGCCAACCTCCAGATCTCATCAATCTTCCACCCGGCTGCCCCTTTGCGCCGCGCTGCCCGAAGGTTCAGCCGCGCTGCTCCGTGGAAACGCCCAAGCTAGAAATGGTGGCTGAAAACCAGCATGCTGCTTGCTTCTATCCTTTTTAACAACCGGAGGGAGTGTCTCTATGCAAGACGAAGTCACTGTTTCCAATGAGGATACGCTGATTGAAGTGAAAGATCTGAAGGTCCATTTTCCTGTACGTGGGGGTTTGCTGGGCCGCGCACATGCCTATGTTAAGGCCGTTGATGGTGTTGATCTGATCGTCAAGCGTGGTGAAACGCTAGGGCTGGTCGGCGAGAGCGGTTGTGGGAAATCAACCACCGGACGCGCCATCTTGCAGTTAATTAAACCTACCGCCGGCTCGGTGCGCTTCAAGGGCCAGGAGCTTACTCGCCTGAGCGCTTCGCAGATTCGTCAGACGCGCGCCAATATGCAGATGATCTTTCAAGATCCCTTTGGCTCGCTTGACCCACGCTTTACGGTGGGAGAGATTGTTGCAGAGCCGCTGCAAAACTTTCAGCGCTGGTCCAAAGAGGAGATCAGACGGCGGGTAGAGACGCTGCTGGAAGTGGTTGGCTTGAATCCCAAGTATATCAATCGCTATCCCCATGAGTTCAGCGGCGGCCAGCGCCAGCGCATTGGTATTGCCCGCGCCCTGGCGTTGAATCCGGCCTTTGTTGTCTGTGATGAGCCGGTCAGCGCGCTGGATGTTTCTATTCAGGCGCAGGTACTCAACCTGCTGGAGGGTCTGCAAGAGCGCTTTGGCCTGACCTATCTGTTTATTGCGCATAACCTCTCGGTGGTCAAGTACATCAGTGATCGCGTGGCGGTCATGTATTTAGGCCACATCGTCGAGATTGCCGAGCGCGACGCGCTGTATGAGCGGCCATTGCATCCCTACACGCAAGCGCTGCTCTCGGCGATTCCTGTCCCTAATCCAGAGGTTGAAGAGCAGCGCCAGCGGATTATTTTGGAGGGCGACGTACCCAGCCCGGTGAACCCGCCGCAGGGCTGCCCGTTTCATCCACGCTGCTGGAAGGCGCAGCAGATTTGCAAAGAATCAATGCCACCGCTGGAGCGCAAAGAAGGTGGACATATGGCCGCCTGTTTTTTCCCATTTCAATATCCTCAAAGCGGATCGTCATGAGCGGTTGATCCTGTCGCTCCAGCATACACATAGTGTATCAGCGCATGCCGAATAGGTCAATTGATTTTGTACTGGGGCTGCACCAGCAGAGGAGGGCCAGACAGTATGCAGAAGCATCATGTCACTGTCAATGGTGTGGAGCTATTCTATGCTGAAGAGGGCAGCGGGCCACCCTGTCTGCTCCTGCACGGGGGACCGGGCCTGGACCATCATGAGTTTGTTCCCTGGCTCTCGCCGCTGGCGAGCAGCGCTCACCTGATCTATCTGGATTATCGCGGCAACGGGCAATCGCAGCGCATCCTGCCGGAGCAGTTTACTACTGCTGCGGTAGTGGAAGATGTGGAGGCGCTGCGCCAGCAGCTTGGGCTTGAGCAGATGGCTGTGCTGGGACATTCCTTTGGCGGCTTTATCGCGCTCAGCTACGCGCTGGCCTATCCCTCGGCAGTTTCCCGGCTGATCGTCAGTTGCTCGGCGCCCAGCTTTGATATTGGCGCCGAGGTGGAGGAGCAACTGGCGAAGTTTAACTCACCAGAGGTCGCGGCGGCCTTTGCGCGCGAGAACGAGATGCAATCCGACGAAGATATGAGCGCGATCATCCAGGATGAATTGCCCTTTTATTTCGCTATCTATCCTGATGAGATCAAGCGCAAGGCTGAGGATTGGGCCGAGCGCACGCGCTACTCGGCAGCGCTTTCAAGTTGGTGGAGCGTGCATCAGATGCCCCTCTATGATGTGCGTCCGCGACTGGGCGAGCTACAGATGCCAGCGCTTATCATCGCCGGGCGCTCTGATCGCGTATGTAGCTTACAGCAAGCGACAATTATGCACGAGGGCGTCGCCGGTTCACGGCTGGTGCTCTTTGAGCAGAGCGGCCATATGCCCCAGATGGAAGAGCCGGAGCGCTATATTGAGGTTGTGCGGGACTTTTTGGCTTGATACAGGCGATGGCGAGCAACCTCTCTGCGGCAGACGCTCTCTAGCAAGCTAAAGCCGGATGTCGGCTTGATTGGCGTGTTGCTTCCCAGAGCGGATATAATTCTGGTGAGCCACGCGCATTTCGATCACCTGCTGGATGTGCCTACGCTGGCGCAGCAGGGCGAGGGCAACAACACTGGTGGATAAAATCGCCCTGGGAGGGCTATGCGTTGTATAAAGAAGGTCTGATTCTCTTTTGGCGCGGTCTGCGTCTGGTCTGCCCGGTCTGCGGAGAAGGGCGGCTCTTCTATCCCTGGCGGATGAAGATGTATGAACGCTGCCCGGTCTGTGGCTTCGTGTATGAGCGCGAGGAGGGCTATTTCACCGGCGCGATGGCGATCAATCTGGTGATTGCAGAGCTGCTGATGACGATCATCGTCATTCCGCTCTCGCTTCAGCCCTGGATGAACCTGCTTTTGATTATTCTTTCTGGTCTGGCTTTGTCGATCATCTTCCCGCTGGTATTTTATCGCCATTCCAAAGGACTGTGGATGAGCCTCGACCACATCCTGCACCCATTGGAGATTGGTGAGCAGTGAATAGGTACTGCTGAAGATAAATCGGGCAAATACCTGAAGAGAATGATCCCGTAAAGACCTGATCCTTTCTCGCTGTTATTCTGGTATGGTAAACAATGTAACGGCATGCCGTAGTTTTCTTTGCTTCCTGTTTTGGCGGCATTACGATGAACGTTCAACTGAAGAGGGATATTGACATGAGAAAGTTGGCTCTTGTAGCTGTTTTAGGTGTCCTCTGCTCATTGCTGTTGGCGGCGTGCGGCAGTGGTGGCGGCAACACCGGAGGAAATACGGCTGGCGCCTGCGATGCCACGCATGTAACCTTGCAGGCCAATACCTACTGTGAAAACTCAATCACCATCTCGAAGGGAAGCACCATTACCTTCACAGATGATAAGAATGTCGGCACGGAGCATATTCTGATTATCGGGAAGAATGGCTCCCCAGACAATGAGGCAGGTGTCCCTGATTTTGGTTCGTCGGGCCACACGTTCCAGCCTGGCGATAGTTGGACGACGCCTGCCTGGACGATGGCTGGCACCTTCCACGTAACCTGTACAATTCACCCAACCACGATGAATCTGACCGTTACTGTGCAATAGCTGGTTTGCCAACTTGCTAAGCAGAGAAGCCGTCTGGCATCACTCATGCCAGGCGGCTTCTCTGCTTATTGAAGGTATAAAGGGCAAATTAGCCCTGAAAATTTACTCACCCAACAGCACTTGCAGGTCTTTTGCCAACACGTTGGGATCAAAATCTTGCGGGAGATAGACCCGCTCGTGGCCCTGTTTATCAATGAGGAAGATGGCAACCGTGTGATCGACGGAACCACTCGGAGAGTTGGTAGGCGCTGGCGCGGCGTAGACATGGTAGGCAGACCAGATCGGGGAAAGCTGGGTCTGGCTGCCGATCAGGAAATGCCACTGATTGAGCAGGTGATGGGTTTGAGAGAACTGATAGGCGGCGTTGACATCATCATTTTGTGGGTCCGTGCTGACGGCAAGTACGCCGACCCTTGAGGCACTCGTGCTGCCGAGCTTGCTCAGCGCTAGATGTATCTTGTCGGCGGTAAGAGGGCAGTAATCTGGGCAATGGGTATACAGAAAGGTGAGGACAACTGGCTGCCCGTGAAACTGCGACAGCGAGACCGGCGTGCCAAATTGATCGGTGAGGCGGAAAGCCGGCGCGTTCACCCCGCCCAGGTCAGTTCCTTGCAGGGCAGAAGGTGCTTTCCCATTGCTATTACCATGAGTCAGAACCAGAATCACAATGATAACCAGGATCGCCGAAGTTAGGACGGCAAGACGGGAAGCGAGACGCCAGTTCATAAGATGCCTCACAGGTTAGCCAATTGCCCGATCAATGACCATCAGGGCAAAGAGCAGGGCAAGGTAGCAGTTCGAGTACCAGAACAAGGTGCGCGCCCAGCGCTTTGTTTCATCGCGCAGGACGCGAATCGCCAGATAGAGAAACCCTCCGCCGAGCGCCAGGGCGGAGACGAGATAGAGATAGCCCATCACGCGGGTGGTGAAGAGAATCATGGTCACAGCGATTAAGAGCAGCGTGTACAGGATGATCTGCCGCTTGGTCTCTTTCTCGCCCAAGACCACTGGCATCATGGGAATATGCGCCCGCGCATAATCATTTTTGATCAGTAGCGCCAGCGCCCAGAAATGGGGCGGCGTCCAGTAGAAGATGATAGCGAAGAGCCAGATAGCCGGCAGCCCAACGGAGTGCGTGACGGCGGCCCAACCAACGAGCGGCGGGACGGCTCCAGCGGCTCCCCCAATGACGATATTCTGCGCCGAGGAGCGTTTCAGCCAGAGCGTATAGACAAAGACATAGAAGATAATGCCCGAAAAAGCGAGAACGGCGCTGAGCAGGTTGGCGAAGAGGGCAAGGTCGGCGAAAGACACTACGGCCAGTGCAACGCCCAGAATGAGCGCGTTCCTGGGTGGCACACGACCCGCCGGGATGGAGCGGCGCCGCGTTCGGCTCATTAGTTGGTCAATATCGCGGTCAAAGTAGCAGTTAATCGCATTAGCGCTGGCGGCGGCACACGCGCCGCCAAAGAGCGTGGCAACGACCAACCCTAACGGCGGAAAGCCGCCAGCGGCAATTGCCATCGTTGCCAGCGTCACGCCAAGGAGCAGCACGGTCACATGCGGTTTCATCAGATTGACATAGGCACCGATCTGCATCTTGAGCGTGCCGGCGCCACCTGCTGTTTCCATTGCTGGCCGCTCTTCACCGACGGGCGCGCGCACCCAGTCGCTCTCAGGGCTTGCCGGTGTCGCTGGCGGCGCGCTCTGTACCCTGGTTGGCAGATCACGATACGCAAGCGCCGTCAGCGCGACCATGCAGCCCCAGACGGCGGTGCCAGTGCCCAGGTGGAAACCGAGCGACAGTTCCGGCGCATTTTGCGTGACAATAATCGCGCCGATGCCGACCTGGATGGCGAAGAGGATGATGGCGGCGAGAGCGATGCGCGCCTGCTGAGGCGCCTGGCGGCGTCTGCGCCAGGCATAGTAGACGGTGCCAATGATGAACAGTCCAACGATGCCGGCGACAAAGCGATGGAAGAGGTTCATGTAGACCTGAAAGGTATAGACAATATCGGAGTTACAGACCGGCCAGCCTGGACAGGCTGTTGTGGCATTTGTTCCGCGCACGTTGGAGCCGCTGAGCAGGAGGCCATAGGTGAGAATGGTCGTTGTGAGCGCAACGCGCGCAAAACGCCGCGCGCTTTTGAAGGTATCCTCGATGGGCTTGCTCTGGCCCATCAAAATAGCGGTCACGACCAACATGCAGAAGAGCGCCAGCGCGGTGCCTAGATGTGCCGTCACGATGGGTTGCGGCAGGTCATAAAGCACCGTGATGCCGCCCAATACGATCTGGATCAGCAGCAGCCCACCAACAATAAGCATGGGAATGACATGCCGCCGCTTGCGTGCCCAGAAGAGTACCGCGAGTGCCAGTGCTATGACCAGCGTGCTAACGATAGAGGCCGTCAGCCGGTGCGAGTATTCAATCATGGTGGGTATGTTGCCAAACGGCGGGATTAAACTCCCGTAACAGGTAGGCCAGTCTGGGCATCCCTTGCCAGAACCAGTGATGCGCACCAAGCCACCAACCAGCACGAGAAAATAGGTAAATCCCACCGTCACCCAGCCGAGGGTTCGTATCTGATGTATATTCAGCAGGTGGCGTAATCGGGCCATAATCATCCCCTTTAACGTGAGCATTTCCAACAAGGCTGATTGTCGCGCATGCCCCTGACACATGCCTTGCAGGGTTCTGGCCTCTGCCTTACAAAAACCTGAACATCTGCGCGCAGCCGTCCCTGAGCGCCCTGCGACCATTGCAGCATCATATCACAGGCGATATAGTACATGACGTGCGTTCCCGCGCTGGTTCTTTTCGGGAGAGGAAATCTTCGATGCTCGCATCCATACTTGTGCCTCTACATGGCATAAGGCCAACGTCAATAAACTGGCTGACTGATTGGAATCTTGATCCAACCATTCTCATCGGGACAGCCTTTTTTGGTGGCCTCTATCTGGCTATTACCGGCCCACTGCGGCGCCGCTATCGATTAGGGCCGCCGGTGAGGCGCAGGCAGATCGCTGCCTTTCTTATCGGTACAGCGGTTATGTTGCTGGCGCTGATCTCTCCACTTGATCCCCTGGGGGATTATTTTCTCTTCAGCGCCCATATGGTGCAGCATCTGCTGATTACCGTTGTTGCGCCTCCGCTCTGGCTACTTGGCCTGCCGGCCTGGCTGGTGCGTGGGCTGCTCCGGCAGCCAGGGGTTGGCCGAGCGCTTCGCTTTCTCACCAGGCCGGTGATCGCGTTCCTGCTGTTTAATGGTGTCTTTGCCGCCTGGCATCTGCCAGTCTTATATGATCTAACCCTGACGAATGAGGGCATCCATATATTGGAGCATCTCATGTTTATGGCGGCGGCTGTACTCAACTGGTGGCCGGTGTTGAATCCCTTGCCAGAGGAGATGCCGCATCTCTCCTATGGTAGCCAGATATTGTATATGTTCGCTAACTGCCAGGTAGGCGTTGCGTTGGGCGCGCTGCTGTTCTTTGCGCCGCCTGCCTATGCGCCCTATATTGCCGCTCCGCGCATCTGGGGTCTCTCGCCCGCTGATGACCAGACGCTTGGCGCGTTGATTATGTGGATACCTGGCAACCTCGTCTATCTGATTGTGATGAGCGTTGCCTTCTACTTCTGGTTTGAGCGGCACGAAGGGCAGGAAGAGAGCATAGATGAGGCTGCCGGCTCAGGAGCGCAATCGCCCCAGGCTGCTGATCTTCTTCCGGGGAGTTCGGCGGCCAATGGCTAGGCTTCTTGCTGAGCGCTATTGGCAGTCCTCGTGGAAGTTGCTTCGCGCCGGGCAGCGGCACGCAGTATACAGTAGAAGATAATCCAGGCTATCAGTAAAATGAGGTAGCTGCCCCAAATAAGTGCGGCTGAATAGTCTGAAAAGAAAGCTCCCGCTGCTCCAGGGATGCCTCGCAGGAAGAACACCGCCAATACCGGCACAGTGAGCGAGGGAAAGAGAAATAAAATAAGGCTGATCGCCATTTTTCCTTGCATGATATGGTATCCTTGTTGCTGCCTGAGAATGAGCGCTCAATGATGCGCTATGTACTATATCAGGCGCTAGCAGAGAATGGCAACCTCATCCAAAATACGGGCAAAAGTCGGCATTTGCTGGTTCTTGCTGCTCTGTTCAGGGCTTTGTAAGGCTCTTGAGCAGTGCTGCAAGCCAAATGTTAGCGGGCCGCAGTAGAATAGCGGCGTCGAATAGTGGGAGAAGTCTGTCCCTTTGACTGGTGGGCACGATGTGGTGTGGCTGGCGGGCAGGTGCTTTTGCCACCTTCAAATGTAGATGTTTTGAAAGGCAGGTCGCAGGACGTGCGAACACAATCGCCTAGAGCATTCGTTCCGAGCAGGTTACTGCGCTGGGTCATCCCGGCGCATCTTGGGGTGATTCTGCTCTTCATTGCCGGATGCGGGAGTAATTCCTCCATTCTCGACCCGCAGGGGCCAACGGCAAGTAGGGAAGCCACGCTTTTTTGGATTATCCTGGGCGTCGCAACCTTTGTGTTTCTGGCCGTTGAAAGCGTATTGATTTATTCGGTTATTCGCTTCCGCGAGCGGCCTGGCGCGCCAGAGCCGCGCCAGATTCACGGCAATACCAAGTTGGAGATAGTCTGGACGATTGTTCCCTCGTTTGTATTGTTTGTGGTGCTGGGAGTGACGATCAGCACGCTCTTTCAGATTCAGGAGCCGACGGGCCAGCCCACCATCTATGTCAATGCGGTTGGGCATCAGTGGTGGTGGGAGTTCCGCTATTTTAACAATGCGGCTGATGCCCAGGCCAATGCGCAGAATTTGATGTCTCCTCAGCATATCTTCAACAGCCCGACGCCGCAGGTGACAACCGCCGATAATCTTGTGGTGCCGGTGACGACAGTAGCGGGGCAACCAACGTCGGGGACGGTGGTGCATGTCAATCTGGTCTCTGATAACGTCATCCACAGTTTCTGGATTCCGCAATTATCTGGTAAGACCGATGTGATTCCCGGTCATCTGAACCATCTGTGGTTCACCGCCGATACGACGGGAACCTATCAGGGGGCCTGCGCCGAGTTCTGCGGCGACCAGCATGCCCATATGCGCTTCGAGGTCATCGCCAAAAGCATGACGGACTACAGCGCCTGGCTGGGCGCCCAGCAGCAGCCGGCGAACAATCCTGTAGCCGGGTCGCTGGCGGATCAGGGCAAGCAGTTGTTCTTTTCGGCGGTCTTCCTGAACAACCAGCAGTGCCTCGCCTGCCACTCGATCTATGGAACCAATGCGCAAGGTATTGTTGGGCCGAACCTGACGCACTTTGGCAGCCGCGATCTGATCGCTGGCGGCGTGCTGACCAATACCCCGGCCAATCTGGCGCAGTGGCTCACCGATCCGCAAAGCGTCAAGCCAGGGAATGATATGCCCTATTTAGGGTTGTCTCAGCAACAGGTCCAGGCGCTGGTAGCCTACCTTGAGAGTTTGCAATAGTGTGTAGGTGCTGAGAGCTTGAAACAAACAAGGAGAGAGTTATGGCAATCCAGGGCGTAGCTGTCCCGCAAAAAGCATACAGCGCCGAGCGCTTGAGCAGGACAGCTATTGGATCATGGCTTACGACCACCGATCATAAAAAAATCGGCGTCATGTATATGTTCACGGGGTTTTTCTTCTTCCTCGTTGGAGGAGTAGAAGCGCTGCTGATTCGCACACAGCTTGCTGTGCCGAATAATGTCGTACTCAGCCCGGACCTGTACAATCAGGTTTTCACCATGCACGGCACCACGATGATCTTCCTCTTCGTGATGCCCTTCCTGACAGGTCTAGGTAACTATATCGTGCCGCTGATGATCGGCGCGCGAGATATGGCCTTCCCGCGCCTGAATGCGTTAGGCTACTGGCTGGTTCTCTTCGCCGGTATCTTTCTGAACCTCAGCTTCGTTGCCGGTGGCGCACCCAACGCCGGTTGGTTTAGCTATGCGCCGCTGACCGAGGCGATTAGCTGTAATCGTTTCGGAGGAGCGCTGTGTTCTCCAGGAACAAATATGGATTTCTGGGTGCTGGGCATTCAGATTCTGGGCGTTTCCTCCATTGTTGGCGCGCTGAACTTCGTAGTAACTATCTTGCGGCTGCGTGCGCCTGGCCTGACGATTAACCGGATGCCGCTCTTTACCTGGATGACGCTGATTACGTCATTCCTGCTGCTGTTTGCCATTCCAAGCCTGACAGCAGCCAGCGCGATGCTGTTCCTTGATCGTCATCTGGGCACGCATTTCTATCAATATGCCTTTGGTGGTGATCCGCTGCTCTGGCAGCATCTCTTCTGGTCCTTCGGCCACCCGGAGGTGTATATCCTGATCTTGCCCGCTTTTGGCATCGCCTCAGAGGTACTGCCGGTCTTCTCGCGCAAGCCGATCTTTGGCTATACGTTTGTGGCCTGGTCGGGCGTGGCTATCGGCTTCCTAAGCTTCACCGTCTGGGCGCACCATATGTTTGCAGTGGGCCTGCCGATCACGGCCCAGGCGTTCTTTGCGACAACGACGACGCTGATCGCTATTCCAACGGCGGTGAAGATCTTTAACTGGGTGGCGACGGTCTATGGTGGCAAAATCCACCTGACGGCGGCGATGTACTTTGCCATTGGCTTTGTCGCCATGTTCCTGATCGGCGGCCTGAATGGCGCCGCGCTCGCCATTGTGCCCTTTGACTATCAGGTGACAGATAGCTACTTTGTCGTTTCGCATATTCACTATGTCCTCTTCGGTGGCACGGCGCTGGCGATCTTCTCGGCGTTGTTCTACTGGTTCCCCAAGATCAGCGGCAAGTTTTTGAATGAGACGCTGGGCAAGGTTCAGTTCTGGATCGTGATTATCGGCCTGAATCTGGCCTTCTTCCCGATGCACCTGCTCGGCCTGCTGGGGATGCCACGCCGCATCTATACGTATGCGTCGAATGGCTCCTGGGACGAGTTGAACCTGCTCTCGACGGTTGGAGCATTCATCATTGCCCTTGGCGTGCTGCTCTTTGTCATCAACTTCTTCATGAGCATGATTGGCGGGCAGAAGGCGCCCGATGATCCCTGGGATGCCTTCACCCTGGAGTGGATGACCACCTCGCCACCGGCAGTGTATAACTTCAAGACGATTCCGACGGTGCGCAGCCGCCGCCCGTTCTATGATGCCAAGCACCCTGATAATCCCGACTGGAAACGACGTTCCCATTAAGGGGCAGCTCAAGGTATAATAGAACTAACGCGGGCCTACCGCCCTCATTCGCTCTCAGGAGGTTTTATCTTGTCGCAGGAACAGGCTCAACATAGAAGCAGCACTGATCAAGAAGAGACGTTCACACTGGCGGGAGGCCATGAGGTCACTGCCCATCATGGTGAGGAAGAGGAGCATATCCATCTTCCCGGCCCCAGCTACTGGCCGATCTTGCTGGCGGCTTCCATTGCGCTGACGCTGATAGGGTTGATTATCAGTGTGACCCTGGCCGCAATTGGGCTGCTGCTGGCCTTTATCTTTGGCATTGGCTGGGGCATGGGTTGGGGCCTTGAAAGCCATCAGGAAGCAACGGTAGAATAGAGGGACGAAGGCATGAGTGCTGTCCATAAAGAGCAGCCAATTGATATTACTGGAGAAACGCTCAGTGAGGGGCGAAGCCTTGCCTGGTGGGGCATGGTCTTCTTCATTGCCTCGGAGGCGTTGCTCTTTGCCAACCTGATTGCTGGCTATCTTTATCTGCGGGTGCGCGCTGGCACCTGGCCGCCGCCAGGCACGGGCGATCTGAACGATATTACGCTGCCGATCATTAATACCGTGATTCTGCTTTCCAGCAGTATTCCCATCCGCTTTGCAGGGAGGGCTGCGGCCAGCGGTCAGATGCGCCGGGCGGCAGGGTACATTTCATTAACGGTGGCGCTGGGTGTGATCTTCCTGAGCCTGCAAGCCGTCGAGTATAGCAGCAACAACTTTGGCATTACCGCTGGTGTGTTTGGATCCACCTTCTATGCGATTACAGGCTTGCACGGGGCACACGTCGCTGCTGGTATTATTTTCCTGGTGGTGAACTTCTTCCGCACATTACGCGGGCAACTGACGAAAGAGAAACATTTCTCGCTGGTGGCCGGTGAGATGTACTGGCACTTTGTCGATGTAGTGTGGATCTTCGTGTTCTCGCTTGTCTATCTTATTACGGTTATTAAGTTCTGAGGAGATGAGCGACGAGCCTGGCCTGTTGAATGCTAATCATCTGGGTAAAGACCCTGTATCATGATTATGCAAGCACGGACACTTTGAGTGCAGCCCTTGAGGCTGAGAAGGGCGGGCCAGCAAATGGATCAGGACACTTCTGGCAGCGCCAATCAGGCGCTCGCTACAGGTGCAGGTGCCAGCGCGTTATCGGATGGCAAACCGACTCCGCTGCGCTGCTCGATTTGTCGTAAGCGCATCTGGGCTGGCGGGCTGACGCTGGACGAGCCGGCAGAGGCGCCAGAGCCGCAGCGGTCCTGGCTGCTGTGCAAGGGCTGCCACGCGGCAGTGCTAGAGCAGTTGGAGCGCTCGCCGGTGCGCACGCCCGTGCGGATGCGTGTCGCGGTTGGCATGGTGGCAGCAGAGCGCTGGCCGCGTGCGCGCACGCGGCGCCTTGGCAAAGAGCGCGAGGACCATGTATGGATTGCGGTCCTTGGCTGGGGGTTTGTCGCCATTATGCTGCTGCACCTGATTATTATTGTGCTGTTGGCGCAACTTGCGAAGTAGAGGCGCCGGCGGTTTGCTCAAAGAGGTGTCTGCATCCGGCGAGAAGGGCGCAAGCCTTTCTCGCCGTGTGCTATTTCTGAAGCAGTGTGTGCTTTCTTTAATCAGAGGGGAGGAGACAATGGCCTCAACGCCGGATATGGCCTCGACACAAGATGTTGCGCCAGTAAAGAAACCGATCTCATCCTGGCGGCTGGTTGCCGGCCTGGTGGTTGGCGATGCCTGCATGTTTCTGCTGTTTGCAACGCTGGGATGGGCTTCGCATGGTCAGAAGGATGCGCTGTGGTGGGTGGTGGGCACCTCTGGCGCCACCATCGCCGTCAGTTGGTTTGCTATTGCGCCCTTCTTTGGCGTCTATCGCCAGTCGGTGACGGCAAAGACGGGAACTATGCTGCTGCGCACAGCGTTGGCCTGGGTCTGTGCCTGGCCGCTCGGCTTTCTGCTGCGCTGGCTCCTGACGCATACGACCCAGCCGCTCACCGTCGGGCAGCAGGTGAGCTTTGCCATCACCACGTTGATTTTCACGATGATCTTTCTGGAGGTATGGCGCGGACTCTTTGGCCTGCTTGCTAATCGCAAAAGATAAGGCGTCGGGTGCTGCTTGTTGTGCTTCGCATCAGCGTGGTAGAATTTTGGTGCATCCTATTGTATTCATCACCCAGACGTTCTTTGGGTCTGCTATAGCAGGAGCCATATATGGAGACCTCTTCCAGAGGAAGGAGGCCAGGGGTTAATCGGGGCGACAAAGCTGCCGCTCAACAGGTTATGAGCGCCTCTTGTTCTGGCGATGAGGCGCTGAGTACGCCGCTTGTGCAACCGATGGATGAGCATGGGCTGCTTGCCAGCGTCACCAGCAATATGGCGAGTGGCTTTGTGCTTTTTGATCGCCAGGAGCGTATTACCTATGCGAATGCCCGCGCCGAACATATCCTGGGCTGTGGCGCCGGCGCGCTGGCTGACCAGCCTGCAAGAGAGTTTCGCCAACAGTTGCTGGCACTGGCAGTCGAACCGCAGGCGGCAGAGGAAGCGTTAGCGCATCTGTGGGCCAATCCTGATGAGGCAGTCACCGATCTGGCCCTGACGCACGCGGCGATCCACTGGCTGCGTGTGCGTAGTTTCCCTATCTGCGAGCCACCCGGCGAGCCACTCGGCTGGGGCATGCTGCTTGATGACATCACGCTGGAGCGTGCGTCGGAAAAATATAAATCCGAAGCGCTGGCGATGGCCGCGCATGAGTTGAAAACCCCCCTGGCCGTTATTAAAGGCTCTGCGACAACACTGCTGGCGAATTCGCAACGTTGGGATCCAACGACCCAGCGCGAGATGTTACAACTCGTTGATGAGCAGGTAGATCGCCTGCATGAACTGGTCAATGGCTTGCTGGACATCTGGCGGCTGGATGCCGGCATGCTGCCGATGAATCTGGCGCCCCTGCGCTTGTCGGAAGTGCTGGCGTCGCTGATAGTTCACTGGCAGACACAGGCTCCCCAGCATCGGATCGTCTTGGCGCTGCCGGCTGATCTGCCGGCGCTGATTGTTGATCGGGGCCGCTTTGAGCAGGTCTTCGGCCATCTCCTGGACAACGCGCTGAAATATTCACCCGGCGGCACGATTACTATTGCGGCAGAAGTGAACGCCGGCGTTATTGATATTCGCATTGTTGACCAGGGGCGCGGGATCGCGCCGGAACACCTGGAGCGCATATTTGAGCGCTTCTATCGCATTGCCGATGCTGATGAGCCAGTTGCGGGCAGTGGTATGGGCCTGGCCGTTGCCAGGGCGCTGGTTCAGGCGCATGGCGGGCGCATCTGGGCTGAATCGGCTGGTCCCGACCAGGGGGCAACATTTCATGTCGCTCTGCCGCTTTCGCCGCCACGCATGGCGGCATCTTCCCCATCAGCGCAGCCTCGTAGGAGCAGCGGGCCGCTGGCACTCCCCACAGAGAGCAGCGCCCGTCCGCGTGTGCGCAGCGAGCGAAAGACGATCCTCATTGTTG
Organism: uncultured Ktedonobacterales bacterium; assembly: GCA_964522745.1. Taxonomy (GTDB): domain Bacteria; phylum Chloroflexota; class Ktedonobacteria; order Ktedonobacterales; family DATBGS01; genus DATBHW01. The sequence continues at coordinate 48,861 of CAZFWN010000003.1, forward strand.
ATGCTGACCCTGGCATGATGCGTTATGTGCGCACCAATTTCGAGGCCCAGCAGTATCGTGTCCTCGCCGCCTCTGATGGGACGCAAGCGTTTCGCTTGATTGAGCGCGAGGAGCCTGATCTTCTGCTCCTGGATGCGGGAGCGCCAGGCATGGGTGGTTTTGAGCTATTGCAGCGCCTGCGCGATTTCTCGTCAATTCCAGTGATTCTGCTGACAGCGCAGCCCTGTGAGAGCGATTGTGTGCAGGCGCTTGATATGGGGGCATCAGATTACCTTGGTAAGCCGTTTGGCATGCAGGAATTGCTGGCGCGTGTGCGCGCTGTGCTGCGCCAGCACGGCCAGGCTGATGAGCGAACCCCACAGAGTACCCTCTTTTCCTGTGGCGAACTTGCGATTGATTTTGCCCAGCGCCAGGTGTGGCTTGCGGGCCAGGAGGTGCAACTGAGCCGGACAGAGTATAAACTGCTCGCGGTGTTGGCGCAGCATGTCGGGATGGTGCTGACGCACGAGTTGCTACTGGAGAAGGTCTGGGGGCCAGGCTATAGCCGCGAGATGGATTTTATTTGGGTCTATATCCGGCGGGTGCGCCGCAAGATTGAGCCAGACCCCAGCCAGCCGCGCTATATTCTGACCGTTCCTGGTGTTGGCTATAAACTGGCCCGGCTTTGATGAAACCCTGGCTGTGCGTCCACCATATCGAGCTTGTTCTGGTGTTTGTAAGGCGTCTTGCCAATTTGTCAGTCTTTGTGCAAAGTACCCACCGTATACTGCATTAGGTAATATCACATCCTCTTGAGGCGTGGCTGGTGCCGTAGCATCGGCCACCGTGCCGGCAAGTGCGCCGCAAGGGTCGGCAGCCTACGAGCAAAGGGGGAGCGCACGATGGAACTGGCTGAAACACATACGGTTCTGCTTATAGAAAGGGACGCGGCACTGCGCAAGGTTATCGCCCTAGGGTTGAGGCAACAGGGTATCAATGTACTTGAAGCGTCTTCTGCCCAGGCTGCGCGCGTGCTGATCGCTCAACGTCCATCGCTTCTAATTCTGGATATTGATGGTGGCGCTGCCGGTAATCATACCCTGCTGCCAGAACTGCGGGCGGACAGTGGGCTGGCGGAGACGCCAGCCGTTGTGCTGGCCTGGGATTGTTCCCCTGAACTGAGCGATCAGCTTGCCAGCGATGCTGCGGCGGTCTGTCTTGCCAAGCCATTTGATGCGCGTCACCTCTTCAGTAAAGTGGAGGGACTGCTAGAGTCCCTTCCCAAGCGCTGCGAGCCAAAAGAGGTGCTTGCGGTAGCCCAGAGTTCGTCCCCAAGCATCTGGCCGATTGTGCTGGCGCTGGGGTTGATGCTGGTTGCCAGCGGGTTTCTTGTTCACCCGGCGATCATAGCCCTCGGTCTGGTGATTGTCTTAGGGTCAATGCTGCTCTGGGGCTTTGAGCCAGGTGTGCGGCCTGGCGAGGCATAAAAACAATGGGCGAGGCATAAAAACAATGGCCGACCACATTTTGCAGGCACAGACAGAGGGACACGCCCAGTCGGCTGGAAAGCCGCGCAAGAAGCGCCGGGCAATAGCGATGCTGCTCTTCTTTACAGCGCTCAATATCATGCTGGTGGCGTTCCTCTGGCATCTTCTCACCACGCCGCAAACGACGATTACTGGCAATGCGCAGATACCCCTGGTTGGACATCCCGCCCCTGATTTTACGCTGACGACCTGGGATGGAAAGCAGGTGCATCTCGCCGCGCTGAAAGGCCAGCCGGTGGTGTTGAATTTCTGGGCATCCTGGTGCGATCCCTGTAAAGCCGAGCTGCCCCTTTTGGAGCATGCCTGGCAGAGCTATCACGCTGAAGGCGTGGTGTTCATTGGCGTGAATTATCAAGATCAGGCACAAGCGGCCCAGCAGTTTTTACAAAAATACCACGTTACCTATCCCACTGGCCCGGATACCTCAGGCACGATGAGCGCGCAGTATGGTGTCAATAATATTCCCACGACTATTTTTATCGACCGCGCTGGGATCGTCCAGCGCGGCATCTTAGGGCAGATTAAAAACCAACAGCAGCTTGATGCTGATATGCAGCAACTTCTCAAATAGGAGCAGGTCGCTATTTGTGACTGGCTGCTGCTCTCATCTCCGCGCTGTTTTCTTGCGCCGGCCCCCTGCCCCGCCGAACATCCACAGCAGCAGCACCACTCCTGCCAGCGCGCCTAATGCCACTTTCTGGTTCTTGGGAAGCGTCCGCAGCAGCAGCGAGAAGTAAATTACTACCGTCTGTGCCACCGTCTTGAAATCCATCGTGCTAAGCAAGCCATCGGCTAAACCAAACGGCAGCAATGATGGCAGGATGCCCCGCGCATACTCCACCATCCAGACATGATCGGGGTAGTGCATGCCGGCGCTCTGGCCTTTGCCAACAAAAACGTGGTCTCCGGGCGTATAGACATCGCGGGTAAACTGGCCCTCTTGATAATACCAGGCTTCCCCGTCGAGGACCGTATCGTAGAATTCGGCCAGATGACGCCCGGTATGCCCCTCGCTGCCGATAGGTGTTCCCCAGATCATCACATACTCTTTGGCTGAGGCATGCAGCAGCTTCATTTCGAGCATGACGCCGCCGGCGTTGTTGAAAATCCAGGGCTTGGAATCATCGATCTGGCCGGGGTAACGCTCCGATAGCTCCGCAGTAATGTCAGCAAACATCTGCTCAAGCGGCTTGCCAAGATGGTTACGGCTAATCTCGTGGATTACCTTGGGATCGAAAACATAGTCGGTCATAGTGGAAGCTCCTTATCCTGGTAATTTGCTCTCCTCTGCGGGGAGCGGCTTCAGGCGAACGAGCGGAAACTCCCGCGAGGTGGCCTTCTGATAGTCGGCAAATTGCGGACGAACTTCGAGCAGCCGCCGCCAGAGCCGTTCCCGGTCCTCTGGGCCAACGGTCTCCGCGATGACTTCCCGCTTGATTCGTCCATGTTGAATGCGCACTCGTGGCGCTGCTAACAGGTTCAGATACCACGCTGGAGGCTGGGGCGCGCCATTGTTCGAGGCGCAGATCACCAGCGCCTCACCATCCCGAAAATAAAGCAGCGTGTGGGTGCGGCGCTTCCCACTTTTGCGTCCAACGGTGTGCAGGATCAGCATCGAATAGCTCAACTGCCGTTCCCCTAGTCGCCCGTTGGTGGCCCAATAGAGCAACTGCGTTATTTTATCGGCAGCCAGCATCACCGTATTGGGGACATGCCAACTCAAGTTATTTCCTCACTTTTTTCCAGGCTTTGCTCTATTTTGCCTGATTCCGCCTGAGACGTCAAGGGAGTAGCAAAATGGATTATAATGCTCCTATCAGGGCCGCTGTGGCCCATAAGATGTGTGCGGGCTTCTCAGCCTCACAAGGAGGGATGCCATGCTGGCGCAGCATCAGCCGCAGACAATGCTATCCACAACCCATGAGGTCGTCAATCAGCCGCCACCGCTGGTCGGCTATAACGTCTTTACGCAGGATGCGGTGCTGGCAGAAGGTGTGCGGCGCGAGGGAGCCGGCTGGGCGGAAGAACGGCTGCAAGAGCTAGGCCGTCTGGCTGGCAGCGAGCAGGCTATCCAGCGGGGATTCGATGCCAACACGTCGCTGCCGGTCCTCAAAACGCATGACCGCTACGGCCATCGTATCGATGAAGTCGTCTTTCACCCGGCCTGGCATCAACTCATGACTACTGCCGTGACCTGGGGCATGCACGCGAGTCCCTGGCGCGAACCCAAACCGGGCGCGCATGTGGCGCGCTCTGCAGCCTTTTTTGTCTGGTCGCAGGTAGAGGGCGGGCATGGCTGCCCCATTTCAATGACCTATGCCGCTGTGCCGGCGCTGCGGGCGCAGCCAGAGGTCGCGGCGGTCTGGGAGCCGCGCCTGATGTCGCTGGACTATGATCCTGGGCTGCGTCCCTCCGCTGAGAAACGTGGGATACTCTGCGGCATGGGCATGACCGAGAAGCAGGGCGGGTCGGATGTGCGGGCGAACACCACACGCGCCGAGCCGCTTGGGGCCGGCGGCCCTGGCGGCGAATATGTCTTGACCGGGCATAAATGGTTTTGCTCGGCGCCGATGTGCGATGTTTTCCTGATGCTGGCCCAGGCGCCGGGCGGGCTTTCCTGCTTCCTGGTGCCGCGTGTCTTGCCCGATGGCACGCGCAACCGCTTCTTCATCCAGCGGCTCAAAGACAAGCTAGGCAACAAATCAAACGCCTCCAGCGAGATCGAACTGAATCAGACCTGGGCTGTGTTGATTGGTGAAGAGGGCCGGGGCGTGCGCACGATTGTCGAGATGGTCAATTACACCCGGCTGGATTGCATCGGTGGCACGGCCTCACTGATGCGCCAGGCGGTAGCTCAGGCGACCCATCACGCCGCGCATCGGATGGCCTTTGGCAAGCGACTTATCGAGCAGCCATTGATGCAGCAGGTGCTTGCCGATCTGGCGATTGAGTCGGAGGCCGCGACGGTCCTGCTGCTGCGCCTGGCGCGAGCCTGCGATGGCGCGCTTGCCGGGGATGCGCATGAGAGCCATATCAAGCGGATTGGCACGGCCATTGGCAAGTATTGGGTCTGCAAGCGTGGCCCGGCGCACACTGCCGAAGCACTGGAATGTCTGGGCGGCAATGGCTATGTGGAAGAGAGCATCATGCCGCGCCTCTATCGAGAAAGCCCGCTCAACTCGATCTGGGAAGGCTCCGGCAACGTCAATTGCCTGGATGTGCTGCGGGCCATGACCAGGGAGCCGGAAACCGTCGAGGCGTTCTTTCAGGAACTCGCGCTTGCTCGCGGGGCAGATCAGCGGCTTGATGCTGCTGTAGACCGGCTGAAGGCTGAACTGGCCGATCACCAGCATATTGAGGTGCGTGCCCGCCGGCTGGTGGAGCGCATGGCGCTCGCGCTTCAGGGTTCGCTGTTGGTGCGCTCCAGCCATCCTGCCGTTGCCGATGCTTTCTGCGCCAGCCGACTGGGCGGCGATTGGGGCGTGGCCTTTGGTACGCTGCCGGCAGGCGTTGATGCCGCCGCGATTGTCGGGCGCGCCCGCCCGCAGCTTTAGTAAGGGAGCCTTCCTCAGACGCTCATAAAATACGGGGTTGGGCAGCGTATGAGCTTCAGTCATACGCTGCCCAACCCCCTCCTTCTCTCTTCCCCAATTTTTGGGTCACACTCTTTTCTGTGAGCTAGTTCACACGATTTGGCTGTAACGTTCCTGAATGAGCAACGATACAGTAGGCGAGATGGCCGTTTCATAGGAGGGTTTGTTGAGAGGCACGATGTACCAACGCGCTCACACTAATATCCTGGATCAATCAGCCGCTGCTGCCCTCTACCAACTTCATGCGGCAACGATCTTCGCCTATCTGCGTGGGCACACCTCCTCACGCGAGGATGCCGAAGATGTGCTGCTGGAGGTCTTTCTGGCGGCGCTTGAGCAGGACGCTCTGGCCTCGATGCCAGAGAGGGAGCAGTTAGCCTGGCTGCGGCGCGTGGCCCATCATAAGCTGGTCGATCACTATCGTCGGTCCCAGCGGCGGTTTGCCGTTGGGTTGGAGGAGGTTGAGGACACGCTGGAGGACGATGAGGAGCAGGTTCCAGAGCGGATTGTCTTGCGCTGGGAAGAGGCGCAAAACATTCGGGAAGCTTTGGGACAGCTTCCGGCTCTTCAGCAGGAAGTGCTACGGTTGCGTTTTGGGGCGGGTCTGCGCTGTGCCCAGATTGCTGAGGTGTTGGGCAAGCGCGAGGGAGCAGTCCGGGTGCTTCTCTCGCGGGCAGTCACGCTCTTGCGCGAACTCTACGAATCTGGGAACGAGGAATAGTCCTTATGGCACACGATGAGGAGCAGCTTGCTCCTGAAACAATAGAGGAGCAACTCGATCACCTGGCTCACACGCTTCAATTTATGCCCCCCAATGCCTCAAAGACGGCGGATATGCAGGTGGTTGAGGCGCTTCAGGGGGCATATGAGGACGAGCGCCAGGTAGATGCTGGCTCGTTGGACCGTGTCTGGAACCGCCTCGCTCCCAGAACGCTACAACAGCAACAAGCTACGCCGGTTCGCCGGCTTCCTGATACTCGTGAAAGGCGATCCCGCATGAGAAATATCTTTTCCCCGCAGAGAGAGAGCATAATAGCTTCCCGTCTGGGTATGATTGCATCTGTCACGCTTCTGGTAATCCTGGTAGGCAGCTTGTCAGTAGGAGTGGCGCTGTTTGCTGCTCACCAGAAAGTAGGAACACTAGTTTCGACTGCAACAGCGATACCCGCTCCAACGCAGACGCCGATTCCCCAGCCGGTGCTGCTGCAAACGATCCACATGCTTGATGAGACCAATGGCTGGGCGATCACCGATCAGCACCAGATTATCCGCACCAATGATGGGGGCGTGCATTGGCGGGATGTGACCCCACCAGGGCTGGGATCGGAGCAAATAGTCGCAGATTTTCTGAGCGCTTCTTTTGCCTGGGTAAGTTCAACAGTGATTTCGTCATCAGGCATTGCTAACGCTTCAGCGACCCTCTTTCGCACGTCGGATGGTGGGCACACCTGGAGCAAGACGACGTTCCAGGGCTTCAACCTGGGCCAGATAGACTTTATCAATAGCCAGGATGGCTGGTTCTTTGGTGAGACCGGGGTAGCACTCGGCTCAAGTGGGGCTGTGATCTATCGCACGACAGATGGTGGGGCAACCTGGACCAATGTTGCCACCGCCGGGCCGAATACCAACCCCAACGATCCGAACGCGCTGCCTTTTAGCGGAGATAAAACAGGCATCAGCTTCCTCAACGCTTTGACTGGCTGGGCCACCGGCACAGAAGGCGCCCCTGGGGTTGTCTGGCTCTACGTCACGCATGATGGCGGCGTAACCTGGCATCACCAATCGCTGCCGCTGCCAGCAGGTGAGGCAGCGGGAATGGTGGCTCCCTATGTGCCCACATTCTTTGACAGCCAGAACGGCTCGATGCTGGTTGATTTCGAGCATTCAGGTTTAAATCCAGGAGCGTATTATCTCTATGTCACCCATGACGGCGGAGCAAGCTGGCAGCTTATGCCCCCGCTTCCGGTCAATGAGATCAACCTGGGACATACCTCACCTCCCGACTTTATCAACGCGAACCAGGGGTGGCTCTCAGACGGCGCTGCTCTCTTTATGACCAGCGATGGCGGGCAGCACTGGACCAGGCTGCAAACGAACAGCACCTTCAAGTACGTTATGGAACTGAACGTTGTTTCTCGCACCGTTGGCTGGGCAATTAGCTTCCCGCCCACCAGTATCAGCGCCGAGTCCACCCTGAACAATGCTTCTCGCGCCATGAGCCGGCCAACCAGTCCCGACTACTCTGGCACGCTCACGCTTCTCAAGACGGTGGATGGCGGGCAGACCTGGGAGACGGTGCCAACATCTATCGTGTGACGCTTCCCAGATCAAACAGAAGCGCCGGGCATCATCGCCCGGCGCTTTTTTGCGTGGTCGGTGTAACAGCCAGAGGGATGCTTGGACTATGAGAGGGAATATGGCTGTTTGGGCAGATGGGTTGCTCTACATTATCGATCCTATGTATATTCAGCAGTGGCGGCATAGCAATTGCTGGCTGATCGATGGCTGGGCCTGACCTATACGGCAGGAATTTTGGACTAAAAGAGGAGGGATAGTATGCAACTGGGCATGATTGGATTAGGGCGCATGGGCGCCAATATGGTGCGCCGCTTGATGAAAGCGGGCCATGAATGTGTGGTTTATGATCTTTCCCAGGAGACGGTACAAGGGTTGGCGCGTGAGGGCGCTCTTGGTGCAATTTCGCTTGATGAGTTTGTCTCCCGGCTGGCGGCGCCGCGCGCGGTCTGGCTCATGGTGCCTGCTGGTGTGGTTGACCGGACGTTAGCTGATCTTGTGCCGCGCCTCTCGCCTGGAGATATAGTCATCGATGGCGGCAACTCCTACTATCGCAACGACCTACGCCGCGCCGCCGAACTGAAACCAAAAGGCATTCATTATCTGGATGTTGGCACCAGTGGCGGCGTCTGGGGGCTGGAGCGCGGCTTTTGTTTGATGATCGGCGGCGAGAATGAGCCAGTCCAACATCTCGGCCCGATTTTTGCCGCGCTTGCTCCTGGCGTCAACGCAGCGACGCGCACACCTGGGCGGGAACAGAGGAGCAGTACGGCTGAGCAGGGCTATCTGCACTGCGGGCCAAACGGCGCCGGCCATTTCGTCAAGATGGTGCATAACGGCATCGAGTATGGGCTGATGGCTGCCTATGCCGAGGGATTGAATATCCTGCGCAATGCCGATATTGGCAAGCGCCCCGGCGAGGTTGATGCCGAAACGACGCCGCTGCTCGACCCGGAAGTCTATCAGTACGAATTGAACCTGCCGGATATTGCCGAACTCTGGCGGCGCGGCAGCGTGATTGGCTCCTGGCTGCTTGATCTGACAGCGCTCGCGCTGCTTCAGGCGCCCAGTCTGGAAACCTTTGCGGGCCGTGTTTCAGATTCAGGCGAGGGGCGCTGGACGATTGCCGCCGCGATTGATGAGGGCGTGCCGACACCAGTGTTGAGCAATGCCCTCTATGAGCGCTTCACGTCGCGGGGAGAAGCTGATTTTGCCGATAAGATTATCTCCGCGATGCGCTTCCAGTTTGGCGGTCATCTGGAAAAAACAGCTTCGGTCTAAAGAAAACCGACAGCCTTGCCTATGTGCTACTCTATATCGGCGGCTACCTTTTGGTTACCAATTGCTACCACACTCTTTATCAGGCTCGATTATATTTGTGGAGATACCACGCTCTAGAGAGGAACAGGTCATGACTACCAGCCAGACGTCGGCAACCCCATCACTGACGCAGCGCCCAGCGTGGAAAGCGCTTGAAGCGCATTACCAGAGCATGCGCGATGTCCATTTGCGCACGCTCTTTGCCCAGGATGCCGGGCGTGGAGAGCGCCTGACCGCCGAGGCGGTTGGCATCTATTACGATTACTCCAAGAACCGCCTGACCGATGAGACGATCAAGTTGCTGCTCACTCTGGCGGAGGAATCTGGACTGCGCGCACGCATCGATGCCATGTTCCGAGGTGAGAAGATTAACGTCACCGAGCAGCGCGCCGTCTTGCATATTGCGCTGCGTGCGCCTAAAGGTGAGTCGATCATCGTTGATGGCCAGGATGTGGTGCCAGAGGTCCACGCCGTGCTGGACAAGATGGCCGATTTCTCCAACCGGGTTCGCAACGGCGAGTGGAAGGGCTACACCGGCAAGCGCATTCGCAATGTCATCAACATTGGCATTGGTGGCTCCGATCTCGGTCCGGTCATGGCTTACGAGGCGCTGAAGTATTACAGTGACCGCTCGATGACCTTTCGTTTTGTCTCCAACATCGACGGCACCGACTTTGCCGAAGCAACCAGAGATCTGAACCCGGAAGAAACGCTCTTTATCGTGTCTTCCAAAACCTTCACCACGCTGGAGACGATGACCAATGCGCGCACCGCCCGCGACTGGAGCCTGCGCGCGTTGCATGATGAGCAAGCGGTGGCAAAGCATTTTGTAGCCGTTTCCACCAATACTCAGGAGGTGGCGAAGTTTGGCATCGACCCGCAGAATATGTTTGTCTTCTGGGATTGGGTCGGCGGGCGCTATTCCTATGATTCGGCAATTGGTCTCTCACTCATGATCGCGATTGGCCCTGACCATTTCTGCGACATGCTGGCCGGCTTTCACGCGATGGATGAGCATTTCCGCACGGCACCTTTCGCGCAGAATCTGCCGGTGCTGCTGGGGCTGATTGGTATCTGGTATAACAACTTCTTTGGCGCGGAGACAGTGGCAATTCTTCCTTACGACTACTACCTGGGCCGCCTGAGTGCCTACTTGCAGCAGCTTGATATGGAAAGCGATGGCAAGCATGTGACCCTCGAAGGCGAGACGGTCAACTACCAGACAGGGCCGATTGTCTGGGGGCAGCCGGGCACCAATGGGCAGCACGCCTACTATCAGTTGATTCACCAGGGAACGAAGCTGATTCCATGTGATTTCATCGGCTTCTGCCAGACGTTGAACCCACTGGGCCATCACCACGATCTGCTCATGTCCAATCTGTTTGCCCAAACGGAAGCGCTGGCCTTTGGCAAGACGGCAGAGGAGGTCAAGGCCGATGGCGTGGCCGATTTCCAGGTGGCTCATCGCACCTTTGAGGGTAATCACCCGACCAATACCCTCTTGCTGGAGCGCTTGACACCAGAGTCTTTAGGCAAGCTGATTGCACTCTACGAGCATAAGGTATTTACCCAGGGCACGATCTGGCATATCAATTCATTCGATCAGTGGGGCGTTGAACTTGGCAAGGTGCTGGCCCAGCGCATTATCCCTGAACTGGAAAGCACCAGTGAGCCGCATCTGACCCACGATAGCTCGACCAATACGCTCATCCGGCGCTATCGCCAACTGCGCGGGTCAGCATCGTAAGCTGCCCAATCCGTTGCCACCAGTGAGGGAGTATCCCATTGACCACCAGAGCAGTACCCCATACCAAAGTATGAGCGAAACTCCCTCGTTTGCACGAGGCGCTCGGCGTGACTGGACTTTATACTTGCGTTAAAGCATCGGTCAAAAAGTCGCGTTTTCGTCCTGGCCCGCGCAGGCGCGGCTCTGTGACGAAGCCTTGAGGCGCGGTTGTAACCGACAGCCTTTTTGATAGGAAGCAGAAGTTCATGACTCAGCAGCCATCCCTGAGGCTCTTGACGATCAACACCGGCTCATCCAGCCTCAAGGCGGCACTTTACTCCCTGAACCCTCAAGAAATGCTGGAGCTTGCGGCTCAGGTAGAGCGCATTGGTCTTCAGGGGAGCCGGCTGCGCATCACGGATGCCCAGGGAGCCACCCTGCTCGACCAGCCGCGCGATCTCCCAGGCCATGAGGCCGCCCTGGAGGCACTATTCGCCTGGTTGCAGGAGGCCCATCCCGATCTGCGCCTGGATGCCGTCGGGCACCGGGTCGTACATGGGGGCAGCCATTATACTGAGCCACAATTGATCGATGATGAGCTGGTCCACGCACTTCAAGGGCTGGTGCCTATCGACCCGCAGCATTTGCCCCAGGCCATTGGCGCGATCCAGTTTATCAGCCGCACCCATCCATCCTTGCCGCAGGTTGCCTGTTTTGATACAGCGTTTCACCGCGCGATGCCCCGCGTGGCTCAGATGTTTGCGCTGCCTCGTCGGCTCTGGGACGCGGGCGTTGTGCGCTATGGCTTTCATGGCCTCTCGTATGAATACATCATGCAGCAGTTGCGTGCCGAGGATAGCGAGGCGGCTAACGGACGCATCATCATCGCGCATCTGGGCAACGGGGCCAGCATGGCGGCAGTGCGCAATGGCGTTGGCATCGATACGACGATGGGCTTTACTCCAACCGGCGGGCTGGTGATGGGCACGCGCTCTGGCGACCTTGACCCTGGCGTGCTGCTCTATCTGCTTGAGTCGCAGGGTATGAATCCTGCTGCCTTGAATATGCTGGTCAATCAGCAGTCCGGGCTGCTGGGTGTCTCAGGCATCAGTGCTGATATGCACGACCTGCTGGATAAAGCGCCTACCGACCAGCACGCTGCCGAGGCCATCGATCTCTTTTGCTATCAGGCCAGGAAGTTCGTGGGCGCGCTGGCTGCCGCGCTGGACGGGCTAGATACGCTGGTGTTTACCGGCGGCATCGGGGAACACGCGGCTCCCATTCGCCAGCGCATCTGTGATGGCCTAAGCTCTCTTGGAATCGCGCTAGACGCGCAGCGCAATGAGGCGCACGCGCCGATTATCTCTCGTGATGGGAGTGCAGTTGTGGTCCGGGTGATGAAGACAAATGAAGATCTGATGATTGCCCGGCATACGTACCGTTTAATTTCACAGAGAGGATCACATCGTGTACCAGTTTGATACGACTATCTCTAGTGAGGTCAAAAGCAATGGCGCGGTCCCGCGTCCGCAGGCAGGGCCGGCGACAGGACCACTTTCAGACGAGCAGCTTGAGAAGATGCAGCGCTATTGGCAGGCCGCCAATTACCTGACTATTGGGCAAATCTATCTGCAAGACAATCCGCTGCTGCGCGAGCCGCTGCGCCCAGAGCATATTAAGCCCCGGCTGCTCGGCCATTGGGGCACCTCGCCTGGCCTGAGTTTTATCTATATCCATCTCAACTGGCTAATTCAAGAGCATGATGCAAACGTAATCTACCTGGCCGGCCCAGGACATGGTGGCCCGGCCCTGGTCGCCAATGTCTATCTTGAAGGCACCTACTCAGAGATTTACCCGGAGGTCTCGCAGAATGTGGCAGGTATGCGCCATCTGTTCCGCCAATTCTCTACGCCGGGCGGCATTCCCAGCCATGTAAGTGTGCCGACGCCCGGCTCGATTCATGAGGGCGGCGAGCTTGGTTACGTGCTGACGCATGCTTTTGGGGCAGCGTTTGATAACCCGGATTTGATTGTAGCTGCGGTGGTTGGCGATGGCGAGGCAGAGACAGGACCACTGGCCGGCTCCTGGAAAGGCACCAGCTTCCTCAATCCGGCGCGTGATGGCGCGGTCTTGCCCATTCTCCATCTGAACGGGTACAAGATTGGCGGTCCGACGGTCCTTGCCCGCTCCAGCGACGAGGAAGTACGCGGCATTCTGGAGGGGAATGGCTACGAGGTCTCCTTTATCGAGGGTGATGACCCCACGCGGCTGCACCAGGAATTTGCCGCAGTGTTGGAGGCCAGCTACGCCAGGATTCGAGCGATTCAAGAGGAGGCGCGCGCGAAGGGCGTTACAGGGCGACCCCGCTGGCCGGCAATTGTGCTGCGCACCCCCAAGGGCTGGACCGGCCCGAAAGAAGTTGATGGTGTGCCGGTAGAAGGCACCTTCCGCGCCCATCAAGTGCCATTGGCGGAGGTCAACTCAAACCCCGCGCATTTGGCACTGCTTGAGCAATGGATGCGCAGCTATCAACCAGAAACGTTGTTTGATGAAAATGGCAAATTCGTCCCTGACCTGGCCGAACTGGCGCCCAAGGGGGATCGCCGAATGGGGGCGAACCTACACGCAAACGGTGGCAAGCTGCTCGTAGAACTCACTATACCGGATTTTCGAGACTATGCCATCCCGGTCAGCCAGCCAGCACGCGAACACCACGAATCTACCCGCCAGCTTGGCAAGCTGCTGCGCGACATCTTTGTACAGAACAAAAATCAGGCAAATTTCCGGCTCTTCTGCCCGGATGAGACCAACTCCAACCGGCTGGGCAACATCTTTGAGGTTGAGAATCGCTGCTTTGTGGGCAAGACTATCGATATTGACGATCATATCTCGCCGGCTGGCCGGGTGATGGAGATACTCAGCGAGCATCTTTGCGAGGGCTGGCTGGAGGGCTATCTGCTCACCGGGCGTCATGGAATCTTTGCGACCTATGAGGCGTTTGCGATGGTCGCTGCCTCGATGATTGTACAGCATACCAAATGGCTGCAAGAGAGCCTTCGTCTCTCCTGGCGCGAGTCGGTTGCCTCGCTCAATATCCTGCTCACCTCGACGTGCTGGCGCAACGATCATAACGGCTTCAGCCATCAAGGCCCAGGGCTGATCGATGTGATGCTCTCCAAGCGCGGCACGGTGGCACGCATCTATCTGCCGCCAGATGCCAATTGTCTGCTTTCGGTGGCTGACCACTGCCTGCGCAGCCGCAACTATGTGAACCTGATCGTGATCGATAAACAGCCACAGTTACAGTGGTTGGATATGGATGCGGCCATTGAGCATTGTACTCGCGGCGCCTCTGTCTGGCAGTGGGCGAGCAACGACCAGGGCGAGGAGCCAGATGTCGTGCTGGGGTGTGCCGGCGACATTCCTACGCTAGAGACGATAGCAGCAGCCTGGTGGTTGCGCAATCATCTGCCCGATATGAAGGTGCGGGTGGTCAATGTCGTCGATTTGATGACGCTCTTCCCGCGTCAATTTCATCCGCACAGCATGGATGAGACTCAGTTCGTCAACCTCTTTACGGCCAACAAGCCGGTCATCTTTGCTTTTCATGGCTACCCACGCGCCATCCATGAAATTATACACGGACGGCCTAATGCTGAGCGCTTCCATGTGCGCGGCTTCAACGAGCAGGGCACCACAACGACGCCATTTGATATGGTGGTACTCAACGGTATGAGTCGCTATCACCTGTGCATCGAAGCCCTGCGGCGGGTGCCGCGCATCCGCGAGCGCGCCCAGGGGCTGATCGATCAGTGCAACGCCTCGATTGCCAGGGCCGTAGCCTATTCACGCGAGCATCTGGAAGATATGCCCGAAGTCCGTGACTGGACCTGGAGCTAGGTCTAATCAGAGCCAGCTGTAGCACCGGCCACCGTGTCGGCGCTACAGCGGCGATCATTCCCTTCAGCCCCAGCGCTTCCTCAGACGTGGCAGGATTTCTTTCGCGTAGAGTTGCAGGAAGCGCGATTGATCGTCTCCGGGCGCGTGGAAGACCAGATGGGTGAAGCCAAGCTTGATGTAGTGGCCGACCTGCTCCACATGCTCCTCCGGGTCGTTTGAAACCAACCAGCGACGGTGCGCCTGGTCTGCCACTGTCGCAGCCTTCTGCTCCATCTCGCGTGGATCATGAATGTTGGCTTTATCCTCGGCGGGCAGCGCGAGTGCTGCCCAGATGCGCGTATCATCCAGGGCGCGCTGGCGGTCTGTATCAAAAGAGACTTTGACCTCAATCATGCGCTCCAGGCTTTCAGGGTCGTGGCCTGCCGCTTTGGCCCCTTCCTCAACGGCGGGGAGCAACTGGTCCCGGTACAGTTCATCCCCTTTGCCAGAGGTGCAAATAAAGCCGTCACCCAGCCTTCCCGCCAGCTTTGCCGCAACTGGGCCGCCAGCGCCCAGATAGATCGGAACTGGCTGGTCGGGGCGGTCATAGATGGTGGCATTGCGTGTTCGGTAGTACGTGCCCTCGAAGCTGACCATCTCTTCCGACCAGAGCCGGCGAATCAATTCAACGGCCTCGCGCAGCCGTGCCAGCCGCTCTTTGGCCGCCGGCCATTCGGCAGCAGTCACGGCAATCTCATTGAGCGATTCTCCTGAACCGACTCCCAGAATAATGCGCCCAGGATAGAGCGCGCCCAGAGTTCCGAACGCCTGCGCAACAACTGCCGGTTGATAGCGAAACGTTGGCGTCAAGACGCTTGTGCCCAGCACCACGCGCTTCGTCCGCTCGCCAGCGGCGCCCAGCCAGGGAAGCGCCGCCGGCGCGTGTCCATTGGTGTGGCGCCAGGGCTGAAAGTGGTCACTGACCCAGACGCTATCGAAGCCGCAGTCCTCGGCCTCGCTGGTAAAGTCGAGCAATTGGCGCGGCCCAAACTGCTCTGCGGATGCCTTATATCCTAATTTTAAGGGATGCGTGGTTGCCATCTGTTCGCCTCCATGAGCAAGAATCTCTATGCCATAAGAGATATTATAGCGCTCACATCGGTAACTCTGGTAACTCTTGCCCACGAAGCCCCTCCGGGCCACGTTCCTCACGGACGTCTACAGCCGACGGATATTGGCCGTCTATGTCAGTTATGATCCTCCAGCTATCGGTCCGCCATGATCGCCTTTCGGTTCTGCGTCCAGCGCTACGGGCGACTCCCCAGGAACCGGTGGTGGATTGTCGGGCCTGCTCACACAGCGGCGCTGGTCTGGCGAGTGGAGCCTGGTGGCATCGGCGTCTTGGGGGATTGGATAGTGGAAACGGTGGACGCGCTGTGCCAGGAAGGAGCTACGGCCTTTCCTCACCCTGCGGATTTACTATGGGTTTCCGAATAGGCTCATACATCGCTCCTGCTCTGTTATCTGGCGCTATTTTGCCACCGGTTCCCGCTGTGTCCTCCATTCGCTGGATGGTTCAACGCACGATGATGGGCTTGTCCTTGCTCAGGGCAGCCAGTGTCTGCTGATCCAGGTTGAGGTGCGCTTGTACCAGTTCGGGCGGGGTGAGCGCCATCCACTGGCTGAGCGACACGTCAACAAAGCGGGGACTGCGAAACATCTCCAGGAAGCGCAGTGGCTCGTCGCCTCGGTTTTCGACGTAGTGTGCCGTCGCAAAGGGTACGTATCCCACATCGCCTGCTTGAAAGTCGAAGGTCCGCGCCTTCCCGCTCGACGCGAACACAGTCATGCGCCCGCGCCCCGCGAGGTAATACTGCCATTCATCAGTGGGATGCCAGTGCAACTCGCGCATCCCACCCGGCTCAACGTTCACCAGCGCCGCCGCGATGGTGGTGGCGGCTGGGAAGTTCGTGGAGTCGGTGATACGCACCCAACCTCCGGGCGCCTTGAGCGGCTCCTGGGCCATCATGTGGTGACTGAAGGTCTGGGGCACAAGGCCCGCTGCCGACTGGACCACATCGGCGCTCAGGGGTCCGGGCACCTTCCCCGAGAAGATATAGCGCTCGTGTTCGATGTCGACTGGGATGTTAGCGAAGGCCGTCTCTGGGACGCCGAAGTTCTTGGCGAGTACGTCACGCGGCATGTGCTTGAACAAGTCCGTGAGCAGGAAGGTCTCGTTCTCCGAGAAGTTGCCGTTGTCGAACACCAGCAGGAACTCGCAGCCCTCCTCCAGCCCCTGGATCGAGTGCGGGATGGTCGAGGGGAAGTTCCACAGGTCGCCCTCGCCGACGTCATCGATGAAGCTACGGCCTTGCTCGTCGACGGCGCTGATGCGGGCACGCCCGGCCAGCATATAGGCCCATTCGGCCTCCTTGTGCCAGTGCAGTTCGCGGATGCCACCAGGTTTCAGACGCATGTTGACCCCGGCGAGTTCCGTGGCGACTGGCAACTCGCGCACAGTCACCTCGCGTGCCCAGCCACCCGTGACCAGGCGGTTGCGGGCAGCAGCGAAGGAGAACTTGAGGTTCGGGATGGTGCCGGAGTCGGTGGAGGGGGAGGCCAGCAGGTCAGGGTTCTCGCGTTCGACGGGCACATTGTGCGGCCCCAGGATAGATGCGCCCAAGCCGTTCCGAATCGGCTGCGGCATCTGGTTCGTCGCCTCACTGGGGGTTTGCGCAGGTTGTTGCATGTGATGTTCCTTTCAGCCGAATGGTTTCCTCTTATGTCTACGGATCAAGTCCGTTCCGCTTGACTTCAACGCTCGCCTAGAGTCTACTGTTCTCTTACCGCTGCTGAGGGGGCAGTTCATTGGCAGCCGCCACTTTTGCTCCCCACTTGAGCAGTTGGGGACTACAATCGTCGTGCGCAATCTGACACTCAATCAGCACTGGTCCTCCTCGATGGTCGTGCGCCTGCTTGCAGGCATGTCCCACATGGTGCCGAACATCTGGCTTCTTTAGCTTTCTCTACCTTTTTCGATGCTGTTTTGCCACCTTCCAGCGGACTTCGCAGCCTATCCCTGCGTGGGCCGCAATCACGTCTCGGATATTGCCTGTGAAGGAGAATATGCTGACAAGCCTACGAACTAGAGGCAGACCCAAACGACCATAAACTCCTGCAAATCCCATACCCCCTTCTCCAGTTGCAAGTGTGAAGGTCAGCACTATTCTCGCCTGTTCAGCTTATTGTGGGGAAAGTTTGAGGATCTTTTCAGCGTTGCTGTGCGCAATTTTCTCTTTGTCGGCAGGACTGATCGGGGCATGCTCAAGAAACGTTCTCGCTTGCTCCCCAGCAATAAAGGGATAATCCACCGCGTACATGATGCGATCTGCCCCTATGATCTGCAGGGTGAGCAAGAACGGTGGCAGGGTAAACAATCCGCTGGGTGTCACATACACTTGCTGAAGAAAGTAGTCCGCGACAGGCCGTTGCAGGTGTTTTGCGGCGGGCGATAACGCCTCATTCACGCGCGCCAGGTAGAAGGGGATCATTTCACCCCAGTGGCCCAGAATGAGTTGTAGACTGGGATAGCGATCAAAGATGCCGCCCAGGATCATGCGCAGGTCCGCCCGGCGATCAATGCGCCTTTGAAGCCAAGTATATTCACAGCACGTTCTAATTCGGCGGCAGCGGCTTTGGGATCAGGTGTTGGAAGGGTCGCAAAACCAGCAAAACGGTCGGGATGAGCCTGGATGGCCGTTGCAAGTCGATCATTGGTCTCACGCGCCAGCGGGACAGCCTCAGATGCCGGAACCCTCTGTATCCCTGACGAGGGATAGGAAAGAACCTGGACATCGATGCCCATGGCATCCATATGGTGCAAGCGATCTGCCCCCAGATCTTCCAACTGGGAGTCGGGTGCGTCATAGGCCGGCAAGTGAAACCCCTTTGCGAAACCAGGGAGCAATTTTGCCACCGCCTTCTTGATCTCAGCAAGCTGGAAGTGTTCTTCAAGTATAATGATCTTCATCTTTTTCCTGTTTCCTTCTTCATACGCTTCTTTTCCGTAACTCAAACGCAAGCGTACACGGCTTGAGCGTCCCTCTCTCTTCAGTCGGAGATGAGGTGTCTGGCTTGCGCAGAAAAGTGCGACCAGCATGATTCCCAAGCCGCATGATGCCAAGGGACCGGGAGCCTGGTGACATTCCTTATGACATGACGCCTTAGCATTTGGGTAAAAAAAGTAGGACGAAGGACGATCAAGCACCTGGTCGTGCAGTTTGCCGAGCAACATTCGCAGTTGCTGCTGTGCCTGGAGGATGAACGAGGCAAAGAATCCTTCTATACGGAGGAAACGCTGCGCTAGGTCGTATTCAAGAAAGGCAAGCGCACCTTGTGCAAGGTGCCATCCGCTCGCGGTAAGCCCTGATTTCAGAGGCTCTTCTCTCCTGAATGGCACTGAGTATGAGGATGACACCTCCGAGGCTTTCGGCGCTTTGTTTTTCATCGCCGCGCTTAGACGACCTGCTCAGTGGGCCGAATCAGCAGTTCGTTCACATCGACCTGCGTTGGTTGTGTGACCGCATACACAATGGCTGCGGCAATATCCTCACTGGAGAGCGGCGTGATGGACCGAAGCCAGGACAGCGTCGGGTCTTTCACCGCCTGGTCAGTCGTGTGTTCCTGCATTTCGGTTGCCACTACGCCTGGCTCAATCACCGTCACCCGGATGTGCTGGGGCGAGACCTCCTGACGCAACGCTTCCGAAAAAGCGCCCACACCCCATTTGGTCGCACTATAGACGCCCATGCCCGCGCGGGCGATGCGCCCGGCACCTGAGGAGATATTGACAATATGCCCACTGCCTTGCGCTTTCATCAGCGGCAGCACCGCGTGTATGGCGTACATCAAGCCCAGCAGGTTAATGTTGACCATCTGTCGCCAGTCCTCGGTATTGGCTCCATCAATCGGACCAAGCTGGGCCACTCCGGCATCGTTGACCAGGATATCGACACGGCCCCAGGTCGCGTGCGTGCGGTGTACCATCTCGCGCACCTGGGCCTCGTCGGCGACATCCACCACCAGTGCCATGGCCTGGCCTCCGCGCGCCTCAATGCGCTTGACCAGCGCTTCCAGCCGATCAGTGCGCCGTGCCGCCGCAGCAACACGCGCTCCTTGCGCCGCCAGCGCCAGCGCCGTCGCCTCCCCAATGCCCGAGGAAGCGCCCGTCACCAACGCCACGTTTCCTGCTAATGAACCTGACATCTAAACACCTTGCTTCTAGCAGCGGTTCCATTCCGCTGTACGGGTCTCTTCGTGACCAGAGGCACTCGCAGCTTTCAGGAAGCCGGACGTGCAAGTTCTAGGCCCAACATCGGGTTCATCATCAGCGCCATGCAAACGATCAAGGACGATAACGACGAGTTTGTGCCCGCCGGTGAAATGCTGCGCCGCCTGATGGAAGACAACGCGCACTACGCGCAGACGCTCCGCACAGCGCATGAGGTCTGCGAGCGCTGCCGCGATATGGCAACAGCTAGCATCCTGGAAATCCTCCTCGACGAAGCCGAGCGGCGTAAGTGGTTCCTGTTCGAGACGGTACAGGGCATGAACAACACCGACTAAGAGGAAATCCGCGTGGAAGCCTACAGTGGGATGATGAGAAGCAGTCAGTTTCTGAAAGAGTAGTGGCGTCTAGCCTGGT
This sequence comes from uncultured Ktedonobacterales bacterium, assembly GCA_964522745.1. Classification (GTDB taxonomy): domain Bacteria; phylum Chloroflexota; class Ktedonobacteria; order Ktedonobacterales; family DATBGS01; genus DATBHW01. The sequence continues at coordinate 68,904 of CAZFWN010000003.1, forward strand.
TCCCTCATCGTCTTATTTTATCTATAAGGCAAGATGAAGTGGACAGAATCCCTGGGGAGTAATGCGCATGCTTCCTGCGCGTGTATATTTCTGGCCCAAGCCCCTGGTCCCAATCTTGATGCACCTGAAAGACCAGTGGGCTGACCCCCTGACACTATGGCTTGAGAGGGGAAGTAAGGAAAGGATACTCTCATTACTCCAGTAAAGAAAGAGGGTATTATGACCAATACCGACGACCAGAGGGGGGCAGGAGAATACCCCAAGGAACTGAGTAGACGACGTTTTCTGAAAGGGACAGGCCGCACCAAGGGTGCGGCCCTGGCTTCCGCTGGTATCTATGAGCTGATAGACACGCTTGCTCACCCACCCGAGCGGACTGCGTTCGCAGCCACCGCACCCATGCAGGAACAATATATTGTCCAGAACCTGCCGATTATCCAGGACAATGGCTCCGGCGTCAACAGCAGCAATGGCACGATTCCCGTCGTGTTCCATCCCCTGCACGATCACGTCATCACCGCGACCTTGAAGGTTCCGGCGAACGCGAACGCCTTGCAGGAGGCGCAGCAACATCTGGAATCCGTCCTGCTGGGCCTGGAACAGCAATTTCCTCCCACGCCCACGGGACTCGGCATCGCGGTCGCCTGGGGACTCCCCTACTTCCACCAGTACATTCCAAGCCTGGGGAAAACGTCGAGTTTTTTCCCGGCTGGGACGCGCTATCCGGCGTATCTGCCGGTCGACCTGACGACCTCCCAGCTCGAGGGCAAGACCGTCTATGCGGTCCAGGAGGCCATGACGTTCCCTAGCGACCAGTCCCCTGCTGGCTTTGGGTCGGTCCACCTGGAGCAGAATGAGGTGGCTGTGTTACTGCGCAGTGACTCGCTCACGAATATCATGGCCGGCATGAACGCGCTCTTCGGGACGGGAAGCCACCAGGCGGGCAGCCTATTCAACGTGACGAGTATCCGCCGAGGCTTCACCGGGGGTGTGTTCTATGGGCACCAGAACCTGCCGAGCAGGCTGGCGCTAGCGGCGAATCTTCCCGGCGCGAAGTCGATCCCGCCCCATGCGGAGGTCTTCCTCGGCTTCACCACCAGCTTGCAGGCGAATCTAGGCCCAGGCATCATTGCGAATCTGGAGACCTTGCCTGGCGTGACCGACCAGTGGCCCCATGGCTACTTCCGACAGGGGACCACCATGCAGCTCTCCCACCTGTTTGAAGACCTGGCGACCTGGTACGGGAGTGGGCCTGAGAACTTCTCACGTATGCTGATCGCGTCCGGGCTACCTTCAAGCCTGGCCTCTCGCTTGCTGCGGGGACGCTCACCGCTAATCCGCCCATTGAAAGTGAGGCCACTGTGGTGCAAGGTGCCCAAACAGACCATTCCTACGGCCATAGTGGGAGTATGCAGCCGATTGTGCGCCAGACGTCGCCGACGACCAGCAACTACGGCGAGGTCTACCCGACTGGGACGCCCGTTTCCACGCGCGGCGATTTCAACACGCTGGACAATCCGTTCTTCTACACCTCCGATCCGACCGGAAACCGGTACAGCAACAAGCCAGCCGCTGGGCTGCACTTCATTATCTTCCAGCCGACGATTGGGAACTTCAATCGCACGCGGCTCGCTATGGACGGTCACTATTCCGATACGACCCTCCCTATCGCCCCGCGCTCCCACGACGCAGGCTTCAACTCGGTCCTGTTCACGACCCACCGGCAGAACTACCTGGTTCCTCCTCGTCGCCATCGCTCCTTCCCGCTCGCCGAGTTCCTGGCCTGACATCGACTGTGCTTTGAAGGAATAGAACAGGCTCTTCACGACCACGCGCACCGGTTTAGAGAGAGACTTGCTCCACCTGATCCAGGTGCAGACGAATCATCTCTGCCAGCATCGCTAAGAAACGCGGGTCATTATTCGGCAGTGCGGTACGAGCGAAGGCAAGGTGCTGCGCTGCGGCCAGTCGGCTGGCCTCAATATCCAGATCGTAGAGTACCTCCAAGTGATCAGAGACAAATCCAGCCGGACAGACAACCACCCCTTCGACCCCGTGAGCGGGAAGCGCTTGCAGAACCTCAAGTAGACCGGGGCCGATCCATGGGTCGGCAGTTCGCCCGGCACTCTGCCAGGCAACAGACCAGCGACGCAATGGCACCGCCTGCGCGACCGCCTCGGCTGTCTCCTGAAGTTGCTTTGGATACGGATCACCCATCCTCAGGATACGCGCAGGCAAACTGTGCGCAGTGAAAAGCACTTCCAGGTGTTCCTCTGGTATCCCAGATACGTGTATCATGCGGGTTTTGATGTTCAGCACCTGTTCAGCCAAATAGGAGACATAGCCGGGAACGAGGTGCCAGGACTCGATGGCCGAAAATGGCACCGAGGCTGGGAGCGCAGCCCTTGCCCGCTGCATATATTCGCCCACACTCATGCGGGAATAGTGAGGAGCCAACACGAGTCCGATGATCCTTTGCACTCCGTCCCGTGTCAGTTCAGCCACGCTCTCCTCGATAAAAGGAGAGACATGCTTCAGCCCCAAGATCGTCCGAAATCGACCCGGTGCCATCGCATCAAGGGCTGTTTGCATGCCATGCACCTGTGCGCCTGTATGCTCTAGTAAAGGCGAAACGCCACCGATTGCCTGATAACGATGTTGTAAATCCGCCAGTAACTCCGGCGTTGGCCTCTGTCCATGACGGATGTGCGTATAGTAGGTCTCCACCTGCTCCAGTCCAGCAGGGGTCCCATAGGCCATGACCAGGACGCCAACGGGGGCGCGCTGCTGATCCAGGTGACGATGAGTGGATGCCATAGCATCTGCTCGTTTCTAGATGACAGAGAACCTGCTCGTTTTTCCAGGGAAACGGGAAGATATTTCCTCACGCAAAGGCTCAGCCGGCAGAGTTTCGGTCCGCTCCCCAACTGAGGAGCCTCGGCGGGGTGGCCGCGTGCAGGGAAGAGATTAGCAAAGAGAGCGTATCCTCAAAGAGTGTGCCCAGCTCATCTCTCAGAGGTGGGCAGAGGTTTCCATGCGGGAATGTGGCCTGGACGATGCGGGCGGTTTCTTCTAGAACAGGGTCAAATGGACTCTTCCTGTTGTACTCATCAGCCAGTATACTAGAGACATGCGAGAGAGGCCAGCGTTGTGCTACTAGCGCGGTCTCAAAGCCGTATCTTCTTCTTGCCGACAAGAGAGGAGCAATCAGCCAATGGATAATAGCAACCTGACGCCCTCAGCAACAAGCGATGCAGACATGCCGCTTGCTCAGGCGGGGCGTGAGTATCTGCTGCGCCCGGATATAGCGTTTCTGAATCACGGGAGCTTTGGCGCCTGCCCCGGCCCGGTCTTTGAGATGTATCAGCGCTGGCAGCGCGAACTGGTCTCCCAGCCGGTTGAGTTCCTGGGGCGCCGTCTCCACGATCTGCTCACTGAGGCCCGCGAGCATCTGGCGCGCTATGTGGGAACGAGCGCGGATAATCTCGTCTTTGTGCCTAACGCCACGCACGGTATGAATAGTGTGGCGCGCTCGCTGCGTTTAGAGCCAGGCGATGAGGTGCTGCTCACCAACCACGAATATGGCGCCGTCGAGCGCACCTGGCGCTTTCTCTGCGAGCAGGCCGGCGCTCAGTACCGCTCCCAGCCAATTACACTCCCCATCACCAGCGCTGAGATGCTGCTTGAGCAGCTTTGGGCGGGCGTCACAGAGCGCACGCGCATCATCGTCGTTAGCCATATCACCTCGCCGACGGCGCTGATCTTTCCGGTTGCCGCCATCTGTCGCCGGGCTGCCGAGCAGGGTATCTTGACGGTGATAGATGGCGCGCATGCCCCCGGCCAGATTGATCTTGATCTTGAGGCTATCGGCGCCGATTTCTATACTGGCAACTGCCATAAATGGCTGTGCGCGCCGGTGGGGGCCTGCTTCCTCTATGCGCGTCCTGACCGGCAGCCGCTGCTGCACCCATTGGTAGTAAGCTGGGGATGGCAGGCGCGCAAACCAGGGCCGTCGCCCTTTCAGGATTATTTCGAGTGGACCGGCACATCTGACCCTTCAGCCTATTTGAGCGTCCCCGCTGCGATAGCCTTTCAGGAGCAGCGCGACTGGCCGCAGGTGCGCCTGGCATGCCATCGCCTCGCGGTCGAGGCTCGCCAGCGCATCGCAGCGCTAACCGGCCTCGACCAGATATGCCCTGATTCGCCTGAATGGTGGAACCAGATGTGCAGCCTGCCCTTGCCGCTTACCCAGCCCGCAGCCGCAGAAGCGCTCAAGCAAACCCTCTGGGAAACCTATCACATCGAAGTTCCCATTGTGGAGTGGCAAGAGCGCTTCTTTGTCCGCGTCTCCATCCAGGCGTATAACGCTCCCCGTGATGTGGATCGGCTGGTGGATGCGCTGGCCGCGCTGCTCTAGCTTGGTTTTATGCTTCCTGTATCAACTTTCTGCCCGCTTCTGTGGTGAACCCACTGGCGTCGGCTCAGCGGCGGGCACCTGGCTGATAAGCTGGCCCCATTGTCCCTGCTCGGAGCGAAGGACGCCTTCTACCTCTTGCACATGGTCACTGACGGCGGCCCGAAATTCGCTCTCGCTGAGGCTTGCTTTGCCGATAGGCCGGTATCGATGGGCATCAAGCGCGCGGCGCGCATCCTTGTAGAGCTTGGTCTGCTGCTCGAAGGCATAGAGCCGGTCATAGGCGGCGAAGGCCGTCCCCAGGGCCGGAAAGACGATGGAGAGGATCACCCAGAGCGTCTTGAGATGCAGCACGTCGGCAGCGGCCAGCACTGAGGTGATGCCAGTGCAGCCGATCAATATGCTGGTCAGGAAGATGGCTTGGCTGCGAGCGGCCTCAAACTGCTTGATGCGACTTTCATAAAAGCCATGCTGATCTTCGTACCGATATTTTTCATAACACCTCAGAAAATCCTCATCGCGTGAGTTCATGCGTCGCCCTCGCTTTCCATCTCTCGCACGCGGTCCTGCAAGTGCTGGATTCGCGCATCATCGTCCTCATCGCCGTATGGCGCGAGCCGTCCCAAGAACTGAAAATATTCGCCACGCAGAGCCTCTGCCGTGACGCGACTGTGAAAATATCTGGATTGAAAATTCTGTTCGCGTCCGATCTGGGCTACCGTTGTCAAGATGACTGCCAGCACTGCCTCAACGATCCCTGGCCAGGGCTGGCTGCTCAACAGGGCTTGTAGCGCGCCCAGGATAGTCGCTGACATTCCGCCAAAGATAAGAATCACCTGGCTGAGCCAGTACCAATTCTGGGTTCTCTGCGCTTGCTTGTCAAATCTGTCGAATACCGGGAGCAGATATTTCTTTAAGATAGCAAAATCACCCTGTAAGGTGGGATACTCGGCCTGGGTTGCTTCTTTCCTGATCGGTAAATACGGTTCATCCTCAACCCGGCGCAGTTTTGGGAAGCGTTTGAAGAGCGCGATCACCTGGTTCTCCTCCTCACGTTGTCCTAAGTTTTTGTCTCACAAGATCAGCTAATTCCTCCGGGGGGTGACGCAAATCAAAGAGGGTAATGTCTCCATCACGAACGATTTCCACCAGATCGTTGGCATCTGGCGTGCGCTCGCCGCGCACAACGGCAGCCAGTTCGTCGGCAAAGCGTCCGCTGCCGGCAAGCGCGATAATGGGCCGGTGCTGGCGAACGTTCGCCAGCACCTCGCTGCGCAGAATCGCGCCGCCGCTGGCAAAGACGGCCACCGATGGCACCTGTTTGCTCAGCGCGGCCATCAGCGCGAACATCGTGGTCGTCTCATCGCCCCATTGCTGCCCCTGGACCAATACAAAATGTGAGTGGTGCGGCTCCAGCGGCACCCGCTCTGGCTCCGCTGGCCCGCCAGGCCAGGTGGCGATGCTGGCAACGGCGACGCCAATGCAGGGCGCGGAGCGGCCCCAGTGCGCTAGCCCCTGTCCCAGCAGCGTGAACACGCCGGCATCGGTGCCGCCGGTGATGGTGGTCAACTGCTCTTCAGCGATCACCCGCGCCACGGCGTCCTGTATTACCTGGCCCAGATGGGCGCTAAGGTCGTCGCTCAGTTGCGCTGTTCCGCCGGTGAAATTCACTACCCCACGCGCCTTCGGAAGCTTCAGCGCCGCGATGACTGGCGGGATATTGGCGCCCTGGGGGACGGTGACGGCACGGGCTACATTACCAGCGGAGAACGAGATGGTTGTTGCTGTCAGACCAGGCATCGCTTTTTCGCTTTCTTTTGTGAGCAAGACTGCTTTTGCAGCAAGCGGATTATAACATATCGGGCAAGGGGTGTTCTCACTGTGTTTGCTGTATTTATCCTGGCATGTTTGTACGCCTGCGTGCCGGGCGTGTATGTTCCAGGTTGGTAAGGTCTTCCCTGGCCTGCGCTGTCAGTCTGGCAGCGCCTAGCTCCTCGAAAATCTGCATCGCCTGTCGGTAATAACGTGCGGCTTCCTGAAGCTGGCCCTGGTCGCGCGTCAGATGGCCTAGCTGCTGAAGCCCCAGCCCTTCTCCGCGCCGGTCACCGATCTCGCGCTGAATGGAGAGCGCCTGCTGATGGTGGCGCGCCGCCTCTTGCCGATGTCCCATTGTCTGCGCGAGCAGCCCCAAATTGCTCAGGGTGCCTGCTTCGCCTTGCCTGTTGCCGATCTTGCGCTGAATTTTGAGCGCTTGTTGATAGGAGCGCGCCGCCTCCTCATGGCGTCCTTGCGTCTGGGCCAGAGAACCCAGGTTGCTAAGTGTGATGCCCTCGACCCGCCGGTTCTGCACCTGACGATGAATGAGCAGTGCTTGCTGGTAAAGCTGTTCTGCCTCTTTGGCCCGCCCCATTGTCTGCGCGACCAGGCCCAGGCTGGTGAGCGCGGCACCCTCGCCTTGCCGATCCTGCACGTCGCGGGCAATCGCCAGCGCCTCTAAGAAAGCTTGCTGTGCTGCCTCCATCTGTTCCTGCAGATAGGCGATCAAGCCTAGATTATGCAGCGTGGCGCCCTCGCCGGTGCGGTCTTGAACGGCGCGGCGGATCGCCAGCGCCTGGTCAAAAACCCAGGCCGCCTGTTCCACGCGCCCCAGGTTCATTGCCAACGTACCCAGGTGATCCAGCGTGGCGCCCTCACCGGCGCGGTTGCCCAGATCGCGCTGGGCATTGCGCTGCAAGGTCAGCAGTTCGGTGCCGAGCCGCCAGTGACCGCCGGTGGAAAGATAGTCAAAGAGCGGCTCGATAGCTTCGCTAAGATATTCTGGCGCGATTTGTTCGCGGGCCGCCCGGCGCAGTGTTCCAGCGATCAGGTCTTCCTCTTGCGCTAGCGCCGCGAAGTTGCTCTGCTGTTCTTGAATCAAAGCGCCAACTGCGTTCAGCAACGCCATCAGCGCCGCCTGCTGGATCTCGGCGGGCAGGCGCGCCCATTCTTCGCGCGCCAGTTCGCGCAGCAATGGATGCAACCGCACGCGCGGCACGGCAGGGTGAGTAGCTGGCGGGCTAATTGCCGAGGCATCGGGTGTCACCAGGGCCAGGAATGAAGAGAAGGAGGAGCGGGGTGCGAATGAGATGATCGTGGAGCGGCGGCGCTCCGCAGGCGGCTCCGGTGTGAGCAAGGTGATGAGCGAGAGCGCTACGAGCAGGTCTAAATCATCCTGCTGCGGATCGGCCTCGGCGTCGTCTGGCGGAACGGCAGCAAAAACGCGCTCGATCAGCGGGCGCGGCCAGTCGGCGCCATCGGGTAGGCCCAGCGCGGCAAAGCGAACGCGCTGCGCGGGTGTCAACAGCGCCAGGCTTTGCTCGAACGCATAGCGGACGCCCATGTTCTTCTGCAACGGGTCTCTGAGCCGCGAAAGTACGCCAGACCGCTGAAGTTCCTGGGCCAGCGCAGCCACACTGCACTGTGTTCGGGCGGCGCGGGCGGCGGCCAGTTCAATTGCCAGCGGGAGCGCGCCCAGCGTCGCTACCACTGCTGCGGCGGGAGCTTCGTCGCGCTCTGTGTTCCACTGACCTCCCCGGCTGGTAAAGCGCGTGACAAAAAGGTGCTGCGCGGCTGCCGGCGCCAGCACTTCCAATTGCACCAGGCGTAAATTCGGGGCGAAAAGCTGTATGCGAGTCGTCAGCAGCACGCTGATGTTGAGGGCGCCGAGCGTCTCAAGCGCCTGCTGGAGAGGTAGATCATGCTCTACATTGTCCAGCAGCACTAATGCCAGAGGCAATGGTTTCGCGCTGCTGGCAGGGTGCAGCCGGGCGAGCAGCACGCGCTCGCGCAGTTCGACCTCGGCTTCCAGGGTCGCTGCCTGGCCCAATTCCTCTGGGGCAAGCGTGATGCTCCAGGCCGCGAGTATCTGGTCATAGAGCCAGATCAGGCCGGGCAATCCGCTGCGGCTGTCACAACGGAACCACGTCACGCCGCCGGGGAAGGCGTCGGGAAGTTCTGCCAGGCGCTGAACCGCCTGCGCCGCCAGGGCCGATTTGCCGACGCCGGCCATCCCGGCGAGCGCGACAGCGGGGGCCACATTCTGCCCAGGGCGGAGCGCCTCGATGATCGTCTGAAGTTCCTGCTCTCGCCCGATGAAATCCACTGGCGGCAGCGGGAGGTTGCGCGGCGCTGGTGGCCCCTGAAGGCGCTGCTTCTCCTGCTCGCGCTCTAGCCAGCCATATAGCGCAGTCGCTACCCGCTTTGCCAGGTCTGCGGGAGTGGTGAAATAGTCCACCACGCGCTCGCGCTGAAGGTCATCGCGGAAGGCCAGATGCTGAGCGCGATGCTCCGGGTCGCGCAAGGCGGCAGGAAAGAGCGCGGTGGGGCTGTCATCCTGCTCCGTCTCAGGCGCCGCCAGGAAGAGATAGCAGGGCAATCCCAGACGTTTTGCTTCCAGATATTCCTGGTGGGTAACGGAGGAGACCGCGCCTGTCGGGACATAGCCATAGCGCCAGGCGATAATGCCCAGATAGACTTCGGAACTCTGCACCTTTTCAAGCGAGACGGTGGATGCGTCGCCATCCTGCGCGCCAAACTGCTCCATCGTCACCGCAAACTGCCCTAGACGCTCCAGGGCGGCGCGCACCTCTGCGCGGTGGGCTATCAGATCGATGCGCGTCGAACTGACGAAGATGCGATGCACTCCTGGTAACTGATGGCCCTGGCTGGTCGTTTCCATTGCTTGTGTTCCTCTTGATGGCACTGTATTCGCTGATAGCCTGAATTACTCCGCCGGGCTGTGGCTTCGGGGTGGTGCGGGCAATGTAAGGTCCAGCGCCGCGATTTTCTCCTGAGCTTGTGTCACAAGCGCCTGGTCGCCGATCTCCTGGAAGCATTGCAGCGCCTGTTGATAGCAATGCGCTGCCTCTTGTAGCTGCTGCTGGTCATGTGCCAGGTTGCCCAATTGCAGACTGATAATCCCCTCGTTGCGCTTGCGTCCTGCGGCATGCTCAATTGCCAGCGCTGAATGCATCGCGCCAGCCGCTTCTTCCAGGCGGCCTAGCCCCTTCACCAGCATGCCAATCCTGGTCAGGGTCAGCGCCTCGTTTTCCTGGTCGCCAGCAGCGCGCATGCGGGGCAGCGCCTCCTCAAGATAACCGAGCGCTTCTTCAGGTCGTTTGAGTTTCTGTGCCAGGGCGCCCAATGTGAGGAGGGTCTGGGTAATCTCTTCCTGGTCTTGCATCACCTGTAAGAGTGCCAATCGCTGCTGATAGTACGGGAGCGCTTCTTCCAATTTCCCCTGCTGTGTGGCTTGCGCTGCTAATAGACCCAGCACCAGCGTGGTGCCCTGCTGGTTCCCTATCTGCTGCTGAAGCGCCAGGCTCTGTTGTAGAAAGCGGCTGGCGTCTTCCTGCTGTCCCAACTCCAGTGCTTGCGTCCCCAGACCCATCAGGCAGGTTGCTGCTATGAGCAGATCGTCCGCTGCCAGGGCCAGTGGCAGTGCCTCCTCGAAGAAGCGCATAGAGTCGGCGGGCCGCCCTAGAAGCTGGGCCATCGCGCCCAGGCCCGATAGCGTCGTTAGCAGCCCAGCGGGTTCGCCCAAAGCACGCTCAAGAGGAAGAGCCTGCTCGAAATACGCAAATGCTTGTGCGGGCTGATCGCTCTCAGAGGCTAGGCGCCCAAGCAAAATCAACGTTGCAGCTTCTTGCGGATGTTCCCCTATCTCGCGTGAGATGCTCAATGCCTGCTCGCAGGAGAGAATGGCATCCGCAGGATTGCCGGTAGCTTGAGATAATTGCCCTTGCTGCCGGAGCAGTTCTAGTTCGCGGCGGCGGTCTCCTAAGTCGTGGGCTACCGTCAGCGCTTGCTGGTAATAGCCAGCGGCATCCTCATTGCGCCCCTGCACTCTTGCCAGGGTGCCCAGGCTTTCGAGTGCATCGCTTTCAGTGCCTCGATCTCCCACCCGACGCGCAAATGCCAGAGCATCGAGGTAGGCATGAGCGGCCTCATCATGCTTCCCGCGCATTTGGAGCAGTTGTCCCAGGTCTTTCAAGGTCGCGCCCTCGTCCTGGCGATCTCCTGACGTGAGGAGCAGGTGTTCCAGGTTGTTTTGGGGGGTGTGCCCTTCTGGCTGGTTATGTGACTCGCGCAGCCAGAGCAGGGCTTGCTCATAGTGATGTTGGGCCTCTTCAAGCCGGCCCATAAGCTTTGCCAGGTTGCCCAGGTGGTGGATGGCTGTACCTCGGTCACGCAGAGAGTCGATCTGCTGCGCCGCCGCCAGTGCCGCTTGCTCATGCTGAAGTGCCTCGTCGCGGTGTCCCAGCTTAAAGGCCGTCAGGGCCAAATCCTGATGGGCGAGCGCCTCCCCTAAGCGATTGCCGCTCTGCTGCTGCTCTACCATTGCCTGTTCTGTGTAGCGCCTGGCCGCTTCCCTCTGCCCCAGCATATCTGCAAGAGTACCGAGCGTGCCAAGCGCCATAGCACGCATCGCCTGGTTTTTGTCGCCCTCCAGGGTCGTGACCGCGAGTTCAAGCGTCCAGATGGCTTGTTCTGAGCGCCCCAGGGCCATAGCAAGGCCACCGAGTTTAATCAGCACAGCGCCTTCGCCGGGCCGATCCCCCAGGTCGCGTCGGGCGTTGCGCTGCAAGGTGAAGAGTTCCAGACCCAGGCGCCAGTGGCCGCCAAGTTGGATATAGTCAAAAAGCATCTGAATGGTTGTGTTCAATTCAGGCAGTTTGATCCGCTGGCTGGAGACACGGCGGATCGTCCCGGCGATCAATGCTTCCTCGCGTGCCAGCCTGGCAAAATCGCGTGGGGCTTCCAGAATCAGGGCGCCCACTGCGTCCAGCAGCGCTCCAAGGGCCAGCGCCTGTATCTTTTTGGGCTGGCGTGCCCATTCCTCACGCGCCAGTTCTTGCAGCAGCGGATGCAGGCGCACACGAGGCGCTATTGGTCTGGCTGCCGCCTGGGCTGTGTTGTCTGGAGACAGTTCTGGGGGCAGCAGGGTGATGAGCGAGAGCGCGGTCAGCAGTTCAAGGTCATCCTCTGGCGGGTTGGCCTCGCGGTCATCTGGCGGCACGGTGCTGAGCATCTGCTCAATCACCGGGCGCGGCCAATCGGGGCCATCAGGCAGCCCCAGCGCTACAAATCGCACGCGCTGAGCGGGGGTGAGCAGCGTCAGGCTGCGCTCAAACGAATAGCGCACGCTCTCGCTCTTCTTCAAGGGGTCTTTGAGCCGCGAGAGTAATCCTGGCTGCTCAAATTCCTGGGCCAGCGCTACTACGCTCAGATGGGTGCGAGCGGCGCGTGCAGCGGCCAGCAGAATGGCGAGCGGCAGGTAGCCAAGCGCCGCCACGACGGCTGCGGCTGGCGGTTCGTCGCGGGTGAGTTCCCAGGCGCCGCCCCGATCCTTATAGTGGCTAGCGAAGAGATGCCTTGCTGGCTCAGGCTCCAGCACATCGAGTGGCACCAACTGCGGGCGAGAAGAAGCTGGCTCTGCTCGTATCGTCAGCAGTATGCTCATATTGAGGGCGCCGAGCGTTATCAGTGCGCGATGGAGTGGCAGGTCATACTCCACGTTATCCAGCAGAACTAACGCTGGAGGAGGTGGCTCGCTAGAGCTGGCCGGTTGGAGCCGGGTGCGCAGCACCCGCTCGCGCAGATTGGCCTCGTCTTCATCTGTGGCGGCGCGGCCTCGCTCCTCCGGGGCAATACTGATATTCCAGGCGGCCAGCAATTGATCGTAGACCCAAACCAGGCCGGCGAATCCCTGGCGCTCATTGCAGCGCACCCAGGTTACACCGCCAGGGAAGGTGGTTTCGTCCTCGGTCAGTCGGTGGACGGCCTGGGCCGCCAGCGCAGATTTCCCAACACCGCCCATGCCAACCAGGGCCACAGCGGGAGCCACCGGCTGGCCGGGGCGCAGCGCTTCGACTACTATCTGTAGTTCTCGCTCGCGTCCGACGAAGCTCGCCGGCGCCAATGGCAGGATGTGTGGCGGTCGCGGCCTGTTGCGCCACTCCTCCTCCTGTTTCTTGAGGAGGTAGCCATTGAGGACGGCAGCGACTTTTGTGGCGAGGTCGTCGGGCGTCGTAAAAGTAACGACTCCCTGCTCTTGTTTAATTGCTTCTCTGAAGGCGAGCAACTGCTGGCGATGGATTGGATCACGAGTGGCAGTGGGAAAGAGGGCATTGGGGCCATCATCGTGCCCCGTCTGGTCATCGGCCAGGAACAGAAAGCAAGGCAACCCCAGGCGTTTCGCCTCCAGGTATTCTAGATGGGTGACAGAGCGGGTTTCGCCTGGCGGGAGAGAACCATAGCGCCAGGCGACAATGCCGATATACGCCTCGCTGCTGGCGAGTTGTTCAAGTGCGACGCTTGTAGGCTCACCATCCGGTGTTTCACTGTGCGCTGTCGTAACCGGGAACTGATCCATGCGCCCCAGGACGTCGCGGATTTGCTCACGATAGGGGAGGAGATCAACATGGGTGGAACTAAGAAAGATACGGCGGCTTGTAGGTATAGAGTGTCCCTGGGTAGACATTGCCAACGCCCTCCCTCGCTTCCTACACAACCTCGAAGCGCCACTAGCGGGCCAGACTCATCTTGTACCCAGGGTACAGCATTGTAGAGAAGCTGTCAATGCACATCTACGATGCAAGGCTGGATGGCATTGTTGCCATAGCCCAACTTGTTCCAGGCGGGCTGGTCTGGTTGCACCGTTCCGGTGCTGTCGTGCGCCCTCGCCTGGATGACATGCCGTCCAACTTCTGTTACGTTCCAATCGAACGCCCATTCCTGCCAGGCATATTGCCCGCCTGGTGGGGCGAGCAAGGCTGGCTGCCAGACATCCTGGCTGTCAATTTTGATCTCTACCGCCGTGATTGTTCCAGCGCCAGACCAGGCTTTGCCCCGGATGGTATGCGTCCCGCGTGCCAGAACTGTCCCAGGGAGTGGGTCAGTGACCTGCGCCCTGATGCGCATGGTTGTTACTGGTTCCTGGCTGCCATCCGTCCAGCGGTAGACGTAGGAGTCTGTCTGGAATTGGCCCTGATACGGGGTTGTCACCACCCTGATGTGCCGCAGCCATTTGACGGAGGCCATACCATACCATGTTGGCGCGATCAGGCGGAAGGGAGCGCCGTGATCGGGGGTGAGTGGCTCTCCATTCATCATGTAGGCGAGCAAAATATCTTCTCCCAACGGCTGTATCTCTGCAAGGGTGAGTGCGCGAGTATAGGGAGCATCAGGGTGCCCTTCATGGGATCCATGATCGGCACCTTCAAAAAGCACGGCATATCCCTCTGGTCGAGGGTGCGCCAGTGCGAGGACTACTTCAAGGGGAACGCCCGTCCACATGGCAGTGCTTACGGCTCCCCAGCCCCAGGGTTCGCCTCTGGGCAGTGGCTGGAATCCCAGGCGACCATTGCCAGCACATTCAAGCGTGACACAAAGGGTGGTCGCTTGTAGGGCCAGCAGGTCGTTGAGCGTCAGGGTGAGCGGGTAGTCTACTACGCCGTCTACGGTGAGGGTTCCATCGTGCTGGGGGGCGGGGAAATGGCTGCGTACATAGTGGTGCGTGGTCGCTGTGATGGGCGCTTGCAGTGCCTTTGGTGGTATTTCTGCGTTGAATGGCTCGGTAGTGACAAGCAGGACATCAAGCCGTTCAGGAGCATTGGTTTGCATGGAGCGATCCTCTCTGTCAGAATTCATTGTCTGATACGAAGAGTAGGCTCAATTACAAGAAAAATCTGTGGGTCTCGCTACCTTCTGGCCTACAAGGATCGCTCATCTGGACGCCATGCCACCAGTCTGCTATACTACCTTTCGATTTCTAAGGTTTTACTGAAGGCGCTCTGCGCTGCAACTCCTTATGCTGTTCCGGTTGTTGACGATTATCTTCGTCCGTTTGCCCGCCTCTTGTTTGCACCCCAAGGTCAGAGTATGAGAGGAGACCCCTATCAACTCGTTGCACCGATCCCTGTTTATAGAACGGAAGCTACATGGCTCAAACAGATCCGAATGAATCCTCGTCTCTTGAACCAATCCGGGCAAGCGCTGTCTTAACTCCATCGCCTGTAGATGAAGTAGCTACTGCCCATGATCCCTATCGCGCGCTCCGTTTTCGTGATTTTCGTCTCCTCTTCGCCGGCTCACTCATTGCCACGCTGGGCAATAGAATGCTGGAGGTGGCGATTGGCTGGCAACTGTATGAGCGCACTGGCTCCGCGCTGGTGCTGGGCATTGTGGGGTTGGTGTTGGTGCTTCCGGTACTCTTGCTCTCGTTACTTGCGGGACAGATAGCAGACCGCTTTAATCGGAAGCAAGTGGTCATGATAGCCCAGGGTCTCCTTGCCCTTGCCTCGCTTGGGCTGGTCTTGCTCTCTGCCTGGCATGGGTCGCTTTTCTTGATCTATGGATGCCTGCTGCTCCTGGGGACAGGCAGTGCATTTAGCCGGCCCGCCAGTTCGGCCCTGACGTCGCAAACGGTCCCTGAGGATGTTTTTGAAAATGCAGCCACGTGGAGCAGCAGCAATTGGCAACTGGCGTCTGTACTTGGCCCAACATTGAGCGGGCTGCTCATCGCGCTCTTTCGAGATGCCACGCTTGTCTATCTGCTCAACGCTCTTGCGGCACTCAGCTTTGCGCTTTTGCTCGTGTTTCTACGAGGAAGCCAGCAGGCGCGCCCGCAGAAAATAGCGCGTGAGCGCTCAACGCTTCACGCGCTGGTTGAGGGGGTCAGTTTTCTGCGCCGAACGCAGGTTATCCTGGCGGCACTTACTCTGGATATGTTTGCCGTTTTGCTTGGTGGGGCCACCACGCTGTTGCCTATCTATGCAAAAGATATTCTGCATGTTGGCCCGATTGGCCTGGGCTGGTTGAACGCCGCTCCATCAATTGGCGCGATCTGCGTTGCCCTCACGCTGGCGCACCGCCGCCCATTCCAGAAAGCGGGGCGGACTCTGCTGCTTGCTGTTATTGGTTTTGGTTTGGCAACCATTATCTTTGGCCTCTCGCATCTCTTCTGGCTCTCGCTGCTGATGCTCTTGTTCATGGGAGGGTTCGATAATATCAGCGTCGTTATTCGCAGCACACTCCTGCTTGTGAGAACGCCAGATGAGATGCGTGGCCGGGTGGCTGCTGTGAACACGCTCTTTATTGGTATCTCCAACGAATTAGGTGGCTTTGAGTCTGGCATTACGGCGCAGTTTTTTGGCCCCGTTGTTTCGGTTGTTGGCGGTGGTATCGGGACCATCCTGGTCGTACTGCTAGTTATGCTGATCTGGCCGGAGATGCGGCGGCTCAGCACGCTGCGTGAAAAGCAGGCATAACAGGCTCAATAGGCTCCAGAGAACGCTTTCTGTTCAGCCAGATGTTCTTCAGCCATCTGGAGGCGAGAGAGCGCCGGCATGGCACCAGAACAGGTGGGACAGGTCGGCTCTTCTGGCACGCTGATGATTGTAAATCCAGCTTTGTATGGTTTCATCCAGGCATGCAGCGGCGGCATGTCCTGCAATTCGATATGGGCGGCCCATTGCCCTGCCTGTGACCAGGTACGCATATAGAGTACCTGTTTCCCTTGCCTACGAACCCAGCGCATGAGTTCGTTGATGCCCGCGTGAGGTACTTCGTCATAGCGCATGTAGACACTCCCCTCTGAGAGAAGATGAGAGAGCGGTTCGGTCAAAGCGTGAATCGGGTATGTGGCTCAGCTTGTGGACATCTCCTCGTATTGTTTATGTGCCCGCATATTATGCACCAGCATAAACAAAAAACTATATAGCCGACGATGCGCCAAGGCGCTTTTCTTATTCTCTTGTATAATTTTCTGACCGCTTTGTCAATATTGTTGAGTCTTTCTAGGAAAAGAGTCCTGTTGCCACATAGGACAGTGATACGATAGGAAGCACCAAAGCGAAGCGTGTTTGTTTATCTGATAAGGAGCGTTCTGTGCATCTGCGTGGCATCGGCTATGGGTTGGCTGCCTCAGCCCTATTTGGACTTGGGGCCATACTTGCCAAGCAGGTGACTGCTGAAATTGATATAGTCATCATCTCGTTCCTGGTGCTGACCGCTGGCGGTCTCTTGCTCGTAGGCTGTCTGGCGCTCACTAAAAGAAAATCCTTAGCCATTCTCTCTACGCTCAAGGGTACAGAGTGGTTGCAGGTGTTTTTGCTCGCCTGCCCAGGAACCGCCCTGCCACTTCTGGTGATTCTGGCTGGTTTTGCACATACTACTGCGCTGGAGGGAGGGCTGCTCTTACAATTGAATGGGCTGGCAGCCCTGCTCTTCTCTGTGCTTCTGCTCGGCGAGCGTATTCGAGCGAAGCAGAGCTTGGGGATTTTGCTGCTGCTGCTGGGTGGTGTTTTGGTAGTTATTACCGGGACGGGTGGGGGCATAGGCGCAGGAGAAAGTATCCAGGGTGATGTATTGATCCTGTTGGGTACTATCGGCGTAGGGTTGAGCTATGTCCCGGCCAAACGCCTGGCAGAGCGCGTTGACCCACTGCCACTCAGCGCGCTGCGGCTGTTGGTGGGCGCCGGCACGCTTGTGCCTATACTAGCCGCTTGGCTGATTCTGGCGGCGCCGAACCTACTCTGGAGACCTTCACTGACGAGCTTGTGGGTGGTTCCCACTTATGTTGTCAGCAATTTCTGCCTTGCTTACCTCGCTCAGCAGGCCGGGCTGCGCCTGCTCAAAGCCTGGGAAATGGCTGCTCTTGGACAGACTGTCCCTATCTTCTCTACGCTGTTTGCTGTCCTGCTACTTCACGAGCAAATGATGCTCCTGCAAGGGGTCGGTGGCGTGCTGGCGGTGCTTGGTGGTCTGGTCGTCTCGCTGGGCGCGGCGGCCTCATCTCTAGCAGTCGCGCCGATGATTGAAGCGCCGATAGAAGAAATGCCCGGTAAGAAACAGGTGCCCTGAGAGGGCGAAAGATTAAGCATATAACGCTAGATTGCTAACTGCCGAGCCGTTTTAGAAAGAAATCATAGGCGACGGTATAGAATGGGGCAGCGACGTGGTAGCGTGCAGCCTCTTCAGGTGAGTCATGCCGGACAAAATCTACGACCAGCGAATCTTTGGTTCCAAAAACGGCATCTGAATCGAGGTACTGGTCTTCCTTGACAAACAGGTGGGTCGTAACTGGCGCGAAGCCGTTTGCCGAAACGAGCAGGTGGATGTGTGCTGGCCGGAAGGGATGACGAGCCAGCGACCTGAGCAACTGCCCAACGGGGCCATCATCTGGGATGGGGTAGGAGACAGGCTTGATACCGATAAAGCAGTAGCGCCCGTTGCTGTCAGTGCGAAACTTGCCGCGCAGATTCATGTCCGGCTGCTCCGGGTCTTGTTGTTCATATAGGCCGTTCTCATCGGTCTCCCAAATATCGAGCAGGGCATCTGGAATGGGCGTGCCGTTGGTAGAAAGTACCCGCCCTGTAACCACAACTGGCTCGCCCCGTCCATTCTGGCTGATGGTGGCTCCCATTGGCAGTTCTGACGCCCCTTCCCGGTAGAAGGGGCCGAAAATCGTGCTTTCAGTTGCGCCATCTGGCAAGCGATGGTTGATGGCATCGACCAGCATGGTTACGCCGATTACATCGGAAAGCAAGATAAATTCCTGGCGCTTTTCGTCGCACATCTGGCCGGTTCTGGTCAAGAATTGGATACCCAACGCCCACTCCTCCTCGGTCAGTTCTGTCTCACGCAGAAAGGCGTGCAGATGGCGGATGAGGCTGGTCATAATGGCTTTCAATCGAGGGTTGGGCGTTTGCGCCATACTGTCCAGTACATTTTGGGTAATCTGCTCTTCGCTGTTGTTGCTCATGATCGGCCCCTCTTTTGTTGCAACGTGGCTTTTATTGTAGCAGCAAGTCCCCATATCATGCAGCACCCTTATCGTATTGGTGCGTTTACAACGTAGGCGGCCCGTGATAGGCTGCCTGCAAGAGTTGCTGCATATCAGCAAGGATGATTGGGCGCGGGTTCCAGGGAGGCGAGGCCATAATTAATTCGGCTGCCTCTTTTAGCTGATCTTCAGAGAGGCCCAACCTCGCCAGATTATTAGGCACCTGCAGCCGGGCGGCCAGGTCAACGATACCCTGTGGTGCGTCCTCGGTTCCCAGCGCTCGCGCCAATCGAGCCATCGCTTCTGGAGCGGCGTCATGGTTGTACTGAACCACATGCGGCAGGATGACTGAGTGAGTTTCGGCGTGCGGAAGAGAGAAGCTGCCGCCAAGGATATGACAAATTCGGTGGTGTAGTCCAGTCCCCACAAGTCCCAGAACGGCTCCCGCCAGATAGGCGCCGTAGAGTGCCAGTTGATAGCCTTCGTGATCGTCGGCATCCCGCGCCAGCGCCAGGAGACCCTGCGCCAGTGCGCGGCTGCCTTCCTCAGCCATCAGGTCCGTAATAGGGCTGGCAAGGTTGCTGTAGAGCGCTTCGACGCAGTGCGCCAGCGCGTTGAGGCCGCTCGTTGTTGCCAGAGGCAGCGGCAGGCTGTAGAACAGTTCGGGATCATAAAGCACTGTGCGCGGCAAGACGCGCAGGTCGCGTCCGGTCTGTTTGCGTCCCTCATCGGTGATGCCGTAGATGGGTGTCATCTCCGAACCAGAAAAGGTGGTGGGCAGAGCGATGATCGCCAGTTCGATTTCACGAGCCAGGGCTTTGCCCAGGCCGATTGCCGATCCCCCTCCAAGCGCGATGACGCAATCTGCGCCAGCCTGTCTGACAGCAGCCAGCGCCCGCTGGGCCGTCGCAGCAGGGACATGCTGCTCTACCCCACGAAAGACGCCCACAAGACGATCTCCCAGGCGCTCGGTGACTCCTGGCACAAGCTGGGCTGCTGAATTAGTCACGATGAGTAATGCCCGCTGCTTTTGCAGCCGGTCAAGTTCTTCTGGTAAACGGGCAAGCGCGCCTGGAGTGAAGACGACCCGGCCTGGCAGACTCTCGTAGGTAAAGGGTTTCATATCATTTTCGCTTATTCAACAGACGATCATATTTCTGTCCATAGTAATTCTACCGGCCCGATGCAAGAATGGGCAAGGACATTGTTCCAGTACAAGCTGAGCGGACAAAGCGCGCGGCGTGATATGCTACTTTCCACAGGAGCCATCTGAGAGAGCGAGGAAGAAAGGGAAAATCTATGCAGTTGGAGAACAAAGGAGTTCTGGTGACAGGCGGGGCGTCGGGCCTGGGGGAGGCGTGTGCGCGTTTGCTCAGTCAATCTGGAGCGAAGGTGGTAATTGCCGACCTGAATCATGAGATGGGAACGGCGCTGGCTGAGGGCTTGGGGCAGGCTGCGCGCTTTGTTCAAACCAATGTCACTGAGGAAGGATCGATGCAGGCAGCAGTGCAGGCAGCGATTGAGCATGCCGGGAATCTGCACATCCTCATCAACTGTGCAGGTATCGGCGCTGCCGAGCGGGTCATTGGCAAGGATGGGCCGGCAAGTCTGGCCGCGTTCACCAGAGTAATTCAGGTGAATCTGATCGGCACCTTCAACGCGATTCGACTGGCGGCTGTGGTGATGGCCGCCAATACGCCCAACGAAGAGGGCGAGCGAGGCGTAATTGTTAATACTGCCTCGGTGGCGGCCTTCGATGGACAGATTGGACAGGCGGCGTACTCGGCCTCGAAGGGCGGGATCGTTGGCATGACGCTGCCAATTGCGCGCGATCTGGCGCGGTCAGGGATTCGGGTGATGACGATTGCCCCTGGCCTGTTTGATACGCCGCTGCTCGCCGGTTTGCCCGAACCGGCTCGGCTCTCCCTCGGCCAGCAGGTGCCCTTTCCACCGCGTTTGGGGCAGCCGCGTGAATATGCCGCCCTGGCAAAACATATTATCGAGAATGCTATGCTCAACGGAGAAGTTATCCGTCTGGATGGTGCCCTACGCATGGGAATGCGCTGAGGTTGAATAAATCGACATCACCGACTTCATGAGTTGCATCATTTCCTAAACCAGAATAACCAATGCCCTCAAGAGGGAGCCACCAGTACGCGGATAGGCTCCCTCGCCTTGTTTGCTCTGCCAGCTCGTTGGGGATGTGACAGAAGCGGCCCTTTTCTTGTTGACTTTGCCCGAGCCGTGCGACGGCCTCTAAATCATCATCGCGCTATGCGCGATGATACCCACTGGCTCAACCAGCACCATGCTGCAAGTGGGCGGGCGCCGCTTCTCGCCGAACGCTGCCATTACCTTCTTGCTCGATGGGCAACCCGCTCCCGGCGCTCAACCTGTACAGAGCGAGGCTCATGGCAATTTCCATGCTGATCTGACGATCACTGCCGGCTGGAGCTTTGAAGCGCATAGGCTGGCCGCCAGAGATGCCAGGGGCAAGACCGCCCAGCAGAGGGTAGCTGTAACAATTGTGCCGCCGGGCGAGGCCAACACGCCTGGACCCAATGGCGCGCCCCCTAATGATGCCAGCTTTACAATCACGATCACCATCCTCAACGGTAGTTCCCCTCACCTCCCTGGCAACCCCCAGAATCTGGTGCTGGTCATGGGCCGCCCCGATCCAGCAGCGGGCACGGTCTGCGGGCCAATGGATGATGGGCCGCCCCACTCGTATCCAGACCCTAATAATGCAGGAGTCACCGATACCACGACGACCACGTGTAGCATCTCTTATAAAGGTGGCAAGCTCATCTATATGCGGATGGTTTTGCAGTTCGGTTTTACCGGCTCAGGAGGCACTTGCTCAACAACTGCTGAGGCTCCCTGGATGTACCACCTGGAAGGGTTATTTACCAGTCCCACCAGCCTGAGTGGGATGGGGACGATGAGTCATGGAACCGAGCCATCTACCTGCTTAGGGATGGCTGGCTCCGTACTGCCGGTGAACGAGACCAGCACCTGGACTGGCACACTGAACACGGCTCCTTGATGGCAAGAGATTGAGCAGCAGGGGAAAAGACGAAACCTCGATATGTAACCCTGTAACTTCCGAAGCAGCCGGGTCCGCTTGAGTTTCAGGTACTCGCATTCTCGTGCCATCTCCACACTACTTAGCCCTGCTTTTTTAGGTGTTCAACTGCCCACTGATGCACTTCCTCGCACCGACGGGCAGACAAAGTCACTCTCTCTAGAAACTCCCCAAACTGCTCGTGCGCGTTTTGGCGACATTCTGAGAACACAGGCTTCCTCCTTTATTATGTGCCCCACCAGGAATCACGACAAATCACAAAGATTAACATGGTTTTGGTTTTTCTTTAACCTGCGAACGCTATAGTAAGGCAAGCGCTCACTCGTTTTCGCTAGCGATGGGTGAGGTGGGAATCGTGTGGTTTATTAAACCTTTGTTCAACCCAGCTTGATGGAGGTATCATCTCGTGAGCAGCCCAGAATCTTCTGGTATATTTAGTGCATTTGTTGCCGCACACAGCCGTCGGAGTTTCCTCAAGCGTGCCGGCGCTATTAGTCTTTCGGTGCCGGCTCTTGCTGCTTTTTTGGAGGCGTGCGGAACAACTACCACTGCCTCCAGTCCTAATCTGGCAGGCCCCATTGATATGCAGACCTTGGTGTCCAAAGCCAAGGGCGAGGGTCAACTTCAGGCTATCGGCATTCCGCCGGAATGGGCCGACTATAAAGATATTCTTGCAGGCTACAGCAAGAACTACGGCATTCCTATTGCCTATCAGGCCGAAGCTGAATACTCTTCTGCTCAGGAACTTGAGGTCTTCAAGAATTCCATCCACCATCCGCATGGAGACATCGGTGATGTCGGCTTTAAGTTTGGCCCCCAGGCCATTCAACAGGGATTGATTACTCCCTACAAGCATGCCCATTGGGATGGCATTCCGGCCAATCTGAAAGACCCGAATGGGTACTGGTGTACCGAATATTGGGGCACCCAGGCGCTGGTCATCAACACCGATAAAGTATCAACTCCGCCAGCTTCTTTCCAAGACCTGCTCAATCCGGCTTATAAAAATATGGTAGGCATCGATGGCGACCCACGCCAGGCCAATGACGCCTTTATCGCTGTCTACTCAGCCGCTTTGGCAAACGGTGGCAGCCTGGATAATATTCAGCCCGGCATTGATTTCTTTGCCAAGCTGAAGCAGATTGGCAACTTTACGGCGGCGCGCGCTAACATTGCCAATATGACGACGGGCGAAGTAGCCATCGGCATCTTCTGGGACTATTTGGGCCTGGGCTTTCGTGACCAGTTGGCGGGTAAGCCCAATCTGAAGGTGGTCATTCCTTCGGATGGCTCGATTGCCGGCCCCTACGTCTCCATCGTTAACAAGACCGCTCCCCACCCCTATGCCGCGCGCCTGTGGATTGAATATCTCTTCTCTGATGAGGGTCAACTCTACTTCCTGACAGGCTATGCTCATCCCGTGCGCTATCAGGAGCTAGCCAGTGCGGGGAAGATTCCCGCCGATCTGGCAGCCAAACTGCCGCCGTCTGAGCAGTATGCGGGTGTCAAGTTTGTTACCGATCTCAATCAGTTGACCAACGCTGCGAACGTCGTCAACCAGAACTGGCCCCAGGTGGCTGGGCAATAAACGAGCCGCAGCCTACAATTCCGGTAGCGTACCATCACCTGAAAGATAGTACGCTGCCGTTTCCGCTTATCCAAGAAGGGGTTCACATGGAATTACAAGGGGCAGTAGAGGTAACAGTCGCAGATGCGGTATTGGAGCGGGACGAATCAAATGCCAGGCCCAATCGGCCATATAGTATTGCCTGGGGCTATAGCTTCCGAAGCTGGCTAGGGCTTGTCCCATTTTTGTTATTCTGCCTGCTCTTTGAACTCTTGCCAGCAGTGGTCGTCGTTCAGGGTAGTGTGAGTGACAACACCACCGGCGCGCTGACATTCAATAACTTCCAGCGGCTGTTCCAGCAAATAAACAACCTCCACGCCTTTCAAACAAGCATCTTTCTTTCTCTGGTAACGGCTCTCACTGGCACGGTGGTTGGTTTTCTGGCCGCCTATGGCGTCTATAGCCTGCGCTCTAGCTGGCTGCGAAACTTCCTGGTTGGGTTCTCCAGTATCACTGCCAACTTTGCCGGTGTCCCACTCGCGTTTGCCTTTATTGCGACGTTGGGCGCTACTGGCTTTATTACGGTGGCAATTCAGAACTGGCTCCATGTCAACATCTATGACCTGCATTTCAGTCTCTATACCTTCTGGGGGCTGGTCATTGTCTACACCTATTTTCAATTACCACTGATGATTCTTATTATGCTGCCTGCACTCAATGCGCTCCGGCCTGAATGGCGTGAGGCTGCCACAAATTTGGGCGCATCTGGCTTCATCTACTGGCGACGAGTCGCTCTGCCGATCTTGCTGCCATCGCTGATTGCCGCCGCAATGCTGCTCTTTGCCAATTCCCTTGGAGCATATGCCACTGCCTACGCCTTAGCCCAGGGAGAAATTAACATTGTGCCGATCTTGATTGGGTATGCAGTAGCAGGCAATGTGTCCGTTGACACGGGCCTGGGTAACGCGCTGGCGGTTGGCATGATTGTTGTCTTGCTGGTGGCGATCTCGCTGTATGTCGCTTTAGCGCGCCGCGCCAGCGTCTGGACAGGACGATAGTATGAGCGTAGCAGTTGAAAAAAGCCGACCAGCGCGGCGCAGCGTTGGGCTGAGCAGCCTGGTACTCTTCCTGGTGATCGTCTATCTCCTGACCCCCCTGGGGGCAACGCTTGCCTTCGGTTTATCCAGTCCCAAAGGCATCGCATATACCTATCAACAGATTTTCAGTGACGCTAATTTCTGGGATACCATCAAGCTTTCGCTGGTTCTCTCTCTCGCTAGCACATTATTGGCGATAGCTCTGGTCACGCCGACGGCCTATTGGGTGCATCTGCGCGTGCCCAGAGCGCGCCCGTTGCTGGATTTTCTGACTTTAATCCCTTTTGCGTTGCCCGCTGTGATTCTTTCGCTGGGGCTAGTAGAGGTCTATGGCTCATCCAGCACCCTGATCAATGTGCTTTCGTTGGGGCTGGTTCCCGTCTTGAGTGCGGACCCTTTCAATATCGTCGATACCCCACAATTGCTGGTCTGCGCCTATGTCATTATTTCTTTGCCATTCGTCTATCGCCCGATTGATAACAGCTTACGCGCCATTAACACGACTACACTCACCGAGGCAGCCTATAGCCTGGGGAGTGGCTGGTGGCGAACCTTCTTGATGGTGGTGCTGCCTAATATCTGGCCGGGAGTGATTAGCGCGGCGCTGTTGACATTCTCCACCGCTATGGGCGAGTTTACGATAGCCAGTCTCTTTGGCCTTTATACCTTCCCCATCTATCTGGATGTGACCGGACAAAACGATGCCCATAAAGCAGCTTCGCTCGCCATCTTGAGTTTTATCTTAACGCTGCTCTGTGTGCTTGCTATCATCTTCCTGGTGCGGCGCGCCCCCGGACGCGCCGGCAAGGAAGGCGATATAGAGATTGCAGCAACCAAGTGAGAAGGAGTTGAATGTGGCGTTTCTTCAGCTAAAGAGCGTGACAAAACAGTTTGGGCGAGTGTTCGCTGTTGACCAGATCGATCTCGCTGTCGAGAAAGGCGAGTTCTTGACCCTTCTGGGGCCAAGCGGCTGCGGCAAAACGACCATCCTCCGTATGGTAGCCGGTTTTGAGACTCCAACAACAGGGAGTATCTTGCTGGATGGCGAGGATATTACCCATCGGCTGGCAAGCAAACGACCAATGGGGATGGTCTTTCAATCCTATGCGCTTTTTCCCCATCTGACCGCTGAACAGAATATTGCCTTTGGCATGCGCATCAAGCGTGTATCCAAAGAGCGCATCCAGCAGCGCTGTGCTGAACTGCTGGAGTTAGTCGGACTGGGAGAAATGGGCCGCCGCTATCCGCATCAGCTTTCTGGCGGGCAGCAGCAGCGTATCGCTCTGGCCCGCGCTTTGGCGGTTGAACCCAAGGTCTTGTTGCTTGATGAGCCGCTCTCGGCGCTGGATGCGAAGGTGCGTGTATTGCTGCGCAACGAAATTCGCCACATTCAACAGCAGCTCAAGATGACCGCGATCTATGTCACCCACGACCAGGAAGAGGCGTTGGCAATCTCTGATCGAATTGCCGTTATGACTAAGGGCAAGATCGAGCAGCTTGACCAGCCCGAAGAGGTCTACAGTAATCCTCGCACAACCTTTGCTGCCACGTTCGTTGGCACAAGCAATCAATTCAGCGGTGTGCTGACGTCAGGTGCTGATGGAGTGTTTCAGGCTGGCAATCGGACCCTGCGTGTTCCCGCTGCGACTCACTTGAAAGATGGTGCTAGCGCGCTGGTCATTGTCCGCCCAGAGGAATTGAGCATCGAGCGGCTGAATGGGGAGATGAACCATAACGGCAATGGCCCACACAATTCGATTACGGGAGTCATTGATCTACGTACTTTCCTAGGGCCGTTTACGCGCTTTCATGTGCGCGTCGATCAAGCCACTCTACTGACCGCTGATGTTCCCAGTCAGCAGGCACGTGGGTACGATACCGGGCAAGAGGTCAGGCTTTCGTTTGCTCCTGAAGCCTGCCAGGTGTTGAGCGTCTGACACATCCAAGCTAAAGCGAGGAAAACATGGAGCCAATCCAGTTGGTCGTTTTTGATCTGGCTGGGACAACCGTAGAAGATAATGGCGCAGTCCTGCGGTGTCTGGTCGAGACAGCGCGGGCGCACGGCCTGCCTGGCACACCTGAAGAACTGAACGCGCTGATGGGTCTGAACAAGCGCGAGGTTTTTGGTATGCTGGCTGCGCGCCGCTATCCAGCCGGCTCACCAGAGGCCGAACAAGTGGCTGACACCGCGCTGGAGACGTTCCTAGCGCAGATGAAGGCAGCCTACGACCAGCACCTGGCCCCGATTCCCGGCGCGGAAGAGACCTTTGCCTTTCTGCGCTCACATGGCATCAAGGTCGCCACCGATACCGGCTTTGATGTGACCATTGGCGGCTTGATTATGGAGCGGCTGAACTGGCCTGGGCGTTTAATTGATCTAGCGGTCTTCTCAAGCGATGTCACGCGAGGACGCCCTGCCCCATATATGATCTTCCGCGCGATGGAGCGCCTAGGCATTCTTAACGTGCGCCAGGTGATGAAAATTGGCGACTCACCAGCCGACCTGGAGGAGGGTGCTAACGCGGGCTGCGGCGAGGTAATTGGCGTCCTCAGTGGCGCTCATACCGCCGCTACGCTCAGCCCCTGCCCACATACACGGCTGCTCCAGAGCGTGGCCGATGTGCCCGCATTGTTTGCGTAGCTGAGCAGCGCCAGAGGAGAAGAGGCCATGACCTTCTTGCTATCGAGAGAGCGCCACCATGCTGCTGTGATTGTCATCGGCGCTGGCGTACTCGGAACATTTCACGCCTACTTTGCCGCCCAGAAGGGATATAAGACCCTCCTGATCGAGCGCAACGCACTTCCCAGCGATGCCTCCACGCGCAACTTTGGCATGATTGTCCAATCCATTGTTGAGGCTGATGGCGAATGGGCAGCCTTCGCTCGCGTCAGCCGCGAGATCTATCTGGCACTGCAACAGGAACATGACATTGGCGTACAGCGCACCGGCAGCCTGTACCTTGCCTCAACGGAAACAGAGCGCGCCGTATTGGCGGAATTCGCCCAGGCATATGCGCCCATCTATCACTGTTCCTATCTCGAAGCCGGCGAAGCGCACTCGCGCTATTCATTTATTCAGGAGAACTATTGCACCGGAGCATTGCTCTTCCCTGATGATCTCACGCTGGATCCCCAGCGAATGCTCATGGAATTGATACCCTCTCTTGTCGAAAGGGGGCTGTTGGACTATCTCCCGCAAACCAACGTCGTGTCAGTGGAAGCTACTGGGCAGGGATGTCTGGTGAAAGATGCCAAAGGAACCATGTTTACAGCAGATCGAGTCTTTGTATGTAGCGGCGCAGAATACCGCACGCTGTTTCCAGAGGTCTTTCGGGAGAGCAGGTTAAAAGTCTGCAAATTACAGATGATGCAAACCGTTCCGCTGCCGCAACGTCTCTTGCCGCATTCCATCCTCTCTGGGTTATCTATCCAGCGCTATCCTGCCTTCAAATCGGTCCCCTCTTATAAGCTCTTGCGGGAACAACTGGTGGACGAGCGGCTGCGGGAATATGGCATTCATCTGCTCTTCAAACAGACGGCGGACGGTTCGGTGATTATCGGCGATTCTCACGAATACAGCACATTTCAAGAGGCGCACAGGGGCGAAGAATCGACGAATAGCCTGATCAATGGAGCTATCCTGGAATACGGCCAGCGGATGCTCGCCTTGCCCACTTGGCAGATACATCAAATGTGGAACGGCTATTACCTTATCAACCCACAAGGCGAAGTTTATACTGAGACGATAGAAGGTGTAATCCATATCGTCACGGGCATTGCCGGCAAAGGCATGTCAACGGGGCCAGGATTCGCACAACAGCATATCGCTTCAGTGTTTGCCTGAGGAAGCATATCAGCTAATCCCCTCCTGGTGGATGTACAGGAAACAGGCACTCCCAAACTACTGCTCCTCCTCGATGACCGCCTGCCATAATAGGGCGTGGCCCCAGGTCCACCGTCCTGACATGGACTGTTACCTGCTGATTGCTCCCACATATCACGCCCTGATCGGTATCTACGGCAATTTGCAGATAGCTGGCAACGCTCGCTGAGTGCAAGGCAGTATCGTAGGCCCATTGGTTTGGGCTCCTGACTGGGGGACATTGGGATCAATCAGCACCACATTCTTTAAGATACGCATCAACGGTGGTCAGGTAATACGGCTCGGATGGATGGAAGTGGAACTCCAGCGTATGCTGTTTGATCAGATTCTCCAGTTGGGCATCAGTCAGGGTAGGCATGCGAGTCTCCTTCCTAGCGAACGGTGAATGAGCTGCTTTCTGTGTTGAGCAGGAAGGGATGGCATCCCTGCCCATCCCTTCCTGCTCAAACGGCGAGGGCCACCGGCTCGACCACCTCTGGCCTGGGTGGAGAGTTCGACCTGATCGCTGGCCATCCACCCGCCATTCTCCAGGTACATGTTAAAGGTCATGCCAAACTTCTTGCGGCTGATGGTGGCTTTAGCCGCAAAGGCTCCTGCGCGCAGCCCCATCGCGTGCCGCCCACTGTGAACTTGAGCGGCACCTCCTGGGTCACCCCACGCAAGGTCAGGTTGCCCACCACTCGATAGTGGGTCTCATCGAGCTTCTCCACTCGTTTGCTCGAATAGGTGATCGTCGGAACCCGCTCAACGTTAAAGAAGTCTTCCCCATGCAGATGACTGTCGCGGTGGTCCACGCCCGTATCCACACTGGCGGCCTCGATGGTCACTCTCACGCGGGACGTCTCCGGGTGCCGCTCGTTCAGGTCCACTTCTGCTGTGAAGGTTTTGAAGTACCCCCGCACAGTGGTCACCATCATGTGTTTGACGGCAAAGCCAATCTGGGTGTGCATCAGGTCTAGTTGCCACGCCATAGCTTTTCCTCCTAGCTCGCCGGGATAGCCGCAAGCGTTGTGGTGGTAGGTTGCTTATGTTCCTCGCTTGATAAGCGCACAAGGGCAAATCACTGCTGACAGAAGCAAGTGTACCTGGGGACCGGCAAAGGGAATAGCATGGAGCTAGCATGGAACTAGCACGAGAGTGCCGACTGTGCTATAGTGGGCGGGTAGGTGCTGGAGGTGGACATGGCTCACGAGCGGCTGTTGAGCGGGAGGCGGGCCCACCACTTCTCTATGCTTGGGGGAGCCGATGGTCAAAAAAGCAGCGCAGGCTACACCTAATGAACTCCTGCGCCGGGCGCGCCAAGAGCGGGGTTGGTCGCAGAATGCGCTGGCGGATCGCATTGGCGCGCCCGGCGCAGGATACAATGATTACCCGCTGGGAGCGCGGCAACGCCACGCCCAGCCCGTACTATGTGGAGCGGCTGTGCCAGGTATTTGGCAAAACCGCCAGCGAGCTTGGGCTGCTGCCAGAAGCACCAGTGGAAGAGCCAGAGATCTTCCCCAGCGTGCCTCCGGCTCCTGAGTCCGAACTGGTGTCGGACCCGGCCCGCTTTTGGAACGTGCCTTTTCGTCGTAATCCTTTCTTCACCGGGCGCACCACTCTGCTGGAGCGTCTGCGTGGGCAATTGGACCAGACGTACCGTGCCGCGCTGACCCAATCACAGGCGCTGACCGGGCTGGGGGATCGGCAAGACGCAGACAGCCATTGAGTATGCGTATCGCTATCGGCATTTGTATCGCGCGGCCTTCTGGGTGCGTGCTGCCTGCCAGAGCGAACGGATCAGGACCACATGCGTGCGGTCGCGGCGGTCAAGCGCTGGCTGAGGCAGGAGTCTGGCTGGTTGCTCATTCTGGACAACGCGGATGATCTCACCCTGGTCGAAGACTTTTTGCCCAGTGGAGAGTCTGGACAGGTGCTGCTCACGACCCGCGCTCAGGCCACCGGGGTCGTCGCTGAAAACTTGGACGTGGAGAAACTGGATCGGGTCGAGGGAGCGTTGTCGTTGCTGCGGCGCGCTAAGCTGCTCGCCCCGGATGCCCCTCTAGATAATGCTTCGCGTCTGCTCTATAGTCAGGCCAGGGCCATTGTGGAGGCGGTGGATGGCTTGCCACTGGCGCTCGACCAGGCAGGAGTCTATCTTGAAGAGACGGGTTGCAACCTCGCTGATTACCTTACGCTCTATGAACGCCATCGTCGCCTCCTGCTCAGTCGGCCTGGTGTTGAATCTACTGATTATCCAGAGATGGTTGCTAGTACCTGGGCGCTCTCTTTTCAGCAGGTGGAGCAGGCGAACCCGGTTGCCGCCGAACTCTTGCGGCTGCTTGCTTTCTTACAGCCAGATGCGATACCAGAAGAGATCATTATGGAGGGATCTGTTGTGCTGGGACTAGTGGCTGCCGATCTGCTACAGTTGAACGAGGCCATGCGCATTCTGCGGCGCTATTCACTGGTCCGACGCGACCCGGAGAGCAAGGTACTTACCATCCATCGGCTAGTGCAGGCGGTCTTGAGGGATGGACTCGACCACGCCACTCAGTGCCAATGGGCTGAGCGGGTGATAGGTGCCGTCAATGCGGCCTTTCCCGATGTGAGCGGTATCTGCCTCATGCACAGGTGGGTGCGATCCTGATCGAACAGTACGACCTGTGCTTCCCTGAAGCCACACGGCTCCTGCATCATGTCAGGTGGTATCTGAGCGAACGAGGGCTGTATAGGCAGGCCGAAGAGTTTATCCGGCGGGCGTTGACTCTTCGAGAACAGATGCTAGGATCAAAACATCCTGACACCGCACAAGCGCTGGCGAGCCTAGCTAAGCTCTCTGATGCCCAAGGGAAGTATGTGGAAGCTGAACTGCTCTTCCAGTACGCCCTCACCATCCGTGAGCAAGTACTTGGTTCTTCCCATCCAGATGTTGCCTTTCAGCACCCCGCTCTACCGGTACTTTGTTGACAGCGGTCAGGGCGGTTCGTA